>JANNPN010000201.1:0-29501 GCA_031400185.1 Polyangiaceae bacterium
CGTCGGGGACGTCCGGATGCGGACGGTCGAGCTGCTCGAAACCGGCCGCAGCGTCACGATCGAATCCGGCCATGGCTTCATCCACTCGCTCTTCCATCTGGAGACCCCCTCGATCACGGTGGTCGTGCGCACACAGCACGATCCCGGCACCGACCCGCAGCTCAACTACCTCCCGCCGCACGTCGCCCTCGATCCCACCCACCACGACGCCCTCATGGCGCGCCGTACGCAGCTCCTCGACGTGCTCGAGGTACTAGCGGATCCCGCCTATCCCGAGCTCGTACTGGCGATGCTCGCCGAGTTGGATTTCGCACGCGGCTTTGCCGTCCTGCGGCACGGCATGCACCATCTCCGCGCCCTCGACGCCTGGGAGCTCGTCGTGGCGGCGTTCCAGGAGCGCCACGGCACTCTCGCGGCCGGCGTCGCCGCCACGCTCGACACGATCGCGAGACGCGACGTCATCGTCGCGCTCCGCGGCATCGTCGATGCGCCGGAGCACCGCTTCTTTCTGGCACTCCTCCTGAACGTGCCGATCCGGGACGAGCTGCTCGCGCTGGTGGCGAAGCGCTTCCCGCAGAATCCAGCGCGGGACACGGTCGCAGGATGGATGGCTGAGCTGGTCGACACCCTGGACGAAGACGAGCTCCGGCAACTACACGCGGCGTTCGCCGGGTCGAGCCTCGGCGACCTGCTGGTCTGACCTGACGCTCTGACATGACGCACGGTCGCCCGGATGGTGCGGGATCGGGCCCCGGGCCTGCCGGCGCTCCCTCAGGCGCCATGGGCAGCCGCGAGTGTGCGAAGGGCGGTGCGGCGCTCTCCGCGCCCCACCACCCTTCGTCGTCGAGTCAGAGGTAAGGGTCGAGCAACACACTCTTCTTGTAGAGACGCCAACCCTTCGGGAACTGCTGCCAGATGCCCCGTACCGCCCACCCGTAGCCGCCGCCGTAGATCTGCGTTTGCATGTCGGACACTGCCTTGTCGGCTCCCCCGTACCCTTTCAGTTTGAGCGCGTAGTAGCCGAGGCAACTCCCTTGCGGGCAGTCGGCGGCAGTCGCGCACCGCGCGCCTGCGTTGGAGCTCCCGGCACAGACCTTCCTCGACGTCTTGCCGGTGATCTTCAGCTGGTAGAGACCGCCCTCCGTCTTGGCCGACGGGTTCCGGTACTTCCAGCGCTTCCCGTTCCCCTCGATCGCCGAACCCGCAACCGCTTGCTCGAAGATCGGCTCCGGCGTGCAGATGGATCCGGGCGTGAGCGCGTCACACTCTGCATCCGCGGCGCAGGGAACGCTCGTGTCCTGCGAGCAGATCCGTCGCGAGATCCGGACGACGAAGTCTCCGGTGCCGAAATCGACGTCGGTAGGCGCGATCAGGCGCCCGTGCACTTGCACCACGTCGTCGTGGTCGGGGTAGAGCTGAATCCGCGACGGGTCCTCGCAGATCGGGAATTGGCAGTTGTTCAAGCACTCGTCGAGTGCCAGCTGCGGGCGATCGGGGCGGCAGCCCGAGACCGAATTGGCGTCGTCGCAGCTCTCGCCGTCCTGCACCTGCGTGGCCATGTCGCCGCAATAGGTGCAGTCGGTGCGGCATGGGTTGCCGTTGGGCGGCATGAGCGTGCCCGGAGGATCGCAGGTCTCGCCGGGGTCGAGCTGATCGTTGCCGCAAGGTCCCGTCGGCGTCGGCGTCGCGGTCGGCGTGCCGGTGAGGACCGGCGTGGCGCTGGCCGTCGGCGTCGCAGTGGCGGTCGCCGTCGCAGTGATTGTCGCGGTCACGGTGACGACGGGCGTCTCGGTGGCCGTCGCCGTCGGGCTCGGGCTGCTGGTCGGCGTTTCCGTAGCCGACGGCGTCGGCGTGGAGGACGGCGTCAGGGTCGCGGTGGCGTTCGTCGCCGCCAGGAGGGTCGGCGCCACGCTCGGCGTGAACGTCGGCGTCGCTGTCGGGGTCGGGGTCGCCGGAATCAGGTACCCGAAGTCGCCGGTGAGATCGCATTGCCCCCCGGCCAAGGTGATGACCTTCGGATCGTTGGCCGTGGTCAGGACGTAGCCGGGCGGGACGGTCAGATCGTCGACGTCGACGAGGTAGGTGTCGGCCACCAAGCCGTTGATCCTGTAGAGGCCGCTCCCGTCGGTGACGTCCGTTCCCACGAGCGGATCGCCGTCGATGACGCCGTTGTTGTTGACGTCGCGATAGACCTTCAGCGTCACCACCGGAATGCCGGTCTCCGCTCCGCCGTCCTGCATCGTATCGCCGTCCAGGTCCTTCCACACGAAGTCGCCGATGCACCCGTTGAGGGGCGTGTTGTCCTCACACGGCACGGTCACGCCGACCGCGGTGGCGCTACAGACGTTCACGATCTGCGTCGTCCCCGGCGTCAAGTTGGCGAAGCTGTCGATCGTCACTTGGAACGTCACCTGGTACGACCCGCCGACGGGAAGGGCGGTGATCGTATCGAGGACGACGCCGACGCCATCGAGCGGGAACGCCGTGCCGCCGCCGTCGTCCGGAATCTGCGTCGTGACCATCGCGGCATCGGTGAAGAACGTGCTGTTCTCGACGTACGTCGTGTCCGCCGGCAACGTGTCCTTCAGCAGAATGTCGGGCACGGGCACGCGGCTGATGTTCACGATCGAGATCGTGTAGAGCAGCACGTCGCCGGGACTGATGAACCCGTCGCCGTCGGTGTCCGTGAGCAACGTCCCGTTCTTGCCGGCCGAGAAGAGCGGCAGGGGCGGTACTCCGGTGCCGACGTCCAATCCCGGAGCGGACGCCGTGGCTGCGAGCGGGTCCTGCCCCCAGGCGCCCGCCAGCTTGACGTCGGGCACGACGTCACACGGACCGGCAGCTACGGTGGAGCCGCACGTATAGAGCAGCGTCCCCGTCTGGTCGCGATCCCCGGTGTCGTAGACCTTGGCGCGTTCGAGCTCTTTCAGCGTCAACGCGAGGTCGTACTGATTGCCGTAGGGATCGACGTTGGCGCCCGTGCCCGGGTCGGCGTCGAAATCGACGTAGACGATGACCGGGATATCGCCGTTGCTGATCGGCGTGACCCAGACCGGGTTGCCGTTCTCGGTGAGGTTGAGGCCGGACGTCGGATCGCGGCCGATGCCGAGACCGATCAGCAGTTGCGGCGTCAGCGAATCCTTCGGGACGAGCGTGTATCCCCAGTCCCACGCCTGATTGCCGCCGGTGTTGGTGTCGGTCGAGTTGGTCGCCGAGAAGGCGTAGAATGGCGTGGTGGCCGTCGAGAAGTGCGCGCCGTACCCGTCGGGGATCACCTGCGGCAGGAACCCGCCGTGCGCGCCGCCCGGCACCGAGAGCGTCGTCGTCGTCAGGTTCCCGAGCCCGTTCCGCGTCGTGTACCCGACGCTGATCGTGCTCGCCGTCGGATTGTAGAGCCACACCGTCGTGGCGGTGCCATTCGTGCTGCCGACGGGTCCCGCGGTCGTCGAGACGGGCGTGTAGTAATCCGTGGCCCACAGATCGGTCGGCAGCAACGCCGAGTCGCGGCTCTCATACGTCGAATTCGCGTCGCCGGTCAGGATGTCCACCTGCACGGGGTTGTCGGACGTGATCCTGGCACCGACGTTCACGCCGCCGTTCACGAAGTAGCTCTCGCCCTCGTTCAGCGGTTGCGTCGTCTCGAAGACGCCGTTCGCGTCCTTGTCGATCTGGATCGTGGCGCCGCCCTCCCCAGCCATGATCGCCAGACTCGTGTACTCGAACATCTGGTGGTCGGTGATATCCGCGATGTCCGCGCCGATCGGCGCCAGAAACTCCGTGCCCCAGCTGTTGGTATCGAAGACCTCCACCGATCCGGCGAGGAGTGTCCCCGATCCGGCACCCCACGCGGTGTGCGACACCGCGACGGTCTTGGTCGCCGCCAGCTTGTCGCGCCCGTCGAAATCGATCGCCGAGAGGTTGGCGGTGTTGACGTCGTTCTTGAGGAGGATGACCTTCCCTGCGTCCACCAGGTCGCTGGTGTCGCACGTCCCGCTCGGACACTGCGAGGGGACCGTGCACGCCGCACCGGCGTTGCTGCCGCCGACGCAGACGAACGGAGGAGCGCCGTTGCTGGGATCGCCGTCGCCCCAGATCTGCGTGCCGCCGGGGTTGCCGCCGTTGTAGAGATTCAGCGGGTTGGCGATGTCGGCATCGTAACCGTTCTCCCACTGGTCGTAGTAGATGATCGTGCCGTCGGCGACCGCTGCGATCGAGATGTACGTCGTCACCGGGTTGGCGGCGGTCGCGTTGATCGATTGCAGCCCCTGCAGGAGCTGGTCTTCCGGAAACGGCACGTAGAAGAGCTGCACCGGCGCGGGATTCGCAGCGACGCTCACCCCGCCCATCAGAAGAACCAAAGCGCCCGTGAGGACCAGCATCACGCGGGCCTTCCGTGATCGGGCAGTGCGGAGGTCTGTGTCGGTCATGGTGCCCTCCTGATGCTGTCTGGTCGCGAACCGATTCGCGCTGCGTGAATGCCGCGTTCATGGTCGCGCGCGAGCAACCGATGCGTCCGACGACCACCGGGCTGCCCTGCGCGGTTGCCCCAAGTGTTGCTACTGATGCGACCATCATCACAAGGAGTTTCTCACTGGAGCGATGCGATTTCCTGCGTCGCTTGGGAACACAATTCAGTTATCGCTTTTGATGCTGCGCCAATATTCAGCACCTGTCCCGTTTGGGATCACTGGAAACCCGATCCCCGCGCGTCCGGTACGGCGCGCTCCGAGCTCGTCGTGCACACGACGTGATGACCAGCACGCTGGTCGCGCCGCAGTCGTTCAGCGTGCCGTGCGAAGCGCGCTACCTTGCATCACGAGAGCGCGACGCAATTCGCCGCCTTCCGCTTCAGCGTCGCGCGCGAGGTCAGCGTGCAGCCCATCGCGTCCGCCACGAGAGCGAGCAGATGTCAGGTTGGTGTCGGCCGCAGGATGTGAGCGCCGAAATCAATACTTCTGCGCATTGGCTTCGTTGAGACGAAGCCCGCGAGCGCAGCGAGCGGGCTCACCACGCGCGATCAGCAGCAAGCAGGTTGCTCAAAAAGGGTCAGCTGCTAGGCGCGAGGGAACGAACGCGGAGGCGTAGCGGGGCTACGCCGCACAAGTGAGTGACCGAGCAACGACGCAGATGGCCCTTTTTCAGCAACCTGCGCTAGGGCGAGCACGCCGCGGGTACGGCGCCCTGGAGGTTCGCGCAACACGACTCCGGGCTGCTGCCGTTGGTGTCGCTGGTCGTTTCGTCGGGACACCCCGTCTGCGACCACGTGACCCCGCTCAGGTCGGCGCCGGTCACGTCGGCGTCCGCCAGCAAGGCCAACGTGAGATCGGCACCGGCGACGTTGGCGTTGGTGAGATTGGTCGTGACCATCCGGGTGCCGACCAGGGCGACCCCGGTTAGATCGGCGCCGGTAAAATCAGCGCCGGAGACGATGCCGTTCAGCAAGGTCGCTCCCGCGAGATCCGCGCCACGGAGATCCGCGAACGGAAAGAAGACGGAGGTGAGATCGGCGGCTCGAAAGTCGGCGCCACGCAGGTCTGCACCCCCCGCTCGCGCCGGACTCGCGTCGGCAAGACGGAAATTGGTGGCCGCGCCAACGACGAGGCCACGGACGTCGGCCACGTCCCCGGTGGTGAGGCAGGTCTCGCGGGTCTCCGCTTTCAGGAACGCCGTCTCCAGGCGCTGTTCGCACTTGATGAAGACGATCGGTTTGTAGATCTCCTCGGGAAGCTGTTTGCCGGCGAGCGCGGCTTTCATCGCGCTCGCGTGGCAGCGCGCGTAGCGTCCGGCTTCGGCATTCTTGCGCGTCACACACGATTTCTCGGAGGGCGTCGTCGCGCTCCCGGCCGCGAGCGCGGCGCGCACGGCGGCCTCGGCGTCGACGACGCGCTGGCGGACGTCGGCGTAGTCGCCGACCAGCGGACACGCGCCCGTGCCGTCCATCTTCGTGAACGCGCGCTCGAGCTTGGCATCACACTTCCCCGGATCGGCGGTGCCGCCGAGCAGGACCTTGTTCTGGGCGACCGCGTGGCAGTAGACCGCGTCGGCCGCAGCCGCATTCTTGACGACCGAGCATTTGGTGCTGGTCGGAGGAGCGGCGACCGCCGAGGAACCGAGCGCAACACCGAGGGACACGACCGAGACTGCGATGAGCGGGAGCTTCATGGCCAAACCTCCAGGGGATGTGGGCCTCTCGGCCGCGCCTCCCATACAACCACTCGGCCGTGCCGACCTAGCGATTTTTTTCGCTCGCGATCAGGACCGACGCTGCGCCTGGTGAAGAGCCGCGCAAAAGCACCGTTGCCTACTGCGCTGGTTCGAAGCGGGGAAACTCCATCGTCCACGCGAGGGCCTGCCGGCGGGCGCCCTTGCCCACGCCCAGCGCCACGGAGTATGCGGCTGGTCGGCAGAACGCGGTCTCGTGACCGAGACGTCCGCGACTCTCCAGCGCTGCACAATCCCCGGCTCGAACAGGCTATCCGTCCTGGATCGCGATTCCGGGGACCCAAGGAGCACGAATGAGCAACCGAACCGCAAAGACACCGGCCAGGGCGATCTCCGCGATCGAGGCCGCATCCATGGTGAAGTCGGGCATGTGGCTCGATCTGGGTGGCGTCAACTCTCAGAGCGAAACCTTTGACAGGGCGCTGGCCGCGCGGTGCGATGAGCTGACGGATGTGAAGATACGCTCGTGCCTGTCGATCCGTCCGCTGGCGTTCCTCGAGGCTGATCCGGAGGGACGGCATTTTCAAGCCTACAATTGGCATTTCGGTGGCTACGATCGGATGAAGCATGACGCCGGCCGGATGGTGTACATCCCGCTGAACCTCGGCGAGGTGCCAGACTACTATCGCCGCCTCCTCGAGCCCCCGGACATCGCGGTCATCCGCACCACACCGGTCGACGAGCGAGGCTACTTCAACTTCGGACCGACGAACGCGTGGATACGCGCGGTCATCGAACGCGCGAAGACGGTGATGGTCGAGGTCGCGCCGAACCTGCCGCACGTCTTCGGGGCACAGAACGAAGTGCACATTTCGGAGGTCGACTACGTCGTCGAGGGCGGAGAAGCGGGCGCCGCGGAATTCAAAAACGCCCCCATGAGCGATGTCGATCGCACGGTCGCAAACTACATCGCTGAGAACATCGACGACGGCGCCTGCGTCCAGATCGGCATCGGCGCAATGCCGAATGCGGTGTGCACGCTCTTGGCCCAGAGCGGGATCAAGGATCTCGGCATCCATACAGAGATGTTGACGGACGGCTGCATCGACCTTTGGAAAGCAGGCTGCGTGACAGGCGTCAAAAAGAAGTTGGATCCCGGCAAGGTGGTGTTCACGTTCGCGCTGGGTTCGAAGTACCAGTACGACGCGATCACACGCAATCCAGTGATGGAGTGCCACCCCGTGGACTACACCAACCTGCCGCACGTCATCATGCAGAACGACGATGTCGTTTCGATCAACAACACGACACAAGTCGACCTCCAGGGGCAGGCCGCATCCGAGTCCGATGGGCACAGGCACCTGACGGGCACGGGTGGACAGCTACAGTTCGTGCGCGGCGCGTATGCCTCGAAGAACGGAAAATCCTTCATGCTCCTATCCTCGACGTACGAGCGGAAGGGCGTTCGCAAAAGCCGCATCGTCCTCAACCTGACGCCGGGCAACATCGTGACGACACCGCGCTCGGACATCATGTACGTCGTGACCGAATACGGCATCACCAATCTCAAGGCCAAGTCCGTGGCGGACCGGGCGCGCTCCCTGATCGCGCTTGCGCACCCCGACTTCCGCGAGGAGCTCGAACGTCAGGCGTACGACAACGGCCTCATCCCGAAGAACCTGATGCCCGTGCACCGCACCGCGCCCTAGCCTCGCGCCCGATCGTCTCGGGTGGATCCTCCCCGACTCGCCGAACCGGTCGGGGTGCCGCAAGCGCCGGCACCGGAACGCATGCGCGGGCCGAAGCGTGATACGACGACCGTCATGGTCATGACCGGCACCCGATGAAGATCGCGCTCTTGGGTCCGGTTGCTTGGCGTACGCCGCCCCTGCACTACGGGCCCTGGGAACAGATCACCAGCCTGCTCGCGGACGGATTGGTCGCACGCGGTGTCGACACGACGCTGTTCGCGACGCTCGATTCAGTGACGACCGCGACCCTCGATGGCGTGTGCGCCACGGGGTACGCGGAGGATCCGGCGACGGACGGCCGAGTTTCGGAGGCGCTGCACGTCGCGCATGCGCGTCCCGCGACGCCGCCGTCGAAATCGCAGCGCGGGTCGCCGTCGACGCAATGCTGCTTGGCGTTGAAGTCGCCGCGTTTGTCGAAGCGCGGAACGTTGGCACTAACGGAGCGGGCAGCAGTATGTCGGGTCGATGCGTATCCGCGCACCCGTGGCAACGCGTTCTTCTTCATGCGATTGGAGGAATCCATGGAACTCGACTCTGTGCGCGACTTGAAGCAGCAAGTTCTCTCGGCAACCGTGGCGCCATTGACCGCGAACGTGAGGTTTCGCGCGCTCGGGGTTCCTGCGCGTCCGACCGACGACTCGCAGCAGCTGCGAACGCTCGCCCTCGGCGTCACCCGAAAAGGTAAACGCGACTATGCGCTGGCGGTGCGAATTCAGCATCGCGGGCTCGAGGGCAGCCAACAGATCGAGAGGATCCGAAAGCAGGCGCGCGGAGAGGTCGACGTTCAATACATCGGTCGGGTAGCGAAGCGGGCGGTGCCCTGGCATCAGCAACGCAATCGTCCGTTGCTGATGGGCGGCTCGATCGGCCACTTCAAGATCACGGCGGGGACACTCGGCTGTTTCGTCACGGCTACGGGCAGCGACGCACCATTCATTCTCTCCAATAACCACGTGCTCGCCGACGAGAACCGGGCCAAGAAGGGCGACGACATCATTCAACCCGGTCAGATCGACGGCGGCGTGAGACCCGCTGACATCGTGGCGGCGTTGGCGCGTGTCGTCCGGATGAAGCGCATCGGCGCCAACCTGCTCGACTGTGCCACCGCCGCGGTGCGGAGCGGCATAGGCCACGATCACCGGCAGCTCAAGGGATTGGGCAAGCTTGCCGGCAAGGGCGCGCAGATCGTCGACGAAGGCACGGCGGTCGCCAAGGTGGGCCGCACCACGGGCGTCACCCGCGGCCGCGTGAGCGCCTTCGAGCTCGACAACGTCGTCGTCGGGTACGACATCGGCGACCTGCGATTCGACAATCAAATCGAGATCGAGGGCGCTGGCAACCTCCCGTTCAGCCGAGGCGGCGACAGCGGATCGCTGATCGTCGACGCCGATCGCCTCGGCGTTGCGCTCCTGTTCGCGGGAGGTGACCACGGCGGCACCAACGGCAAGGGACTCACCTACGCACACCCCCTCGAAGCGGTGTTGCGCGCGCTCAAGGTCGACCTGCTATGGTGAGAAGTGATGAGCGCTCACTCCGTTGACGAAGCCCGAGCGGCAAAAAAGAGAGCGCTGACGGTCTTCAAGGGCCTGGCTCCCGTCGTGGGAGTCGGCATCACCAAGGTCGGCGCCGGGTACGGGGTGAAGGTCAACCTCCGCAGCCACCCCAAATCGAAAGACAGTCTGCCGACGGAGGTCGACGGGGTGCCGGTACGGGTCGAGGTCGTAGGCCCGATCCGCAAGCGCTGAGCGGCTGCTCGGGGAATCGACACCCCAACCTTCGAGCGACCGACGGACGGAGTCAGGAGCGTACCCACCCCCGTCGTGATCGTCCCGCTCGCGAGGCGGTGCCGATCGACGTGGAAAGCTTGACCAGCGATTGCACCGGGACATACCGTCGCCCGCGCACGCTCGAAGGCAGGGAGGAATGCCCGTGGCCGCACGCACCACCATTCGCCTGGTCACCGCCGCTCTCGGCTTCCTGCTGACGATCCTGGTCGCGCCGCCCCTGTTGGCGGCCACCATCCCCGTCAGCACCACCGACGACGAGATCAACGCCGACGGCGACTGCGGGCTCCGTGAGGCGGTGCGCGCCGCCAACACCAATCTCGCCGTCGATCAGTGCACGGCCGGCAGCAACACCGAGACCGATACCATCGTCGTCCCGGCAGGGGTCTATACGCTGACCATCGCCGACGACTTCAACGACACCGCGCTCGGGAACGACCTCGACATCGTCGACAACACCGCCGACGACGACCTCGTCATCATCGGTGCGGGCGCGGCCGTGACCATCATTCAGGCGTGCCCGGTCGACCAGAAGACTACGGCGTGCCCGGCGGGCCAAGGGGTCGTGGATCGGGTCTTCCAAAACCTGTCCGCCCGTCTCGCCATCAGCGGCGTGACGATTCGGCACGGCCGGTCGGCGGGCATGGGTGTCGGCATCCTCAATCAAACCGTGGCGGCACCCGCCGTTGTCACCCTGACCACGTGCGTCGTGACCGCCAACGGCGGAGATTTCTTCGGCCAAGGCGGGATCGGCAACTCGGACGGCAGCACCGTCACCGTGATCGACAGCACCGTCAGCGACAACGTCGGCGGCGGCGTGAGCAGCCGCCCATCCGGCGTGCTCACGATCACCGGGAGTACGGTGAGCGGTAACAATCCCGGCGGCATCGTCAGCCAGCAGGGTACCGTCACGATCACGAACAGCACGATCAGCGGGAATACGAGCAACGGCAACGGTGCCGGCATTCTGGTTTCAGGGGGAACACTGGCGCTCCGCAGCAGCACCGTGACGGGCAACATCCTCACGCCGATGGCGTCGGGCCGCGGCGCCGGGCTGTTCGCCGGCGCCGCCGTCACCATCCGCAACAGCATTCTCGCCGGCAACCTCGACCAGAGGCCGGGCCCGGCCGGACGCGTCCCCGATTGCAGCACCGACTCGGGGACCCTCACCTCGGAAGGGCACAACATCATCGGCGACAACAACCGCTGCCAAGGTCTGAGCGACGGCTCGAACGGCGATCAAGTCGGTACGCAGGCGAACCCGCTCGACCCTCTCCTCGGTCCGTTGGCCGACCACGGAGGACCGACGGCGACGCACCTGCTGCTTTCGGGGAGCCCGGCGCTCGACGCCGGCAATCCCGCGGTGCCGGGGAGCGGGGGGTTCGCGTGTCCGACCACCGACCAACGTGGTGAGGATCGACCCGATGGGGTCGCCTGCGACATCGGTGCGCTGGAGCTCGCGGGGAGCACGCTCGAGTTTGCGATCGACTCGTTGCGGCCGAGTCGCGGCGGCAATGCGGGCTCCGTCCTGGCCCTCGTGTACGGGAGCGGTCTCGTCGATGGAGCGGTGTTGAAGCTGACGCGCGCCGGCGAGCCGGACATCGTCGGCTCGGCGGCGAAGGCCGGGGCGAATGGCACCGTGCTCGCGTCGTCGCTCGATCTCCGGGGTGCCGCGCCCGGCCTGTGGAACGTCACCGTCACGAACCTCAACTCGACGACCGCGACGCTGCCCGAAGCGTTCACGATCGAAGCCGGTGGCGGTCCCGACTTGTGGGTCGAACTGGGGATGCCGCGCGTCATCCTCTTCGGGCGCGTGACCACGTTCCACCTCCGGTTCGGGAATCGCGGCAACGTCGACGCCTACGGCGCCCCGCTCTGGTTCTCGTTTCCCGATGAGCTCGAGTTCCACATCCCCTTCCCCGTGAGCCCTCCCCCACCGCAGCCCGGACAAATTCCGACCGATTGGTCCCGCGTCGCCATCGACGTCCCCCTCGAGCCCCCCGCGGATCGCGATACGTTCCCGCTCCTGCTCCCGGTCGTGCCCGCGGGATTCAGCGGCGCCCTCCGGTTCCGACTGAAAGCGCCGCTGACGATCGACCCCGCGCGCAATCCCGTCTCGCTCACGTACGACATCGGCAAACCCTATTTCGGGCCGAGCCTGTCTCCGGCCACCATCGCCCTCTTCGTGGCACGGGCGAAGCAGCATGCGACCGAGGTGCACGGTGCGGTCGCATTCCCAGCCGACGCCGCGATCGAGCAGTATGTGCGGACCCAGCTCGAACGCGTGGTCGAGCAGGGAACGGCCGAAGCGGTGGCTCGAGTCGGCGGGACATCGCCGGTCTACAGCCTGACGCAGCTGCTGATCGACACCGGGCAGTTCATCGCCGGAGAGATCGAACCGCTCGCCGCGCTCGACAAGATGCCCACCCACATGGGGTGGCTGGCGCACCTCGTCGCGAACGCGTGGCTCGGAGCTAGCGACGCGCAAGCGCGGTACGTCGTCGACGACGATTGCGACCCGACCGACGTCACCTGCGAGCGCTTCAGCGATTGCGACGAAAAGCCCCCAACCGGGCCATGCGCTCCGGATCCGCCCGCCAAGCAGTGCGACAAGCAGCAGCTCGTCGACGACGCCTACGTCTTCGTGCCCTGCCGTCCGCAAGAACGCCAGCCGAAACCCGGTCTCGGCAACTCCTTCGATCCGAACGACAAAGTCGGTCCGAACGGTCCGGGCGGATTCGTGGATGGCCTCGCACCCATCCCCTACACCGTGTTTTTCGAGAACCTCGCGACCGCGACCGCCGCCGCGCTGGAGGTCGTGATCACCGACCAGCTCGACACCGCGAAGCTCGCGCTCGAAACCTTCAGCTTCGGACCCATCACCCTTGGTCTCAGGGAGGTCTCGCCGCCGCCGGGGCTCACGAGCTTCACGACCGACGTCGACTTTCGGCCGGCGCAGGATCTCCTCGTTCGCATCGAGGCCGATCTGGATGCCGGCAGTGGCATCGCGACCTGGAAATTCACCGCCCTCGATCCCGCCACCGGCGAGCTGCCTGAGGATCCTACCAACGGCTTCCTGCCGCCGAACGTCACCGCACCCGAGGGAGAAGGCTCCGTGCTCTTCACCATCAGCCCCAAACCCGGCTTGGCGCTCGGCAGCAGCATCTGCAACGACGCGCGCATCGTCTTCGACTTCAACGCCCCGATCGATACCCCCGAGTGGTGCAACACCATCGGTCAGCCCGAAAACTGTGAGAACTGCGTCGACGACGACGGTGACCAGCTGACCGATCGCGCCGACGACGACTGCACGCCGCCGGCGAACGGCGCCGGTGCGGGGCTCAGCGATCCGGGCGCCGCCAAGGCGCTCGACAAGTGCGCCAAAGCCGTTCGCAAGGTCGGCAGCAAGCTCACGGCGACGACGTTGAAGCAGCTCGGGGCCTGCCAGAAGGCCGTCGCCGACTGCGTGCAGCTGAAGCCAGGCGATGCATCGTGCCTCACCAAGGCGGAGGCGAAGTGCACCAAGGCGCGAACGGCACTCGCCAATGCCGAGACCACGCTGACGGCGGGAATCGCGAAAGCCTGCGCCGAGCCCAGCCTCGCGGCGGCCGACCTGTTGAGCGCCGTCGGGCTCGGTTTCGGCGGCGAGACCAGGGGGTGCGGCGAACGCGGCGTTGCGAGCCTCGCCACCATCGCCGACGTCGCCGCATGCGTTCGCAGGCAACATGCCTGCGCCGCCGAGCGCGTGCTCGGCGCTGCCGTCCCCCGAGCTCGCGAGCTGCTGCTGCTCGGCGGCTGGGATCCCGGCACGAGCCTCGCGTGCCTCGAAGAGGGGGCAAACGGCGCGGGCAGCGCGATCGCGGCTCCCAAACGCAAAGCGCTCCGCAAGTGCGACCGCACGATCCAGAAGGCGGCCGCCAAGCTGCTGATGGGCCGGACCAAGGCCGGTCAGAGCTGCAGCGCAGCTGTCTTCACGTGTTTCCAGACCAAGGCGGCCGATCCGAGCTGCGTCATCAAAGCCCGCGGGGCGTGCCAGAAGGCACTCGCGACGCTGCCGAAGCTGGGATCGACGTTGGCGTCCTCCATCGCCAAGTCCTGCGGCGCGGCCCCGCTCGCCGCGGCCGACCTTCTGACCGCCGACGGCATCGGTGCCGCCGCCCACGCCGAGACCTGTCAGGCACTCGGCATCGTGAGCCTCGCGAGCATCACCGACGTCACGACCTGCCTCACGCGTCAGCTCGCGTGTCGCGCCGACCAGCTGGTCGAGAGCGAGACGCCGCGCTTACGCGAGTTGCTGGGCGCCGCCGGCGCGACGTTGCCGTAGCGACGACGATTTCAATCTCGCCTACCGACCGGCGACAGTGCGACGAAGGCTCGTCAATTGGCGACGCCCTGCGTCCCCTTCTGGAGCGATTCGAGGAGGCTGTGAGCGAGAAACTGCCCGGCTTCTGGCGCGGCGGGAAGTCTTTGAACGTCGCCAGGAACCGTCTGACGTCCTGCTGCGCGGGACCAGCAGGAACATGTGCTCCGCGCGCCAGCGGCTGCAATCCATGCCCTCGTGGTCCGCCGTTTCGAACGGCCCGCGCTCTCCGCATTGAGGCGCGTCCAGATGTGCATCCGCGTCGTGTTGAACCATACGAAGAACGGCTTCTCGGCCTTCTTCGCGCGCTGCATGAAATCGATGGCGCCCCGAGCCGACGACGGTCGCGAGCAAGAGCGCCGTGCCGATGCTCTCGGCGACGATGCGCTGAGAGAGCGTCGGCGCCGCGTGCGTCATGACGCTCGCTTCGTCACACGGGCGCGAGCAGGCCGCGTCGCCAGCGCCGAGCGCAGGTCTTCGATACGGCCGCAGTTGACGCGATAGTAGACCCACGCACCGCGCTTGTCGCGATCGAGTAACCCGGCCGCATGCAGCACCTTGAGGTGATGACTCACCGTAGGCTGCGACAAACCCGTCGGCTCAGTGAGAAAGCAGACGCACGCTTCGCCTTCGGGCTGCGCTGCGATGAAACCCAACAGTTGCAGCCGGCCAGGATCGCCGAGCGCCTTGAACGCCGACGCCAATTCGTCGGCGTTCTCCTTCGTCAGCGGGCCTGCGAGCACCGGAGAGCAACAGGGAGAGATTTTTGCCATGGGGGGATATTGACATGCATCGATGGCTGGCGCAATATCGAGACTCATCGATATCTGAATCTCAATCCCACGGAGGAACCATCTCATGGCAAACACGTTTCACGTCGCGGTCTACGTGCGCAGCATCCCGGAAGCCGTCGAGCAGTATCGCAAGCTGCTCGGCATCGAGCCCGCAAAGGTCCGACAGGACTATGCCAAATTCGAGCTCGCGGACCCGCCCGTCATCTTCTCCCTCAACGTCGGTGGTGAGCCCGGCACGCTGAGCCACCTCGGCGTCCGCTACGCCAGCACCGGCGAGGTCATGTCGGAGCTGGCCCGTACCAAACACGCCGAGGTGCCGCTGTTTCAACAGGAAGGTACGACCTGCTGCTATGCCAAGGCGGACAAGTATTGGGTGAAGGACGTCGATGGCATCCCGTGGGAGATGTACACGCTCCTCGCGGACGTCGACGCCGAAACGGCAGCCGACGGGCAGCTCCGCACGTTTCTCGGTCAGCAGGCCGCGACACCGGCCGCGACGGCCGAGGCGAGCACCGGAGAGGCATGCTGCGCGCCTGCTGCGTTCCCGACGAACTGACGCAGATCGGCGAGCGCGCCTGACCCGAGTCGCGATGGTTGCGAGGAGAAGTCCGATGCGGAGCCGTTGCGCTGCGCTCGTCCTTCTCCTCGCGACGCCAACGCTTCGTAAGATGATGGTGCCGACGCCGCGCGCGCCGAGCACACGGGGAAACGCCGCGGCGGTGTCAGTCGACCGGATCACCGACGCAGACGACCTCGCCGTTCCACGGAGCGTACGCGTTCACGCCGCTCGAGTTCGCAAACGTGCGGATCAATCCCTGCGTGAACGTCTGTCGTGTTCGAATCTCCCGAACGTGAGCGGCTCCGCCGCATTACGGCGCCCGCGTCGACGGCGAGCTGAGGTGGCAGGTATCCGTAGAGGTAGAAGTTTCGCCAAGACGCCGAGCGCCGAGTAGGCGCAACGGGTGCGGTACCCACCCCCGCGGGCACGAACCCGGTATATACGGCGCGGTAACAGCCGGCCGGCACTGGAAGCAGCACGATGAGCGCAAGTAGCGCCGCGCGCTTTCGCCGCACACGTGCAGGCTGCGAGATGTTCGTCATGGCAATGCACCTGGAGCTTCGGATCGACAGAGATACGTCGTGGAGCGGCTCCCCCACAGCCCGAGCGTCGGTAGCCACGCAATCGCACCCTGCTCCCCGGGCGATTCGCGGATCGCCACGACGCCAGTCGGGCATACTCGAAGAACGTCGCGCCGGATCGTCGGCACGAGGCCCCAGAAGAAGTACCAGTGGCGTTCGGTAACCTCTGATTCCACCGGGCCGGGCGCGAGGTCGAAGCGTATGGTCTGACGGTTACCCGGCCCGATGCACCCGACAACGTACATCAGCATCGAGAGGCCAACCGCGAGGCGGGCTGCTGGAAACACGCGGCCCCTGCGCGCTGGTGTCATCCGTGCCGACGGTGCCAGATTCGTGCCCACCGCCGAGGCGGGAGCCAGGCCGTCGAATCGAGCGAATCGGGCATTCCACGTCGGGAGGTTTCAAAGCTCGCCGCCATCGGCGTGTACTCTGCAGCCACACTCCGAGAATCTGGGGCGATGCGCATCGATTGTGCATCCCAACGACGCACACGTTCCCATCCCAAACAGCGCGACCAGATCATCGGCACCCAGCTGATCCAAGCCGAGAACCGATGTGACGCTACCGCTGGGCGCCCGCTACCGCCGGCGATCGCAGTGCCGCTCGACCGCCTCGGTCAACGCGCGCCCGTCGATGGGCTTCCGCAAAAACTCTCGTACCCCCACCGCCTTGGCGCGCACGTGGTCCGCCGGGTCGGCCGACAGGATGATTACGGCCGTCCGCGCCAGCTCGTCATGCGCCTTCATCCGCTCCCAGACTTCCCACCCGTCGATGTCAGGCATGCGTAGGTCGAGGATGGCCACGCAGGGTCGTATCCCGCCCTGCATGAGAGCGAGCGCCTCCGCGCCCGATGCGGCGCCAACGACGTCGAATCCCTCCGTATCGAGCATGAACACCATCGCCTCGCGCGCGTCGTCGTCATCGTCGAGGACGAGAACATTATGACACGAGTGGAGACGGTCGGGCCGTCCCGACCATTCGGGCATGTTCCATGTGTAATGCCGCGAATGGTCGTAATCAAACCTGCTGCTCGCTACTTCTGCCTCGGCAGCTCGACGGTGAAGACGCACCCTTTCCCAGGCAGGTCGCGCACACGAATAGAACCGCCGCTCTCTTCGATCCCTTGGCGACTGATCGCGAGACCAAGACCGAGACCAGTGCGATCTTCGCCTCGCTGCTCGAACAGTCGAAACAGGTCCTCGATCTTTCCAGGGGGGAGCCCACCGCATTCGTCCTCGATGGCGATGCGAATCGTGTCCTGGGTGGTGGTGATCTTCAGCGAGACGTGTCCAGCGGGATGCGTGAACTTGAAGGCGTTCTGGAGCAGGTTCGACAAGGCGGACACCACGATCTGCGCGTCCGCGTTGATGGTGACGTCATCCGCGACGGGTTCGACCGTGAGTTGCAGGCCGCGCTGAGAGGCTTCCATCGCGCCGACGATCGCAACCTCTTCGACGAGTGACGCCACTGAAACGTCCGCCCGTCTGTGGATGCCGGCTTTCAGTCGCACCTCGGTCAGGGATCGATCGATGAGGTCACGCATCCGCGCCAGGCTCCGAGAGACGACTTCGCTCGTGCTCCCGGTCGTCCCGACTGCTCCGGATCGCAGAGCCCCGAACGCCAGCGTCGCGCCGTTCAGGGCGTTCCGCAGCTCATGCGCGAGAACGCCGAGGTGTTCGGCACCTTCATCCGAAATGGACTGCTCGCGTTGCCGTCCGAACTCGGTAACGGCGGACGCGACGGCACCATCGAGACAACCGTTGAGGGTCTTGAATTCGTCGCTGCTGATGGCGGTGCTACTTTCGCTCGCGAGCTCCGTAATCGCCTGGCAGAGCCCCCCGTAGTCTTGGACGACCTGCCCGATGGTGAACCCCATCCGCCGCAAGTCATCGCCGTGCCTGGCGGCGCTCTTCGCGATGTCGGGGTCCTGAATGGTCGCGTGCGTTCGCAACATCTCGCCGAGCTGCGTCAAGAAAAGCGGGATGCCGCTTTGGAGTTCCGCGTCGGTCGCTCGAGGGGCCGGCCTCTTGGAAACCTTCGCTCTCGTGCGTGCAATGATGTCGTCGCGGTTGTCGCTGAGGAACTGATGCAGGGTAATAGCCTTCACGGGTGTCACTTTGTCGCGGGGCATACTGGAGGTCAACATCGTTCCGCACCTCTCCCGGTAGGATCCCACTCCGGTAGGATCCTACTCCGATTCTGGCGATCCGTGGGCAGTCAGCACCGTCATGGCCGACCTCTCGCGCCTTCGATCGCACCATTGAGTGCGTCGTCCCTGCGGATACGTCGGCGATCTCGTCGGCGTTCATCCCCGGCCGGCCGAGCTCGCCGAGCGATGGACGACTCCGGTGCACGCTTCTCGGTGGATGCCAGCGCCCTTGTCGTACTCCGTGAGCTTCGATTCTCCGTGTTGCTCCCTAAGGAGAGTCCCGTGAGACTGATCGGCGTTGGCGTGGCCGTCGGCCCCGCCGTCGCATCGCCGACGCCCCCTGCGTCGGAGCCACGATGACGAGGTCGGGAAGGACGCCGGCGGGCAGGACCAGGCGCAGAGGACGTGGTTACGGCGGGGTCACCGTCAGCGTGAAGGTGCCGGCGTTTCCGCTGCTGTAGCCGTCCACCACGATCGTATAGGTCGTGCCGGCGGTGACCGGCGTCGTCATCGTCGAGCCCGGCGCGCAGCCGTCGTCGTCGCAGTCGAACGCCGCGCCGGTGCAGTCGCCGGTCCGGATCGAGACGATCGTGTCGAAGTCGGAGCCGCACGTGCTGATCGTCGCGTCGCCGCTCGCGATCGGCGTCCACGTGAACGTCCGCTCCTTCGACGCGGTGCCGAAGCAGGCGGTCAGCAGCGACGTGCCGCCGATCGTCGTCCCGTTGAAGACGCCGCCGGCCGCCGGAATCGGCGTCGCAAATGGGCAGCGGGTCGCGCCGCAGAGCGCGGCGCACGTCGTGCCGTCGACGCAGACCATCGGGGTGCCGTTGACCGTGCTCCCCGGGCAGTCGGCGTCGGTGACGCACGCCTGTGACACGGAATCGATGTCGGGGTCACCGCAGTACTGCTCCGGTCCGCAGGTCGCGTCGACGCCGCAGCCCGCCGTGTTGACGCAGTTGAAGTCGCTCGCGCAGCCGCCCGGGAACGGCGGTCCCGGCGGGTTGTCGGGATTGCAGAGCGCCGAGCCCCGATCGGGGTCGATGCACTGACCGGTCGCGGTGCAGGTGGCGTTCGGGCCGCAGCCGGCGGTGTCCGCGGGTCGCTGACAGTCCTCGTCGGTCTGACACGTGCCGCCGCTCGCCGGGTGTGGACCTTTGAGCTTCAGGAGACCGGCTTCGTTCTTGGTCACGTCCGCCGCCTCGTATTTCACCTCGAAGCACGTGCCCGCCTTCTGCATCTGCACGCGGAGCGGGAATGCGCCGATCGGGAGCGCCGGCTTCCGGAGCGTCGCGCCCTTGCCCTTTACGATGAGCTGCGCCTTGCCGTCGACGCCGGGCTTGGCATTGAGCGACTGGATGCCGTGCGGCGTGAGCTCGGGGTCGTTGTACTTGTAGCCAGTCGTGCCGGGCGGCTTGCCGAGCGCCTTCCAGCACGGCTTGCCCTTGCAGATGGCGCCGGCCGGCGCGAGCAGCTCGGCGAGGAGCGTCGGGGTCGCGTCGGTGTCGCCGTAGATGCAGAGCGCGTAGCGGTCGCTCGCGAGCGGGTCGCCGAGCTCGGCCGCCGTGGTGGCAGCGCCCTTGGCCCACTTCCAGGTGAGCCCGTCGCTCTTGTCGGGGGTCTTGTCCTTGATCTGGAGCGTCGATGTGAGCGCGGCGCGCGGCGTCCGGCAGCCTGCGAGCGGCAGGGGTGCGCATGCGGAGGCCGTCACGGCAAAGAGCGTGTCGCAGGCGTCGCCCGTATCGTCGCCGTCGCCGTCCGCCTGCGCGGGATTCGGCAGGTCCGGACAATTGTCGATCGCGTCCGGCACGCCGTCGTCGTCGCGATCGCTCGTCGGGACGCCGACCGTCACGCGTTCCTCGAGACATTCGGTGGCGGGCGGGCAGTCGGCATTCGTCTGGCAGGTCGGCGGGGCGGCGAGGGTGCAGCGTGCGCTCAATCCGTTGCAGAAGGAGCCGGCGGCGCAGTCGGCTTGGTCGTCGCAGACGGCGGCCGGGAGCACGGCGCAGCGTCCGGCGATGGTGCCGTACACCGTGCCGTCGTCCACGTCGTCGAGCGGATCGCTCGGGGACTCGGGATCGACCCTACCGATCACGGTGGTGATGCCGGTGCAGACGTCGAAGCTCTGGAGCACGAGACCGCCGATCGTGCCGTTGCCGTCGAGGTCCTCGCTCTGCGCGCTCTCGAACGTGAGAAACTTCACCTTGCCGCCGGTGACGCGATAGGGCGTCCGCGGATCGCAGGCCTCGATGCGGCACGGCGTGACGGCCTGACCGGTCTCGAACGTGGTGTCGGTTTCGGCGTCGTAGACGACGAGCACGTCGTCCGTGGCGTCGCCATCGCCGTTTTGGTCGGCGTTGCCGTCCGATGCTTCGTCGGCGCGGATCGCAAGGAGCTGGCGCGGGCCGCAGACGGTGCCGCCCGCGGCGCCGAGCACGAGGTCCTCGGCCGCGACGGCGACGTTCCGGAGACCGGCGCCGCCGACGTCGTAGAGCTGCGCCACGCGATCGTCCGGATCGCCGTCGACGTTGAGCGACGTCCCACCCTGCGCCGACTCGGGCGTGAGGAACGCGACGCGGGATCCGTTCACCACGAGGGTGTCGGCGGCTTCGCCGACGTTCGCCCAGGGACCGCCGGGCAACGGATAGACCGCAACGACGTCGTCGTCGGGGTCGAGATCGCCGTTCCGGTCGAGGCCCGCCTGCCCGGCCTCGGAGATCAGGGCCGCGGCGACGGCGCTCGAGGCGCGCACCGTCGTCGCGGCGAGACCGAGGTTCTGCGACACCCCGGCGCCGACCGCGAGGTGCACGACCTGGTCCGCTGTGTCGCCGTCCCCGTTGCGCGATCCCGCCGGACAGCCGACCGTTCCGCTCGTCGCCTCGGGCCGCAGGTAGGCGGCCTGGCCGCCGGCGACCGAAACCTCGGCGGCCGGACAGTGCGTCGTCACGACGCCGCTCACGGCGTCGACGACCTGCAGCACGTCGTCCGTCACCGCTCCGTTCGGGAAGAGCGCGTCGACCCCGAGCGGATCGGCCGGATCCGGACCGCGCACGTAGGCGTCGAAGTAGGTGTTCGCGTCGGTCGTCGCGACGGTCAGGTTCGAGGCCTGGGTCATGAACCCGATCGTGCGCCCATCCGCGGACAAGCTGTAGCTGCCGAGGGCCCCGAAGGCGTCGACGAACGAGCCGTCGGCCTGCACGTCGACGTGCTCCGTCGTGCCGGCCACGCGGTCGTGGACGAAGAGTGCGCCCTGCCCTGGCGACAGCGCCGGCGCGAGCGATCCGGCCGGGTGGCTCGTGAACGCCGCATAGCGACCGTCCGCGGAGAGCCCGTGCGCGACCGGCGTGTAGACGAAACCCGTCGCCTGCGTTCCATCGGTCCCGACGCTCACACGGTCGGTGACGCCGAGCTCCAGGTCGCGGACGAACGCGTCGAGATTCCCGTTCGTGTCCTTGCCGGGCGCGATGAGGTTCGACGCGTGGCTCGCGAAGAGGACGTATCGGCCGTCGTAGGACATGCCGCCCACGAACGCGACGCTGTTGTCGGCGGGACCGCCGTCGAAGGCCGTGTCGATGGCGCGCGTCTCGCCCGTGACGTGGTTCCAGGCCCGGGCGTCCCCGAGGACGCCGTTCGTCCACGCGACCCACTGACCGTCGCCGCTCATCCCGATGTAGGTCACGCTCGGACTCGTGCCCGGTCCGTCCGGAGACACGAGGATGTTCGAAGGCGTGCACCCGACGACCGGCACACCGTTCGAGACGCATCGGTCGCGGATGATCATGTCCTGGTCGCCGTCCGTCTGTCCGCCTGGCGGCAGCATGTCCTTGGCGGACGTGTTGAAGAAGACGTAGCGGCCGTCGTCGGAGATCGCCGGCTGACCGCTGCCGGTGTTTCCCGTGGGAAACCCGCCGCCGGCCGCGACGCTCACGAGCTCGGTCGTGTCGGTCACGAGGTCGCGGACGTAGAGGTCCTCGTAGAAGCTGGAATCCGGCGTCGCGAGAAGGTTCGTGGCCTGAGTGCGGAACACGATGTACCGGCCGTTCCGCGCCATCGCCACCCAGTAGGCCACGCCGTTTGGGTTGCCGCCGCCGAACGCCTGGTTCGCGTGCTCGGTCGTCTGGGTGACACGATCGTAGACGAAGACGCCTCCGCTCGCGCCCGCGACGAGCTCGGCCCCGCCGTTGAACGCGACGTAGCGCCCGTCGCCCGAGATGTCCCACATTTCGGACTGGTCGCCCGCCGGCGCGTTGCCGGTGCTGAAGCTCCGGCTCGCGAGCTCGACCCGCTGCGCGGACGACGCTGGCTCCGACGCGCGCACGTAGACGCGACCGCCCGAGACCGCGACCGGGAGGCCGTCGATCACGGGCGCCGAGTCGACGGCCCGCGTGGCCCCCATGATCGTGGTCTCGGGGAAGCCGAGCCGGAAGATGCGCAGGATGCCGTCGATCGCGTCGGCGTCGCTGGTCTGGTCGCAGGTGTTCTGGCCGTGCTCGGACTCGAGGAACGCGACCGTGTCGTTCTCGACGGCGACGGTGGGGAAGGTGAACGGAGGGATGGAGATGCGCAGCGCGGCGCGGCCCTCCGGCGTGCCGACGAGTCCACAGCCGGCGGTCGCCCCGAGCGGATCGGTCGTGCCGGTCGCGCGATCCCGAAGCGTCATCACCGAGTCGTTCAAGTCGCCGTCGCCGTTGCGGTCGACACCGTCGATCGTCTCGCTGACGGTGAAGGTGCGCGTGATGTCGCTCGCCGCGAGGCCGTCGAGCGGGACGAGCGACTCGGCCTCCATCGAGTACGTGACGCAGGCGTTCCCCACTCCGGGGCAGTCGCCCGGACCGCTGCAGGTCGCGTGGGGCGCGAGCTGGCAGAAGCTCGGGGTGGCGCGCGGCAGCACCATCGCGGCGCCGCCGGCGGTGAGCGCGGTCAGGTCGAAGAGCGTCCCGCAGGCCCCGGTCGTGCAATCGGCGTTCGACGTGCAGAGCGTGGACGGGGCATCGACGCACGACGTACTGCAGACGCCGCCCTTGCAGTCGACGTCGGTCGCGCAGCGGACGCCGGCGACGTCGCCGTCGACGCAGGTGCCGTGGCGCCGCGCCACGCGGATCGTCGTATAGGGCGCGTCGACCGAGCCGAACATCGTGAAGACGTTGGGGGCGGCGACGGTCGGATCGAGCTGCGGCTCGAGGATCGGCGGCAGCAGCCCGCCCTCGGGCGTGAACGAGCCGAGGAACACCTGATCGGGAATCTGGAAGGGCAGCGGCGACGCGAGCCGCGTGCGCATGAGCCGGGGCACCGGAACGTCGACGTTCGCGGCGAGCACGCCGGCCCAGCTCATCGGGAAGAGCGCGTTGCCGTTCGCATCGAGCGCGCCGCGGACGGCCGTGGCAGTGGCGGTGCACGGCGGGCTCCGCGTGAAGCAATCGGCTTGGAAGTCGTTCGGCGGCGGCAACGCAGTGAGCGACGGGAAGGTGGTGTTGGCGACCGCCGTGCCGCACGCGCCGTCGTTGGCGTAGAACGCGTCGATGCACGCGACGAGCTCCGTCTGCGTCGCGCACGATCCCGTCGCGAGCCCGCAGGCCGGTGGCGTCCCCGCTTTCGTCACGGCGATCGCTACCGGTCCGGCGAGCGTCACGTCGTCGCCGTCCGGTGCGAGGATCGCGTCGGTGTCGGGAAAAGAGAAGACGAGGCGGCGATCGCCGCGGTCGACGTCGACGCGCGTCGCGAGCGTCACGGGATTCGCCGTGACGCACGTCGCCGACACGACGCCGGGGGCCGTGCTGCAGGCCGAGAGGTCGACGGCCCCGCAGTTGGCGGCGAGCGCCACGACCCGACGCGAGCCCCCGCCGGGCGCCGTGAACACGAGCGTGACGACGTGATCCGCCCCGTTCGGCAGGAACCCGACCGACGCGTCGCACGGGCGCAGTTGCAGCTCGAGCCGCTCGCCCGGCGCCGCATATGGTCGATTGGTTGCGCCGAGCGCGCCGCCGTAAGTCTTCACGGTGCCCGGGATCAGGTTGCAGCCGGCGCGGACGTCGGAGGCGAAGAAAACGATGGAGAGGGCGACGACCAGAAGGGGGACACGGGGGCACATGGATCGCTGACCTTCCGGGGATGGATACGATCTGTCAACGCAAAAGTCGTCACCGATTCATCGTGATATCGAATGAGCGACATCAGCCGCCGGCGATCGTCATGAGCTCGGCGGCGAGCGCCGCAAGGACGTTCGCCGTAGCCGCAGCCTCGCCGTCGCCGGGAGTCCTTCGCCTCGATGATCGGCACGGGCTCGCAGGACCAATCAGATCAGATGGCACGGGACGACTGATCGACGACTCGATCACGAGCGCCACGCACTGCCCGAACGGAGAAGCTGAATCCCTTGAGGACGAGGTCAACGTTGCCGTCATCGAACCCCACATCCCACGCGTAATCCGGCCTCTCGGCGAGGCGAGTCACAGGGAAGGACCGGGACCCGCAAGGCGGCCGTCGGATCAGCGCGTCGCGCTCCAGGTTCCCATACTCTCGATCGCCGGCGCCGCGCCGATCGCAAACGCGCCCTGCCCCGACCCGCCGTCGGCATCGAGCATCCCGTGCAGGTACACGGCGCCCGCGCCGACCACGCGCGGCAGCATGCAATAGATGCCGCCCGCCGGCGCGACGGTGCACGTCCCGGCACCTGTCGTGTACGCGGTCATGCCACCATTCCGGACGAGTGTCGTCGGCGCCGCCGTCGCGAGGCCGCTCGCGGGAACCGCGAGGCCAAGGACCGCAGTGCCGTCGAACGGCTGCAAGCCGCCGCCGACGAAGGTGAGGTTCCACGTACCGCCGAGCGCGCCGTCCGTGCCTGCCGACACGCGCTCCATCGTGAACGCGTACGTACCGAAGTACCCCGAGAAGCTCCCGCTCAGCCGCGCGAGCGCGGTCGTCGACTGATCGGTGGCGCTGCCCGCGACGGTGCTGAAAGCGTCGCCGCCCATCACGTAGTAGCCGGAGAGCGCGCCGTCGGTCGCCATCGTGAGCGTTGCGAAATCGAGCGCGTGGTCCCAGAGCCGGAGCGCGCGCGTCCCGTCGGGATGCGTCGTGAGGCTCGCGGACGCCGTCGTTCCGACCGGCGTGTGGCCGGTGATGGTGAGGTCGTACGCGCCGTCGGTGAGGTCACCCGGCGAGGTCGGGGTCGGGGTCGGGGTCGAGGTCGGCGTCGGTATCGGCGTCGACGTCTCGACGCAGTCGAGGCGCCGGCCGTTGGACGACCCCACGCAATCGCCGGCGGCCATCGTGAGCGACGTGACGAGCCCGCCGCTCACGATGGCCGCCTCGATCTCCGTGAACGACGCGAGGGGCGTCGCGAGCGCGCGGCGTCGTCCGACCGCACGGAGCCGACCACTCCGGCTGATCTTGCCCGTGAGCGTCGCCGTCGTCGCACCGATCTGCAGCGTCACGACGACGGGCTGCGCCGTCGCCTGCGGGGCCGCCATGCCCGTGAGCATCGCGGACTGTTTGCCGTCGGGACGCGTCAGGTTCTGCACGCGCAGGCGAACGTCCTGCACGTCGTCGTTCGCGTCCACCGTCGTCGCCATGAGCAACAACAAGAGCGCCGTTGCCATCGGTCGGATCATGTTGGTCCTCCTCGAAGAGAGTGAAGCGCGCGGACCGCGTACGGGTCCTACATCCCTACCGCCGCCTGAAACGGGCCGCAATCGCGCAAGTACTCGGCATCCCCTCGACGAGGCGCAGCACATTCGGCCATCCGGATGTCGGCGACGGAGAAAAGCCCGGCGAGCCATTCGCGTCCCGCCAGCACCGCTCCTGCTGCTGGAGCCGAGCGTGGAGGAGCTCGTTCACACGCTTCCATCCCGGCGTCTCGCCGGTGTCACCAGAGAACGGGAAGATGGACTGAAGCAGGATCCCGCTGCGCTCGGAGATCGCGATGTCTCCATCGGTCAACCACGGCCCTTGGCCGAAGGGTTGGTGCGCGAAGTGCGCGGCATCCCGGCAGAAGGCTCTCGCGATCGGCTCGGTCATTTCGGACCCAATTATCTGGCCATCGGCGACGAGAAGGCCGTCGTTGACTCGACCGCGGATCGCGAGGCAGTTAGCCAACGATGGAGGAGCCATGCGCATCCTACTCGCGGTCCTGCCGTCCGATAGCGACGGCTGCGTCAACCAGCGTTCCGGCTCATGCGGCCGCCGATTCGTCACTGGCTGCTCCGCCGCTCTCGCGATCGTATGCGCACTCGCCGCACCGACGCTCGCCCTTACGCTGCCCGTTTCCGAAGACACGGGCTCGACGAAGGCAAATGTCGTCACCCTAGCCCTCGGCAAAGCAACCACGCTTACCGTCTCCAAGGGACGCCACGCGTTCATCCGCTTCGCGGCGGCCGGATTCGCGGGCATCGCGCCGCCGGGCGAAGTAAAGAGCGTTCGGCTCGTGATCTTCCTTACGAGCGTGAAGATCTCCGGTGATCTCGAGATCCACGCCGTGAGCAACGACTGGACCGAGGCCCCGACCGGAGCACCACCGGCACCCGGCTTCGGCGCCGCGCCCGTGGCGACGATCCCAGCTGCAGCGGTCCGCGCGAAGCGATTCATCGTCGTCGATGTGATCGACACGGTGAAGGCGTGGCTCGAAGGAACGAGTCCAGACTTCGGTTTCGCGATCACGAGCAAGGACGGAATCGCCGACGCCCAGCTCGGCGCAAAGGAGGGCTTCGCCAAGGGCTACCCGGCGGGACTCGAGATGGAGATCGATCGCGGGGACGCCGGCATCTGGAGCCTGAACGGCAGCAGCACCTACTACGACAACGGCAGCGTTGGCATCGGCACGGGGAGTCCCAAAGGCGCGCTGCAGCTGGCCAGTGGCGGACTAGCCGTCACCGGCGCCTCCAGTCCCTATACCGGCACGACGGCGGGGATTTTCATGGAATCATACGCCAGCGGCGGTTTTCTCTTTGCCTATGACTACGCCTCCTCTTCCCCGCAACCATTGTTGCTGAACTCCCCCGGCGGCAACGTCGGCATCGGCACGACCACTCCGGCCAACAAACTGACCCTTCTCGCGACCGGACACGGTTTCGAGCATACCAACGGCGCCGTTCGCCTCGGCACCTATGTGGATGCCGCTGGCGGATGGCTGGGAACCATCAGCAACAGCGCCTTGAAGTTTTTCGTCAACGACGGTGGCGCCAGTATGACGGTGGATACCGACGGCAACGTCGGCATCGGCACGCCCTCGCCGACCAGCAAATTGGCAGTCGCGGGGGATGCGCAGATTGACGGGAGACTGAATGTCAACAGTGACGGGGAGTCAAACGTAACAATGACCCTCAAGCAGCGCAGCTTTGGTGATGACTACCTATTGAGAGCAAAGGATTTCTCCGGGGCCGACGCCTTGACCCTGAGTCACAGCACGGGAGGAAATCACCTCGGCGTGTATGGCGACGCATCCAAGAGCTCAGGCGGCACTTCGTGGGGCACGATCTCCGACCAGCGTCTCAAGCAAGACGTCCGACAGTTTGAAAGCGGCTTGAATGAAGTCCTCCAACTGCGGCCGGTGCGCTTTCACTACCGCGATGGCATCAAGCCAGGCCTGAGCTCGGCCCGAGAGGAGGTGGGCTTCATCGCTCAGGAAGTGCGCGAAGTGATTCCTGATGCCGTCACCGTCGGCGAGGACGGATATCTGGTGCTCAAGGCGGACCCGATTCATTGGGCAGCGATCAATGCCATTCGGGAGTTGAGCACGAAGATCGAGCAACAAGCCGATGTGCTTCATGCATCGATCGAGTCCCCGGAGGCGCTGCGCCTCTATTCCGGCAACGTCACCACAGATCCGAACGGCGATGCCACCGTGACGATGCCCACGGAGTTCCAGGCACTGGACCACGACTTCCGCTACCAGCTCACCGTCATCGGTCAGTTCGCGCAAGCGATCGTGTCCAGTGAGATCAAGGACCATCGCTTCGAGATCAAGACCGACAAGCCGAGCGTGAAAGTATCGTGGCAGGTCACCAGCCGCCGGGACGATGCCTACGTGCAGGCGTCGAGCATCAGCACCCCGCGTTCCGCGCACCACCACAACACGCGGATCCTCACTTGAACCACGGCCGGTGCAACTATTCGTGTCGGAGGGCCTCGATGGGGTCGAGCCGCGCTGCGCGACGCGCGGGGAAGAACCCGAACAGAACGCCGATCGCAGCGGCGAAAAGGAACGCCGTAACGTTGATCTGCGGGTCAAAGATCCAGGGCACCTGAATCACACGCGCGAGCCCGATCGACGCCGCCGTTGCGATCACAAGTCCCGCAACACCGCCGAGTGACGACAACACGGCGGCTTCCACGAGGAACTGTAGCAGCACCTCGTGCTCGAGCGCGCCGATCGCCAGGCGAAGGCCGATCTCGCGCGTCCGCTCGGTGACCGAGACCAGCATGATGTTCATGATCCCTATGCCGCCGACGAGAAGGCTCACCGCCGCGACCGCGCCGAGCAGCATCGTCATGACCCGCGTGGTGCCCGAGAGCGCCTGGGCGATTTGCCTCGTGTCGAGGACGTTGAAATTGTCCTCCTCGTTCTCCGCGATGCGCCGGCGCTCGCGCATCAGCCGTACGAGCTGGTCCTGCACCTTGTCGCTCGACCCTCCGTCTTTCTGCGACACAAGCAGCACGCCGACGTCCTGGTTGCCGGTGAGTCGACGCTGCACCGTGCGCAGTGGCATAACGACGACGTTGTCCTGATCGCTGCCCATCGCCGACTGCCCCTTCGACTGCAGGAGCCCGATGATGGTGCAGGAGAACTGCTTGACGCGCAGTCGAGCGTCGATCGGATCTTCGCGCCCGAAGAGCTCGCGCCGCACCGTCTCCCCGATCACGCACACGGCCTTGCCGGCCTTTTCCTCTGCGTCGTTGAAGATCCGTCCTGCCGCAAGCTTCCAGTTGCCGATCCCGAAGTACGCCTGCGTCGATCCGGTCACGCTCGTCGCCCAGTTCCTCGCCTGGCGCACGAGTGTCACGCCCGTGCTGGTACTCGGCGCAACGGCTTTCAGCGAGCTGATCTGTCCTTCGATTGCGGCAGCGTCCGCGCTCTTGAAGGCGGGCGCACCGGCCGAGCTGCGCCCGGGGCCGAGCCGCTGCCCCGGCATGACCATCAAGAGATTGCTGCCGAGACTCGCGACTTGCTCGGACACCGAGCGGGTCGCGCCGTTGCCGAGCGTGACCATCGTCACGACGGCGGCGACGCCAATCACGATGCCGAGAACGGTGAGCATCGAGCGGACGAGGTTGCGGCGGATCGACCGGAAGGCCAGCAGCACGGTGTTCCAGAACATCACGATGTCTCCCGCGAATAGGTCGTCCTCGCGATGCGACCGTCGACCAGGT
>JANNPN010000220.1:0-19591 GCA_031400185.1 Polyangiaceae bacterium
GATCGGCGGCGGCGAGACCGCAGCCATTGCGATCTCGTTCACAGCCGTCTCCGCGCTCACGATGGTCACGTGGGACGTCGCGCGGCGGTCGGCGCTCAAGAGCCTCGCGCACCTGCAGGTGTAGTCAGCGGCTAGCCGCCACATCGCGAGGTGCACGCGTCGGGCGCGCCACCCACACCGAGGTCGCACGCTTCACCCGGGTCCACGATGCCGTCGCCGCAGACCTCGCGCGTGCAATTGGGACGGCAGCCGTCGCCGCTCGCGTCGTTGCCGTCGTCGCACGGCTCGCCATGCGTGACGCGGCCGTCGCCGCAGAGCGTGAGCGCCGCGAGAAACGCCGCGATCTCGTCGACGTCGGCCTCGGTCAACTCGATGCCGCCGGTGAACGCGCCGCCCTCCGAGGCGTTGAACGCCGGGGTCGTGTAGTGCGCGACCGCCTCGCGGAGAGTCGCGGCCGAGTTGTCGTGAAAGAACGGCGCGCTGTTCGCGAGGCCGAGCAGGGTCGGGACGTCGAAGAAGCGGTGGCCGCCGCGATCCTCGCGCTCACCGAGCGGCGTGCACGACGGATCGCAGCCCGGCGGCGGGATGACGTTCTCGGGGCGACGCGTCACCCCGGTGTCGAACCGCCCGCCGTTCGTGAACGACGAGCCGCCATGACAGAACGCGCACTTTCCGCCGCCGAAGAAGACCGCCGCCCCGCGCCGCTCGGCATCGCTCCGCATCACCGAGGTGAAGTCGAACTGAAGAAGCCCGCTCGGCACCAGGGTCGTCGACTGCATGAACGCGACGATCGCCGCCGTTTCCTCCGCGGTCGGTAGCCGAAAGTCGACGCCGGGCACCCGCCGGAGCGTTCGCGGGAAGTGCTGGCGGACGGCCTGCCCGACGAACGCGTCGAGCTGAAACTCGGTCCCGCCCCAGCCGAACGGGGCGGTGAACGCCAGGTCGAAGGTGTGCGGCACGCCGCGAAAGACGGGCGGCTGATCGAAGCCGTCGACGTTCTCGAGGATCAGCGCGCGCGGACCGCGCATGAGCGCCGGACTCTCGAGGCCTGCGAGCTCGGGCACGCGCTCGGCAACGAAGAGCGGATCGCTCGCGGGCCGCGACGCGATGAGCTCAGGCGTCAGCGTGAAGCCCGTCTCCGGCGGATGACAGGTGCCGCAGGTGCGGCCGTTGCCGTCGAACGTCTCGTGAAAGAAGAGGCGTGCGCCGAGCGTCACGAGGCTCGGCGTGTCGCTCGGGCCGGGAGTGACGGTCGCCGAGGGCGTCGGCGACATGAACGCGGACAGGGTCGGCGTCGTCGTGGGTGTCGGCGTCGCGTCGGGACCGTCCGAGTCGGAGGAAGACCCGCACCCTGCGGCGGCGATCCCTACCAGCAGTGTGCCCATCACGATCTGCGGAAACACGCGCTGCGTCCCCATGGCATGTCCTCCCTGAGTCGAGTCTAGGGATAGACGAGGGACGTGAGCCAAATGTTACTTTCGCATGTTCCCCCTTGGATTCATTTTTGTATTTCGGTTCGCATGCTCGCCATTCCGTTCCGGAGGTCGCTCTTCGACCAAGCAGCGCGCACGGAACAGCCCGCGGCGCTTCTTCGCGACGGCCACCACACGGCGGCCCGCGGAGCGTCATGCCATGAACAACCCGCCGTTCACGTCGAGCGAAACGCCGTTGATGTACGACGCGTCGTCGCTCGCCAGGAACGCGATGGCCGCCGCCTGCTCCTCCGGCTGCGATACGCGCTTGATCGGCATGAAGAACTGGTACGCGTTCATGCGGGCCATGCGGGCGGCCTGCTCCGCTTCGGACCGCGCCTCGCGAACCCCGGCGGCGCGCAGCATCGGCGTATCGACACCGCCGGGACAGATGGCGTTCACGCGGACGCCCTTCGGACCGTAGTCGAACGCGAGGTGCCGCGTGAGCCCGAGCAGCCCGGCCTTGCTCGACGAGTACGCGTACCCGCCCATGGCGCTCTTCGAGCGGCCCGCAAGCGACGACACGTTGACGATGGCGCCCCCGCCGCGCTCGACCATCGCCGGCAGGACGGCGCGGCTCACATAGAACGGGCCGCTCAGGTTCACCGCGAGGACGGCGTTCCAGCGCTCGTCGGTGACGCCGGCGATGCCGTCCAGGCCGGCGGTGTCGCCGATGCCGGCGACGTTCACGAGCACGTCCACGGGACCGAGCTTCGCCGCGATCGCCGCGACCGTCGCCCCAACCGCGGCGCTGTCGGCGACGTTGCACGCGAACGACGCGGCGGTGCCGCCGGCGTCGCGCACGAGACGCACGGTCTCGGCAGCGCCGCTCTCGTCGCGGTCGACGACGGCGACCTTCGCGCCCTCGCTCGCGAGCCGGACGGCGGTCGCGCGCCCGATCCCGCTCGCGGCGCCGGTGACCAGCGCGACCCGACCGTCGAAGCGTGCCGCCATGGCAGAACCTCCCTACGCGACCTGTCCCACGGCGCACGCCAACGGTTCCACGCCGTTCACGCCCCTTTGGGCGTCGGGAACTGCGTCCGCATGACGGCGTCCCAGCCGCGATCGCCGACCCAGCGGCGGAGGCCCATCATGACGTGTGCGGCCACCGTGATCACGTAGCGCGTCTTCGGACGCGACGCGGTGATCGCGGTCTCGATGACCTTCGCGACCGCGTCGGCGTCGGCGGCGAGGCGGCCCATCGGCCCCTCGTAGGCGTCGCGGATCTGGCGCTGCAGCACGGTCAGGAACTCCTTGTACGGCGAGCTTGGGCCGCCGAGCGCCGCGACGCGCGCGATCGCCGTGTCGCCGAATTCCGTCTTGATCGGCCCGGGCTCGATGATGATGACGTCGATGCCGAAGCCCTGCACCTCGAACCGAAGGGCGTCGCTGATGGCCTCCACGGCGTATTTGGTCGCGTGGTAGAAGCCACCACCCGGGAGCGTCATCCGTCCGCCCATCGAGCTCAGATTCACGATTTTGCCCCAGCCCTGCTTCCGCATGCCCGGGAGCACGAGCTTCGTGAGGGTCGTGAGACCGAAGACGTTGGTCTCGAACTGGCGCCGGACCTCGGTCATCGGCACCTCCTCGATCGGCCCCTCCGAGCCGTAGCCGGCGTTGTTGATGAGGACGCCGACGGCGCCTTGCTCGGCCTCGACCGTGTCGACCGCCGCCTTGATCGACGCCTCGTCGCAGACGTCGAGCGCGAGCAGCTTGCAGCCCGCCGCGCCGAGCTCCTGCATGGTCTCGACCTTCCGCGCCGTCGCATAGACGGTCTGCCCCGCCTTGGCGAGCCGGAGCGCCGTCGCCCGACCGATGCCGGTCGAACATCCCGTGATGAGAACCGCCTTCGAGATCGCCATGTGCTATACCCCCCGCCGTGTGGTCGGCGGACTCAAGTCGGCCAACGCGCGTTCTATGTCAAGGGACGGTCGGCGAGACGCCCGAACGCACTTTTCGATTGACTGCAGAGGGCCGACGCGCGAAGAATCCCGCCAACTTTCTGCCCGACGTTTCCAGCTGTCGACCGACGAGGAGTCCCCCCATGCCGACGTATGCACGACAGCTCGCGCTCTGTGCCGCGGCGCTCGCAACCCTCACCGTCCTGCTCGGACCGCCGGACGCTGGCGCATTCTCGGGCGGCATCGGGAGCAATTCGTTCTCGCCCATCGGCGGCTGCAACGATTGCCACACCGGCGGCTCGGTGCCGACGGTCACGCTGATGGGACCGACCTCGGTCGATCCCGACTCGACCCACGAATACACGATCACGGTCTCCGACGTCGGGGTCCAGGACCTCGCCGGGTTGAACGTCGCCGCAGCGGACGGCGTGCTCGCGACCGGCGGCAGCAACGCCGCCATGACCACGACGATCGTCGGCTCCGGCGGGCGTGACGAGGTCACCCACACCGGGCCGAAATCGGCGATGGGCGGCGTCACCACGTTCTCGTTCACCTGGACGGCGCCGAGCTCGTTCACGAGCGTCACCTTGCAGGCCTGGGGGAACGCCGTGAACGGGAACGTCTCGACGACCGGCGATCGCTCCGCGCGCATGACCCTCGACGTGCTCAACTCGAGCTTGCCGACGGCCGTTCCGACGATGACGCCGACCCCGGTGGCGACGCCCGCCGACCAGCTTGGCGACCCGTTGCCGCGCCGGATCTCGCGCGGCGCCAGGATCGCGCTCCAGCCGGTGGCGAGCGGCTTCGACGCGCCGGTCGCCGCGAGCGGCGCGCCCGGCATCGACCCGCGCTACCTCTACGTCGCCGATCAATCCGGCGTCTGGTCGCGCGTCGACGTGACCGACGGCTCGAAGGTCACCTTCCTCGACGTCACGAGCCGCCTGGTCCCGCTCGGCCTCTTCGGCCCGGGCACCTACGACGAACGCGGCTTCCTCGGCGCCGCCTTCCACCCGAGCTACGCGACCAACGGGCTCGTCTACACCTACACCTCCGAGCCGACGAACGGAGCGCCCGACTTCTCGACGCAACCGCCCCTGACGCCGCCCGATCACCAGAGCGTCGTCACCGAGTGGCACGTCATCAACCCGGCCGATCCGGCGTCGGTGGTCGACCCGCTGAGCGCTCGCGAGATCCTCCGCGTCGACGAGCCGCAGTTCAACCACAACGGCGGCGCGCTCCACTTCTCCCCGATCGACGGCTTCCTCTACGTCAGCCTCGGCGACGGCGGCGGTGCCGACGACGAGGACGGGCAGCCCTTCATCGGTGGGCCGGTCGTCGGGCACGGACCGAACGGCAACGCGCAGAACCTCGGCAACGTCCTCGGCAAGATCCTCCGCATCGACCCCCTCGGCACCAACTCCGCGAACGGCAACTACGGCATCCCGGCGAGCAACCCCTTCATCAGCATCCCGGGCGCCCTCGGCGAGATCTTCGCCTACGGCTTCCGCAACCCGTTCCGGATGAGCTTCGACTCCGCGACCGGGCACTTCTACGTCGGTGACGTCGGCCAGAACGACGTCGAAGAGATCGACTTCGTCCGCGCCGGCGACAACTGCGGCTGGCGCCTCAAGGAAGGCGCGTTCTTCTTCCGCCCGAACGGCACCGGCGCCGGCTACGTCAGCAAGATCGACCAGGGCGTGCCCGGGGGCCTGGTCGACCCGGTCGCGCAATACGACCACGACGAGGGCATCTCGGTGATCGGCGGCTACGTGGCGCACAGCCCGAGTCTGCGCCGACTGAACGACCACTACGTCTTCGGCGAGTTTTCGAAGAGCTTCGCGAACGACGGCCGGCTCTTCTACCTGAAGAAGAAGAACCTCCTCCGGAAGAACGGCAAGCTCCAGAAGAGCGCGATCGCCGAGGTGCGCTATCCGAGCGGGACGTCGCTCGGGCTCTCGTTGCTCGGCTTCGGCGAGGGCCGCGACGGCGAGCTCTACCTGCTCGCCAACTCGACGGCCGCGCCGGCGGGCGGCACCGGCGTGGTCGTCAGGATCTCGGAGCCTTGAGCTGGCCGACCACGCGCGCATCCGCATCGTCGTGCCGTCGGCCCTGATTGGAGCGTCGGCCGCGCTCCAGTCGACGTTCGCGGCGAGCTCCGGCATCGCCACGGCCCTCCCCTCGGGGCGGCCGTGACGTTTCGACTGCGCCCGTCCGTATCGCGATAGCGCGTGGCCGACCGCGCGCCGGGTAGCCCCCTTCCCGCCGCGCCTGCGGATCGGTGCGTCGCCGATCGCGCGCCGGGCGCTCCCCTTCCCGCCGCGCCTGCGGATCGGTGCCCGGACGAGGCGCCCTTCTCCGCCGGCTACGCGCGCTACGTGCTCGGCCTGCTCTTCGTCGCCTACGTCTTCAACTTCATCGACCGCCAGATCCTCGCGATTCTCCTGCAGCCCATCAAGGAGGAGCTCGGCGCCTCCGACACGGCGATGGGCCTCCTCACCGGCTTCGCGTTCGCGCTCTTCTACACGTTCGCCGGCATCCCGATCGCCCGCCTCGCGGACCGGAGCGTGCGGCGCTCGATCATCGCGGCCGGGCTCACCGTGTGGAGCCTGCTGACCGCCGTCTCGGGCATGGTGCGCTCGTTCGGGGAGCTCGCGCTCGCCCGCGTCGGGGTCGGGATCGGCGAGGCGGCGTTCGTGCCGCCCGCGCACTCGCTCATCTCCGACTATTTCCCGCCCGCACGCCGCGCGACCGCGATGGCGGTCTTCTCGATGGGCGTGCACGTCGGGATCGCGTTCGGGTTCATCCTCGGCGGCTGGATCTCGCATTACTTCGGGTGGCGGCGCGCGTTCTTCGCGGTCGGGCTCCCGGGCGTGCTCCTCGCCGTGCTCGTTCGACTCACCATCCGCGAGCCCCCGCGCGGCCGCCATGACCACCACGCCGCTGCGCCCGTCGAGTCCGTCGGCAACGTGCTCCGCACGCTCCGGGAGCGCCGCTCGTTCGTGCACCTCGCGCTCGCCGCGGCGCTGCACTCCTTCGGTGGCTACGCGTTCGCCGTCTGGGGACCACCGTTCTTCATGCGCGTCCACCACATGCCGACGGGCGAGCTCGGCACCTGGCTCGGCGCGATCCTCGGCATCGGTGGTGCAGCCGGCTCGATCCTCGGCGGCCTGCTGGCCGACCGCTGGGGCGCCGCCGACCTCCGTCGCCGTCTGTACATCCCGGCGATCGCGACGCTGCTCCAGATCCCTTGCATCCTCGCGATGCTCGCCGCGTCGTGCCCGACGACGGCCTTCGTGGCACTGGCACCCTCGGCGTTACTGAGCGCGATGTGGTTCGGTCCGGTCTTCGCCCTGACGCAAACGCTGGTGCGCCCGGAGGCGCGCGCCACCGCATCGGCGGTCCTCGTCTTCGTGATCAACCTGATCGGCCTCGGCCTCGGCCCACCGGCAATCGGCGCGCTGAACGACGTCCTCGCCACGACCTACGGTCCCGCGGCCGTCCGCTACTCGCTGTCGCTGACCGCCCTCACCAACCTCTGGGCGGCAGCCCACTTCCTCGCCGGCACCCGCACCCTCCGCGCCGACGTGGCTGCTGCTTCTCACGCGTGAGCCAAAGCAGGGCCGTCGTTTCCCGCTTGGGTGACGGGTACCCGGCGCGTGTGAATCGCAGCAACACGCGACTGCGCTGCCGAGCGGAGCCGTTGCCGGGCGGGTGGGGGGCGATCCGGAGCGAGACACCGCATGACTACGCCGCCACGGCATGGCTGTGGCGGGCCGTACGGGCTGGGGGCAACGCCCTACGAGCGGAGAAGCGACCCCCCACCCGCCAGCCCGCAGCGCGACTGCGCGATCGGCGAAGCCGGCGCGCTAGCCGAGATCCGCCAGGGCGCGACGGACCGCGCCGAAGGGGTCTTTGGGCTCCGCGTGTGCCGCGGCTTCGATGAGGTCGAGCGCCCCCCGCACGCCGCCGAGCCGTGCGGCGATCGCCTCGAAGACGTCGAGGTCGGTCGTGTAGAGGAGTGATTGCAGGAGGACGGCGTTGTTCAGGTGGACGTCGTCGAACTTGCCGAAGCGCTTGCCGTGGAACGGCAGCGCCGGGAACGCCGCCTGCGCCTTCTTGAAGAGCACCTCGCGACCGGCGAGCGACGCGACGGCGTCGTTCTCGGCGTAGAGCGCCTTCAAGTCGTTGCCGAGGCTCTGGACGAACTTCGCGAACACCCGCTCGTCCTCCCAGGCGTTCCGTGCGGCGAGCGCCATTCCGGCCCCGTCCGGTCGCGCCACGAAGAAGTCGATCGCGGCGCGGTGGCCGACGAACGTCGCAAGCGACTCGTTGAACGCGGTCGAGTGCGCGCCCCGGGCGTAGAACGTGTTGTGGTACGTCTCGTGGAGGACGAGGTTCACGAGCGCCACGTCGTCGGCGCCGAGCTGATGGCGGAGCAGCGGGTCGTCGAACCAGCCCAGGGTGCTGAAGGCCGCGGCGCCGCGGATGCTCGTGTCGAGGCCCTGCTCGACGAGACGCTTCGCCTCGGCCTCGGCGAGCGCACGGTTGAAGAACCCCTTGTATGGCACGCTCCCCACGATCGGGAACCACCAGGTGTGCGGCTCGAGGGACGTCTGCGGGGTCGCCGTCAGTACGTAGAGCATGATCGGGCCGTCGACGTAGGACAAGCTCGTGAAGCTTCCACCGACCTTGAGCCCGATCTGCTCCGCGTAGCGCCGGGCGTCGAGCACGAGCTCGAGCTTGCGCCGGATGTCGGGCTCGAGGTCGGGACGAACCAGCACCGTCGTGATCGGCTCGCGGCGCCAGAGGATCTTGGCCTCCTCGTAGCCGGCACGGATCACGTACGTCGGGGAGCAGCCGCCGAGCATCAGCGCCAGGCACAGCAGCGCCGCTCGGCTCCGCCACCACCGCTCCGCAGCTCGCGATCTATTGATCAGGTCGGACACGCGAACGCTGGAACCTAGCGAATCCCGACGCGGCCGGCGAGGTGGTGGACGACGATCCCGACCAGGCCATCGACCACCGCCACAGGCAACGCATCGATCTCGCTGCACGGCGCCTGGCGACCGTCGCGCGGGGCGCTTGGCCGTAGATAGCTCGATGTTGTTCGTGACGTGGCGGGCACCATCCTCGGGTGTCGGGCTCTGAATCGCACGGCGGCGCCCCGAGCTGCCGATCGTCTCGGCTACGAGCGCGACGCCTTCAGCGACCGCCGGTCATCGGGACGAAACGCACCGGGATGACCGAGCGCACGCGGATGCCGTCGGCCGTGCGCTCGTGCACCTGGAGCTCTTGGTCGACGGTGCCGACCGGAATCACGAGCCGGCCGCCGGGCGCGAGCTGCGCGAGCAGCGCCGGCGGCACCTCGGGCGGCGCTGCCGTGACGACGATCGCCGCGAACGGCGCCGCCTCCGGCCAGCCGCGATAGCCGTCGCCTTCACGCGTATGGACGTTCGTGTACCCGAGCCGGGTGAGCGTAGCGCGCCCACTCGTCGCGAGCTCGGGCACGATCTCGATCGTGTGGACGTCGGCGCCGAGCGCCGCGAGCACCGCGGCCTGATACCCGGAGCCCGTGCCGACCTCGAGCACGCGCGCCCCCCGGCCGACCCCGGCGAGCTCGGTCATCAGCGCCACGATGTACGGCTGGCTGATCGTCTGGCCGGCAGCGATCGGAAGCGCCCGGTCGTCGTAGGCGTGCACGCGCCAGCGTTCCGCCACGAACTCGTGGCGCGGGACGCGCCGCATCGCTCCGAGCACGGCGGGGTCCCGGACCCCGCGCGCCACGATCTGTTCCTCGATCATGCGATCGCGCTCCGTCTGCCGCCCGCCGGCGTCGCCGAGCGGCGTCGGCCCCGCCCCGATGTCGCCGCCGACGCAGCCGAGCGCCAGGAGCGTCGCGGCCACGACCCCGACCCCGGCCCGCGTCATGCCGCCAGTCGAACAGCGCGCAAATCTGAAAGCAACCACGACTGCAGGACCGTCGCCCCACCCCCACACGACCCGCCGCAGCGCGCTGTGTGGCGCCCGAGGAAGAGTCGAAGATCGCTGAGGAGATCGCAGCGACTCCGGCAGGCGCCTCGCGCAGCGGTCGGTGCCACGGGCGGCATGGGGAGTCGGCTCGCGGGCCGTTGGCGAGCACAGCGTGCCCTGCGAACACTTGCCTCGTGAGCGGGCTGGGCGTGCGAGACGTTGGCCCGCGAGCCGCCTCCCCACGCCGCCCTCCGCAGCGGCCTGACGCGCGACCCGCAAGACGCGATCTCGGCGTCAGCTCGCCGCTGCGGTGTCGTCGGCAAGCGCGTACTGCAGCTCATAGAGCCGGTGGTAGATCCCGCGCATGGCGATCAGCTCGAGATGGGAGCCGATCTCGCGGACGACGCCGTGGTGGAGCACGACGATGCGGTCGGAGTGCTCGATCGTCGAGAGCCGATGCGCGATCACGAGCGCGGTACGGTCGCGCATGAGGGTCGTGAGCGCGTCCTGAATCAGCATTTCGGTTTCGGTGTCGACGCTCGACGTGGCCTCGTCGAGGACGAGGATCGCCGGGTCGTAGGCGAGCGCGCGCGCGAACGCGAGCAGCTGGCGCTGGCCCGTGGAGAGGTTCGAGCCGCGCTCGCGCAGCTTCTCGTCGAGCTTCCCCGGAAGATTCTGGATGAAGTCCCACGCGTTCACCCGTCGCGCCACCGCCTCGATCGTCGCCGTCGTGACCTCCGGCCGGCCGAGCGAGATGTTGCCGGCGACGTCGCCGCTGAAGAGGAAGACGTCTTGCAGCACGACCCCGATCCGCCGGCGGAGCGCCTGCAGGTCCCATTCGCGCACGTCGACGCCGTCGACCCGAACGGCGCCCCGACTCACGTCGTAGAACCGCGACAGCAGCTTGATGAGACTCGTCTTCCCCGATCCGGTGGCGCCGACGATCGCGATCTTCTCGCCGGCATTGACGGTGAAGCTCACGTCGCGCAGCACGTAGTCCTCGCCCTTGTACGCGAACCACACGTGGTCGAACTCGATCGTGCCCCGCATGCTCGCGGGCGCGTACGCCGGTACCGGCGAGGCGATCGCGGGCGGCGTGTCGAGCAGCTGGAACACGCGCTCCGCCGACGCCATCGCGGACTGCATGACGGCGTACTTGGTGCTGAACTCGCGGATCGGAATGAAGAAGCGCTGGATGTACTCGAGGAACGCGACCAGCGTCCCGAAGGCGATGACTCCCGCAAGGATGTCTCCCGACGCGTACCACACCATGATCGCGCCCGAGATGCTGGCGAGTGCCTCCACCATCGAGAACAGCGCCGCTTCGTAGATGTTCGACCAGTGGTTCGCTTCGCGGTGGTCGTCGTTCAGCTCGTCGAACTCGTCGAAGCAGCGGCGCTCGCGCGCAAAGAGCTGCACGATCATCATGCCCGAGAGCGCTTCTTGGAGGTAGGCGTTCAGCCGCGCGATACGCTCGCGGATCTCCCGGTAGGTGCGGCGCGCCGCGAGGCGGAAGAAGTTGATCCCCAGCACGAGCACCGGCATGACCACGAGCGACGCGAGTGCCAGCCGCGCGTCGATGCTCACCATGATGAGCACGATGCCGGCCATCGTCAGCACGTCCATGAAGATGGTCATGGCACCCGCCGCGAACATCTCGTTCAACACGTCGACGTCGGAGGTCAGGCGGGTCACGAGCCGGCCGATGGGATTCCGATCGAAGTAGCTCATCGGCAGGCGCTGCACGTGCGCGAAGACCTGCACGCGGAGATCGGCGAGGCTCCGCTGCGCGACCAGCATCGTGAGATAGTACTGGGCGTAGAAGAACGTGCACTCGCCGATGATGGCGGCGACGTAGAAGAGGCCGATGCGTCCGAGACCGCTCGCGTCGCCGGCGGTCACGTAGCCGTCGATGGCGAGCTTCAGCAGGTAGGGCTGCGTCAGCATGCACGTGGCGTTCAACGGCAGGCAGATCACCGACAGCCAGAAGATCCCGCGATAGGGACGGATGAATCCCCAGAGACGCCGGATGAGCCGAGCGTCGTACGCCTTGCCGAGCGCCTCCTCGCGGTGCGGGTCGAGCGCTTGCTTCAAGCTCTCGGCGCTCACGGCGCGACGCGGCCTGAGGCGGGTGATCTTCGGCGGTCGCGTCGCCGCGCTCACAGCGCCTCGAGCTCCTCGGCGAGCCGCTGGCGTCGGAAGAGGTCGGCGTAGAACCCGTCGCGCGCAAGGAGCTCCTGGTGGTCGCCGATTTCGACCACCCGGCCCTGGTCGAGCACTACGATGACGTCGGCAGCCATGACGGTCGAGATGCGGTGGGCGATCAGGATGCTGGTGCGCTCGTGCATGACCCCACGGAGCTCGGAGAGGATGCGCCGCTCGGTCTCGGTGTCGACGCTCGAGAGCGCGTCGTCGAGGATCAGGATCGTCGGGTCGACGAGCAGCGCCCGCGCGAGCGTCACCCGTTGCTTCTGGCCCCCGGAGAGCGTGATGCCGCGCTCACCCACGACCGTGTCGTAGCCGCGCGGCAGCTCGGCGATGTCGCGGTCGAGCGCGGCGATGCCCGCGACGCGGCACACGGAGGCGTCGTCGGCCTCGGGCGCCCCGAAGCGGATATTGTCGCGGATGCTGCGGGAGAAGAGAAAGGGGTCCTGCGGTACGTAGCCGATCGCGCTTCGGAGCGTCGCGAGCGGGAGCGTCCGGACGTCGCGCCCGTCGATCTCGACGCCGCCGCTCGTCGCCTCGAAGAGCCGCGGTAGGAGCTGCACGAGGCTCGTCTTGCCGCTCCCGGTGCGGCCGACGACCGCGAGCGTCGCGCCGGCGGGCAACGTGAGGTCGACGTCGCGGAGCACGCGCCTCGGGGTCGGCTTGGTGTCGTAGGCGAAGTCCACGTCGCGGAACGTGATCGCGCCGCGCAGCGGCTCGGAAAGCGGCGCCGCGAGCCGGTCGTCGATGGCAGGAACGGCCTGGAAGATCGTCTCCAGGCGCTGCAGTGCCGCCCGCCCGCGCTGCAAGATCGACAGCATCCAGCCGAGCGCCATCGTCGGCCACGCGAGGATGTGCAGGTAGCCGATGAACGCGACGAGGTCGCCGAGGCTGAGCTCCCCGGCGATCACGCGGAGGCCGCCGAGCCACAGCACGACCAGCGTCCCGAGCGTCGACACCGCGCGCATGACCGGCATGATGATGCCCCGCACCTTCGCGAGCGCCATGTTCTGCGCCGAGAAGTCGGCGTTCAGCCGTGCGAAGGCGGCGACTTCGGCCTGCTCGCGGACGTAGGCCTGCACGACGTGGATACCGGACAAATTCTCCTGCACCCGGCTGCTCATCGCCGCGAGCCCCTCCTGGGTCTTGAGGGTCCGCTCCATGAGCTGGCGGCTCGTGCGCTTCACGACGAGGAGCACCAGTGGATACGGCACGAGCGACGCGAGCGTCAGGCGCCAGTCCATCGACGCCATGATCGGCACCGCCCAGAGGTAGTAGATCGGCGTGTTGATCAGGTTCAGGAACCCGACGCCGAGCAGCAGGCGCACCGCGGTGATGTCGTTCACGAGCCGCGACATCAGGTCGCCGGTCTGCTGGGTCTGGTAGTACGCGAGGGGCAGGCGCTCGAGGTGCGCGAAGAGGTCGTTCCGGAGGTCGTACTCGATGTCGCGGCCGACGTTGAAGATCAGGAAGCGCGAGCACGTGCGGACGATGCTCTGCGTGAGCGCAATCGCGACGATCGAGACGGCGAGCCACCCGACCGTCGCCTGCGAGCCGCCGGCGGCGATCGTGTCGACGGCGCGTTTCAGGAGATACGGAACGGCCATCGCGAGCGAGCCGGTCGCGAGCAAGCACACGAGGCCGATCGCATAGCGGCCCCGGTAACGGATCATGTATGACCAGAGCCGTTGCATGAAGTCGTGGAGCTATAACCCAGCGGTTTCGGTGACGGAAGGTCGCGAAGCGCGGCGGCGCAAGGAAGCGCGCGACGTGCCCGCATGTACGTCGCGCGCTTCGGGCCATCGGAGGATGCGCGCGTACCGCGGACCGCGCGGGGCCGAGATCAATTGAAGGTCGTTCAGGTCATCACCCTCTTCCTCCCGGACTTCGTGGGCGGCGCCACCCTCGCGTGCGCCGCGGTCGCGCGCGGCCTCCGAGAGCGGGGGCACGATGTGCACGTCTTCTGCGGCCGCCCACACGGCGACGCGGAGCCGTACGCCGAGAGCACGTGGGAGGTCGACGGCATTCCGGTGACCGGCGTCAACGCGGCGGCCGGCTACGACGCGCTCGCGCCGCGCTCGTACCGTCACGCGGAGGTCGCGCCGGTCTTCGCGCGCTTCCTCGATCGCACCCGGCCCGACGTAGTGCATTTCCACAGCATCCAAGCGCTCGGCGGCGACCTGCTCGCGATCGCGGCCGAGCGTGGGATTCCCGTCGTCGTCACCATGCACGATTGGTGGTGGTGGTGCGCGCGCCTCTTCCTCGTCGACCAGCACGATTTCGTCTGCCCGACCCGTGTCGCGTCGGAGCGCTGCCATTGCGCGCCGGGCTTCGATCTCGTCGCGCGGCGCGCGCACCTCGCCGCGATGCTGCGACACGCCGATCGCGTGCTCGCCCCCTCCCAGTTCCTCGCCGACGCGGCGATCGCGAACGGCGTCCCGGCGCCGCGGGTCGCGGTGTGCGCCAACGGGGTCGCGGAGACCGGCGCACGGCCACCGCGACGGCCGGGCCCGATCCGCTTCGGCTACGTCGGCGGACCCGATCACCGCATGAAGGGCCTTCCCACCCTGCTCGCCGCCGCCGACCGGATGGACTGCGGCGGGTTCGAGCTCGTGTTGCACGTCGGCGGAACGGCAACGCGCCGAGGGCTGCGGCGCGTGCTCACCGATCGCGTCGGCACGACGGTACCGATCCCGCTCGGGATCGACGACCGCGTGGCCCTCGCTCCGCCGTTCGCACCCGGCGCGCTCGCGACGGTCCTGGCGCGCCTCGACTGCCTCGTCGTGCCGTCGCTCATGCGCGAGTCGTTCTCGCTGGTGACTCGCGAGGCGCTCGCCGCCGGCGTTCCCGTCATCACGAGCGACAGCGGCGGGCCGCTCGAGGTCGTCCGCCCCGGGCGGAACGGCCTCGTCTTCGCAACCGGCGACGCCGACGACCTCGCCGCGTCCATGCGACGCTTCGTCCTCGAACCCGGGCTCGCGGAAACCTTGGCGGAGGGAGCCACGGCGACCGCGACCCCGACGCTCGCCGCACAGGTCGCACAGCTCGAGGAGGTCTACGAGGAGGTGCGGCGCGCGCGGCGCGGCGCACCGTCGGCATCCGCGGCCGCGGCGGAGATCGGCCCCGTGCTGTTCCTCGCGGGATGCGACGGTGCACCCTTCCGCTATCGCGTCACCCACCTGCGGGACGCGCTCGCGACCCGCGGTATCGCGAGCCGCGCGCTCTGGTGGAGCGACCCCGACGTGCCCGCAGCGATCGCGGCGGCGCGGGTGATCATCGTCTACCGCGTTCCGATGAGCCCGTGGCTGGAGGCCTGCCTCTCCTACGTGCACGCTCTCGGCCGCCCGCTCCTCTTCTCGTGCGACGACCTCCTCTTCGACGCGACGGCGACGCCGCACGACGCGCTCGCGGCGCTCCCCGAGAACCAGCGCGCCTGGTGGCGCGCGGCAACGGACCGCTACGCGACGACGCTCCGCGCGTGCGACGCCTTCCTCGCGACCACGGAGCCGCTCGCGGCGGCTGCCGAGCGCATGGGCGTCGCCGCGTTCGTCACGCGGAACGGCCTCGGCGAGCACGCGCTCGCGGTCGCCGAGACGCTGCGGAAGACCGCGACCGTGCCGGCGGCGGAGCGCGCCACGGTCGTGCTTTCCTACTTCAGCGGGACGACCATGCACGAGCTCGACTTCGGGGTCGTCGCGCCGGCGCTCGCGCGCGTGCTGGCGGCTCGACCACACGCCCGGCTCCGCCTCGGGGGCCACCTGCTCGCGCACCCTGCACTCGCGGACGTCACCGCGCGCTGCGAGCGCCTGCCGTTCCTCCCCTGGCACGAGATGCTCGCCGCGCTCGCGACCACCGACGTTCAGCTCGCCCCGCTCCGGACGGCCGACCCCTTCAGCGACGCGAAGAGCGAGGTGAAGTACCTCGAAGCCGCGGCGCTCGGCGTCCCGACGGTGGCGAGCCCGACGGACGCGTTTCGCCGCATCGTGCGCGACGGCGAGAACGGTTTCCTCGCCGCGACCCCGGCGGATTGGGAGCGCCGGCTGCTGGCACTGATCGACGACACCGGTCTCCGCCGCCGGCTCGGCAATCGCGCGCGCGACGACGCATTCCTACACGCGACGCCGGCCGCCCAAGCCGAGGCGCTGGTAGCGGCGCTCACCACGGTCGCGGAGCGGACGAAAGCGCGTCCGCTCCAGGCCGCACCTCCCGATCTCACGGCGTTCGCGGAGGAGGTCGGCCGCTACGACCTCGCGCCCGACGCGCTGGTGCCGGGAACGGCGGTCGAGGCCCGCGACACCCCGTCGGGCTTCCTCGCCAAGGGACGGAGCATCGGGCAACGCTTTCGGCCCACGCACGACCGGCTCTGCCGCATCGACGTGCAGCTCGGGGCGCGGCCGCCGGGCGCAAGCTCGCGCCTCGTCGTCACGCTGACGGAGGTAGCGGATGCGACCCGCGCGCCCCTCCGCCGGGTGGCGCTCGAGACGGCGGCGCTCGCGGCGGACGCCTGGGTCGCGGTGCGCTTCGACGCGATCGCCGACAGCGGCGGCCGCGAGCTGTATTGCTGGATCGAGGTCGAGCGCGATGGCGGCGCCGTGACGCTCTGGACCTACACGCGCGGCCACGGCGACGTCCCGCCCGGGGGCCTGATGCTCGATCATCGTCCGGCCCAGGGCAGTCTCACCTTCCGCACGTTCCACGACCGCACGGTCCACGGCGCGCCGGGTCAGTGAATCTCCTCGGCGCGTCGCGACGTGCCGATGCCGCAGTCGAGCCCGGCCGGTGGCGCAGGATTCCCGGTGACGCCCTCGCGGATCTCCTTCAGCGCACAGCGCTCGAGCTCGATCTCCATGGGCGTGCGAAAGCCGAGGCGGCGAAGCACCGGCAACGGCGGGCACCATCCCTGGATCGTGTGCTGGAGGTAGAAACCCTGCACGCCGAGGACGAGCCCGAGCCACCGCCGATTGCGTCCGAGGCCGAGAGCCACGCCGAGCAGTGAGAGGCACGATGACCCGGTCGCGAGCGCGCGCTCGACGTCCCACTCTTCGTTCAGCTCCTTGATGCGTTTCCCGATCTCCTCCGGGTGCGCACGGTAGTAGTCGATCCGCTCCATGGCGTCGTCGCGGATGCGGCTGTTGACCTCGGTCGCAGTGTGGAGCGGCACGCGGGCGACGGACGGGGTGACGATCGTCGAGCTGTCCATGGCTATCCCTCCTCGACCGAGACGGGGAGCAAGTCGCGTACCGGTGCGCTCGTCCGCGCTCCGGGTCGTGCCCCCGCCGCGTTGTACGATTGGCCGGGCGAGAGCGGGAATTTACATACGCGCGGCCCAGGCGGCGTAGAGCGCGTCGAAATCCACGGGCTGGTCTTCGTAGGCGAGCACGCCGGGCGGGATCGTGACCCACGCCTCCGCGCTCCGGGTCCAGAGATGGCCAACGGGTCGCACCCAGCGCGTATCGTCCAGGGTTCCGGGCTTCACGTTGACGACGGCGGCGTTCCGCGTCGGCAGATGCGCGAACCGCGTTCCGCAGCGCGGGCAGAAGAGACACGCGACGGCGCGGCCGCTCGCCGCCGTGCGCCGCCACGTCGTGGGCGTGCCCGCCGTCACCGTGAAGCCGGAGCGCGGCACCGGCATCGACATCCCGAATGCGCTCCCCGACTGTCGCCGACACTCGGTGCAATGACAGGCGTAGATCGTGAGCGGCAGCTCGCGCACCACGTACCGGCACGTCCCGCACTGGCACCCGCCGCCGAGCGGCAGAGGGACGGTCGCGCTCACGGCTTCTCCTTCGCGAGCGCATCGAGGACGATCTGCAGCCGCCGCGGGACGTAGCGCCGGCTCGGATACACGACGTGCAAGGGGACGCGTGCAAGCACCACGCGCGGCAGGATCGGCACGAGTGCGCCGCGCGCGAGCGCCCGCGCTGCGACGTACGTCGGCAGCACCGCGACGCCGGCGCCCTCCTCGGCGAGATCGGCGAGCGCGACGAGATCGTTCACGCGGATACGCGGCGTCAGGCCGAGCAGCCGGCCGCCGCGCCCGCGGAGCGTCGCGAGGTCGGTCGTCGGACCCGCGGGCGGGATCGACAGCAGGTCGTGGCGTGCGAGGTCCTCGAGGCGGCGCGGCGCGGGGCGATGCGCCAGGTAGGAGGGCGCGGCGTAGAGCTGCACCGCGACCTCACCGAGCTTCCGCGCCGTCAGCGAGGAGTCAGCGAGTCGTCCTTCGCGGATCGCGAGGTCGATGTCGTCGTCGATGAAGTCGAGCCGGCGGGCGTCCAGCACGAGGTCGACCTCGAGCTGCGGGTGTTCGGCGGCGAGGCGCGCGACCAGCGACACGAGGCGCACCCGACCAAACGCGCGCGAGGCGGAGATGCGCACCCGCCCGCGGACCTCCGTTTGCAGCTCGCGCACCGCGGCCCCCGCCTCGTCGAAGGCCTCGAACAGGGGGCGCGTCCGCTGCACCAGCGCCAGGCCCGCCGCCGTCGGCCGCACGCGCCGCGTGGTGCGCTCGAGGAGCCGGGCACCGAGGGCGGCCTCGAGCCGGGAGAGCTGCTTGCACACCGCCGTGGGCGTCAGCCCGAGACGACGGCCCGCGTCGCTCAGGCTGCCCGCGTCGACCGCGAGCACGAGCGACCGCACCGCGCCCAGATGGGGACCGATCATTTGTGAACGCATGTCACGAGTGTAGTGAATCGAACGCTCTTGTTGAATCACTGCGGCGCCCGTAGACCAGCGGCCATGAGCCAATCCACGTTGTCGTTGTCCCGTCCGGCGGCCGTCGCCGAGGCGCCGTTGCCCATCGCGATCCGTGTGCTGCGGCGGCTGAACCCGGCGATCACCCGGATCCTCCGCTCCCCGCTGCACGGGCTCGTCAGTCGGAACCTGCTGCTGCTGACCTACGTCGGCGCCACGACCGGCGTTCGGCGCACGCTGCCGCTCTCGTACGTCGAGGTCGGCGCACGCCTCTACCTCTGCACCCGGAGCTCGCGCTGGTGGCGGAACCTCCGCAATGGGACGCCGGTCGAGCTCCGGCTCCGGGGCTCCCGCGTCACCGCGACGCCGGTCGTCGTGGACCTCGCGACGCCCGAGGCGCTGGACGCGCTCCGGGCGTTCCTCACCGCGAATCCCAAGACCGGCGAGATGCTGTACGAGGTCGCGCGCGGCCGCGACGGGCGCCCGAGCGAGGCTGACCTGCGCCGCGAGGTGCTGCGCTCGGTCGTCGTGCGCCTCGACCGTCGCTAACGCGCCCCCAGAGATGCCGGCCATGTCGAAGGGCCGTCCGTCCGCGAGCCGCGCGTCAGGCTTCGCGCAGCACGAACCGGACGCCGTATGCGGTCTCGAGCGACATCGCATCGGACATCGGCTCGTCGACGACGTCGATGGTGACGTCGGCATTCTCGTAAGGCAACAGCATGGCTGCTTGGAGGTAAACGGGAACACCGGCGGCCTCGCCGACCGGCTCGACCCCGGCAAGGACGGCGTCCTCGAACAGGTGCGGCGCGGTGCCTTCGCAGCAGCCGCCGTCGATCGTGAAGGTGAGCGTCCCGCGACGCTCGGCCCGCACGCGCGCCACGACTTCGGCAGCGCGCGGCGTGATGCGGATCGTTGGCATGAAAGGTCACACGCGCGGGAGCGAGGAGCGCGGATGTACTCCGCGCTCCTCGGCCCATCGGAGGTCGGAGCGCTCCGACCGCACGGGGGCTAATTCAACAACAGCTGCAGGTAGAACTTGCCTTCCGGCGGCGTGTCCTCGCCGACGTGGATGTGCTTCATCTCGTGGTATTCGGCGAGTCCCCACTTGCCGAGCTCGCGTCCGACGCCGCTCTGCTTGTAGCCGCCGAACGGGAACCGGAGATTGATCATGTGGTAGTCGTTGATCCACACGGTGCCGGTGTCGATGCGCTTGGCCATCGCGAGGGCGCGGTCCTTGTTGGACGACCACACGGCGCCGCCGAGGCCGTAGACCGAGTCGTTGGCGATCCGAATGGCCTCCTCGTCGTCCTTGTACCGGATGACGGAGACGACCGGTCCGAAGATCTCCTCCTG
>JANNPN010000224.1:0-35916 GCA_031400185.1 Polyangiaceae bacterium
GCGGCGGAGGCGTCGTCTCGGCCGCCGCGACGGCCGCGGCGAACACCGCCGCGCGGTCGGCGAGCCCCGCCGCATCGAGCTCCGATGCGGCCTCGGCCGCGAGCACCGCGAGATCCGGACCGACGGTCGGCAACGCGGCGAGCATCTCCGCCGTGATCCCGTTCACGCGGAGCTCCGCCATCGTGCGGGCGACCGCGAGCGGGAAGCCGGGCCGGCTCGCGACCGGCGCGAAGTAGCGGAGGCGCCTGGCACCGATCAGCTGGTGCACCGCCCGCGCGGCGACGGCGTCGAGCGAGAGTGCGCTCGCCGGCACGCAGCCGCGCGCCGCGAGCGTCGGTGCCGCCAGCACGCCGGCGATCCGCCCGAGCGTCGTCCGGGTCGTGCCGAACCGCGCGCCGTGCGCGGCCACGTCGTCGCGCACGATCTCGTCGCCGGATTCGCGGCTCGCCGCGATCACGACGACCTCCGCGTCGAGCGGACGGGCGTCGAGCCATGCGCGCGCGGCCGCGAGGCGCGCCGCGGCGCTCGGCGCGACGACGATCGCGACGCGATCGGTTTCCCGCGGGCCCGACGGCGCGCACGTGCTCCCACCCGTGCTCACACCGCCGCTCATGTCCCGCGGCGGCCGCGACTGCAAGCGATGCGACAGCGGTTGAGACGACCCGCGCTACTTCTAGCGCCGTGGCGCGCGCGGAATCGGCACCGCGGCCGGCACGCGCGGACGCATGAAGTCGGCGACGATCTCGACCGACGTCGCGAGCGACGCGAGCGGGTTCGCCATCGCGTGCGACACCGTGCGGACGCAGCCGAGCGCGCAGCCCGCCTCGCACGGCTTGTGGACGTCGGCGGCCCGGAGATCGTCGAGCGTCAACGCCTCGATCGGCCGGCCGCGGCCGGTCACCTGGCTGCAGTACTGGGCGTGCCCGTCCGGGTTCACGTAGAGGTACTTGAAGCCGCCGAGGCACTTCCACGGACGACGGAAATCACCGACCAGCATCTCGGCCGCGTGGCGGCGGAAAAACGCCATGCCGGGGAAAAGCTCGTGGCGGCCGAGGAGCTCGGCGAAGTGCTCGCCCCGGATCGCGATCCGACCCGTACCGTCGTGGAGCAGCGAGAACCCGAACTCGAAGTCGAACGGCGCGAGCATCTCGCGGAACTCCGCGTAGCGCTGCCAGCTCGCCTCGGTGAGCACCGTCTGGATCTTCACCTGGAACGCGGCACGCTCGGCGAGGATCGCGAGCTTGGGGAGCACGGAGCGCAGCGACTTCGGGAGACCCGGCTCGGGATCGATCCCGTCGACGCTCACCTGCATGCAGTCGAGCCCGGCGTCGTTGAAACCGTCGACGAGCTCGGGCGTCAGCTTGAAGGCGTTCGTGATGATGGTCGCGAAGTTGACCCCGCCGCGCGTCGCCTTGATCCGCGCGACCAGCTTCACGATGTCGGGATGAAGGAGCGGCTCACCGCCGAGGAGATCGAGGGTGAACGCGCCGAGCTCGCCGAGCGCGTCGATGCGCCGCGCCAGCACCTCGAAGGGAACGATCGGGGCACCGCTCTCGTACTCGTGACAGTAGCCGCACGCGAGATTGCACTCGTACGTCACGACGAGCTGCGCATGGACGGGCCGGCTGTCGAACAGCCGCTTGAATCCCGTCATGACGAAGCGCGCCTTCCGCATCGACCCCCTCAGCTCGTGTTGCGCGCCCGTCCGGGCGACGCGACGCCGGACGCGGCTCGCCACGACGACGTCGCCGCGATGTATGCCGCTCTCGACCGAGAGGTCAAGCCGGGTCGTCCGCACGCGGCCCGGCGGCGAAGATGCAGTGCAGCTCCGCCGGAAGCTCGCGCCAATGCGGGAGGCGCTCGAGCGCAGCCGCGGGGTCCGCCGAGCTGTACGTGTGCCAAAAGAGGAGCGGCCGACCACGCCAGGCGGGCTCGTGCGCGATCACGAGCGCGGCCGCCAGCGCTTTGGCGCCGTAGGTCGTCTCGACGGTGAGCCGTTCGGTCTCCGCGATCCGTCGCTGCACCTCGAGCCCTGCCGGCGTCACCGCGCCGTAGCCCGGGCCGAGCCACTCCGAACGCACGATGACGTCGTCGGCGCCGATGGCGAGCCGCGGCACGTCGGCGCCGAGCCGGCTCAGCACCGCGAGCGCCCGATTCGCGAGGCGGGCGAGGAAGCGCGGCGGCGGCGGCAGAAGATCGGTCACTCGTACCGCGACCACCCGCGTCCCGAGGCCCGCGAGCTTGAGCCCCGCGACGAGTCCCGCGACCGTGCCGCCGCTCCCGAGCGGCACGACCACGGCCGCGGGCTCCGGCAGCGCACCCGCCGCGACCTGCTCGCCGAGCTCGAGCCCGGCGTTCACGTAGCCGAGCGTACCGATCGCGGACGAGCCTCCCGTCGGCACGAGATACGGCCGATCGCGGCGCAACGCCCCACCGACGAGAAGCGCGATCACGCGCCGCCGCGCGGCGCCGATCGACGGCACCGCGTGGATCGTCGCACCGAAAGCGTGGTCGAGGAGGAGCGTCTGCGTGACGTGCGACGTGACGGGCTGCGGGATCAGCACCAGCAGCGCGCGGAGGCCGAGCGCGCGGGCGTAGATCGTCGTCGCAAGCGCATGGTTGCTGCCGAGCGCGCCGGTCGTGAGCACCGTGCGACGGCCCTGCGCGAGCGCGTCGGCGAGTAGCCACTCGAGCTTCCGTACCTTGTTGCCCCCGTAGGGCTGCCCCGTCAGGTCGTCGCGCTTGACCCAGAGCTCGGGGATCCCGGCGCCGCGTCCGAGCGCGGCCATCGGCTCGACCGGCGTCGGCAGCGCTGCGAGCGGACGGCGCGGCAGACGCCCCGCGAGCACGGGGAAACGACGCTCGAGCGCGATCGCCGTCACGGCCACAGACGCGGACACGCGGCGCCCATAGCATGGATCCGACGACGCATCTTGATCCGCCCGAGCGCGGCTCTTATGGTCCCGCCCCGAACGGAGGGTTTTCCATGGGCGCGCCGCAACCGATCGATCCGGAGAAGCTCGAAGCGACCGTCGAACAGGTGTTCGGCTACCTCGGCGGCGCGGTGATTGCGTCGATGATCTACCTCGGCGATCATCTCGGCCTCTACCGCGCGCTCGCGGCGGCGGACACGCCGCTCACGAGCGACGAGCTCGCGACCCGGACCGGGCTCCACGAGCGCTGGGTGCGCGAGTGGCTGCGCGGTCAGGCCGCCGCCCGTCTCGTGGACTACCGCGGCGACGACCGCTTCGCGCTGTCGCCGGAGGGCGTGATGGTGCTTGCCGACGAGCGGAGCCCCGCGTTCGCGGCCGGTGGCTTCTGCGGCCTGCCGCAGCAGATGGCGGTGCTCGACCAGCTGCCGCAATGCTTCCGGAGCGGGCGCGGGCTCCCGTACGACGCGTTCGGACTCGAGGGCAATCGCGGCGTCGAGCGCATGTTCGCGCCGTGGTTCCGCACGATGCTCGTGCCGGTCGCGTTGCCCGCGCTCGACGGCGTGGTCGCGAAGCTCGACGCGGGCGCGCACGCCGCCGACGTCGGCTGCGGCGCCGGCGTCGCGGTGATCGAGATGGCGAAAGCGTACCCGCGCTCGCAGTTCCACGGGTACGAGATCTCGAAGTACGCCCTCGAGCGGGCGGCGGCGAACCTCGCCGAGTCCGGGCTCCGGAACGTCACCTTCCACGACGCCAACGGCGACGCGCTCCCGACCGACGGGAGCCTCGACCTCGTCACCACGTTCGATTGCCTCCACGACATGGCGAATCCCGCGCCGGTCATCGCCGCGATCCGGAAAGCGATCACGCCGGACGGGACGTGGCTCATCGCCGACATCAAGAGCCACCCGACCTTCGAGGGGAACCTCGAGAAGAACCCGATGGCCGGCATGATGTACGGGTTCTCGGTGCTGAGCTGCATGTCGTCCGCGCTCTCCGAGCCGGACGGCGCCGGGCTCGGCACACTCGGCTTCACCGAGGACCTCGCACGCACGATGACGCGCGACGCCGGGTTCACGCGTTTCCGGACGCACGACTTCGCGAACCCGATGAACGCGTACTACGAGGTGCGCCCGTAGCCCGAGCGCGGCGCGGGACAGGCGCGGACCGGCGCGGAGCCGACGCGGAGCCGCGTGCGGCCGCGCGGGCTCGCCGCCACGCCCGTCCCCCGGTCCTGTCGCGGCAGTTCGTCCTCTGCTTCGCCGCCAACTTCCTCCAGAACCTCGCGTTCACCCTATACCTGCACCTCTCCGGGTTCCTCCACGAGCTCGGCGCGGACGAGGTGCGGATCGGCATCATCGTGAGCATCACGGCCGCGACCGCGATCCTCTGGCGTCCGCCGCTCGGCACCTTGATGGACGAGCGTGGCCGGCGTGGCGTCATCCTCGCGGGCGGCGTGCTGAACGTCCTCGTGTGCGCGCTCTATCCGACCGTGCGCGACCTCGGCGTCTGGCTCTATGTCGTCCGCGCCGCGCACGGGATCGCTGAGGCGACGCTCTTCACCGCGCTCATGACCCACGCCGCAGACCTGCTGCCGCCGGGACGCCGCACCGAGGGCATCGGTCTGTACGGCATCTCGGGACTCCTGCCGATGTCGGTGAGCGGCGTGCTCGGGGACGTGATCCTGCGGTACGGCACCTACACCGACCTCTTCCACGTCTCGACCGCGTTCGCGCTCGCGTCGCTCGTCGTCTCGGTGCCCCTGCGCGACGTCCGCCATCCCCCGGGCGAGCTCCCGGGCCGGGGGTTCATGGCCGCGCTGACACAGCCGAACTTGCTGCCGCTCTGGTTCATCGGCCTGGTCTTCGCGACGGCGCTCACCGCGCAGTTCGCGTTCGTGAAGACTTACGTGCTCGCGACCGGCGTCGGCTCGGTCGGGCTGTTCTTCACGGCGTACGCGATCGCGGCCATCGTGCTCCGGCTCGGGTTCGCGTGGGTCCCCGAGCGCGTGGGACCGAAGCGCGCGCTCGTGCCCGCGCTGGCGATGCTCGCAGTCGGGTACGTGCTGCTCGCAGCGGCGGCGACGCCGTCCGCGATCCTCGTCGCGGGCGCCTGCGCCGGCCTCGGCCATGGGTTCACGTTCCCGATCCTCTCCGGGCTGGTCGTGGCGCGGGCACGCAGGACCGAGCGCGGCGCCGCGACCGCGATCTTTACCGCGCTCTTCGACGCGGGCGCGCTCGTCGGCGGCCCCCTCCTCGGCGTGATCATCCGGGACGTCGGCTACCCGGCGATGTTCGCGACCGCCGCCGCGTTGGTGGCGGTCGGCGGGCTCGTCTTCGCGTGGGTCGATCGTCGGCACTGAGCCGCGGCCCCTCTGGTTGACTTCGACCCTCGCGCGCCGTCAATTGACGCGCTCGTGCTCCGGCCCTTCCCGCTTGCGCTCCCGACGCCCGACGGGCGCGACCTCCGCCGACGGACTGCGCTGATCCTGACGGTCGCCGGGCGGACCCTGGCGGCGCCGCTCGCTCGCCGGGCGCTTCGCCGACCGATGCCGGCGACCGCATTCGCCCGTCCGCTGCGCGTACTGTTCGAGTCGCTCGGCGTGACCTTCGTGAAATTCGGGCAGCTGGTGGCGTCGTCGCCCGGCATCTTCGGCGAGGACGTCGCCGACGAGTTCCGCTCGTGCCTCGACACGGGACCGATCGTGCCGCCGGACGTCGTGCACCGCACGATCGAGACCGCGCTCGGGCGGCCGCTCGCCGAGGCCTACGCGTCCTTCGACGACGACCCGATCGGGCGTGCGTCGATGGCCGTCGTCCACCGGGCGACCCTGCGCGACGGGCGCGAGGTCGCGGTCAAGGTGCTGCGCCCGAGCATCGAGACCACGGTCGCGACGGACCTTCGCCTGATGGTACCGCTCCTCGAGGTGCTGGCGTTCCGGGTCGGCATCGCGGAGGCGGGGCAGCTCGTGCGCATGCTCGACGGCTTTCGCGAGCAGCTGACGGAAGAGCTCGACCTGCGGAACGAAGCCCGCGCCATGGCGCACCACCGCGAGCTCGCGCAGCGCCTCCGTCTCGACCGTATCGTCGTGCCGGAGCCGATACCCGAGCTGTCCGGCCAGCGCGTGCTCACGATGGACTTCCTCGACGGCGTACCCATCGACGACCACGCGGGCATCGCCGCACTCGGCCTCGACCCGCGGCCGCTCTTGGAAGAGCTCGTGCGCGCGTGGTTCATCACGGCGCTCCGCGACGGCACGTTCCACGCCGACGCGCACGCGGGGAACATTCTCATGCTGCGGGACGGCCGCGTCGGCGTCATCGACTGGGGGATCGTCGGCCGGCTCGACGACCGCACGCTGCGGTTCCTCCGCCGCACGGTCGAGGGCGCGCTCGGTGACGAGAGCGCGTGGAGCGACATCGCCGACGAGTTCGTCGCGAACTACGGTCCGGCGCTGACCGAAGGGCTCGGGATGGACCGCGATCAGCTCGCGCAGTTCTGCCGCGGCATCGTGGAGCCGATGCTGACGCGCCCCTTCGGCGAAGTGAGCCTCGCGAAGTTCCTCGCCGCCTGGCAAGGCGACGTCGCCGAGGCCGAGGGCCGCACGCTGGCGCCGCCGACGTTGGCGCAACGCCTCGCGCGCCTCCGCCGTCAGCGCGACCTGCACGTCGGGGTCGCGCGCCACGGCGGCCGCGGTACGAGCTTCGATCGCGGGACGTTCCTCCTCGCGAAACAGCTGCTCTACTTCGAGCGCTACGGGAAGATGTTCCTCGGGGATACGTCGCTGCTCGCCGACCGCCCGTTCTTCGAGCGGCTCCTCGCCCCCGACGTCGCGGCGTCCGCGTCCTGATGCGCGATCAGAGCGCGACGTCGCGGCGCATCACCACACGGAGCGCCGCGGGGATCCCGCGCCCTGCCTCGTAGGCGACGAGCCCCGCCATCGCGGAGCTCCAGTCCGCCGGCGGAATCACGTGGAAGCCGAGGCGCGCATAGAAGGGCGCGTTCCAGACGACGTCGCGGAAGGTGGTGAGCGTCACCGCGGGGAGCCCGCGCGTCCGCGCCTCCGCGAGGGCGGCTTCGACCAGCGCCGCGCCGATACCCCGCCGTCCCCACTCGGGCAGGACGTCGAGCTCCTCGAGATGCAGCGCACCATCGAACGGGTCGGCGTAGGCGAAGCCGACGGGCGCGTCGTCCGCCGCGGCCGCGGCCACCCAAACGAGGCCGAGGTCGAACGCCTCGGCGAAATCGTCGAGCGACGTCACCACCTCCGGGATCCCCGCGAGCGCCGGGATCGCGTCGAAGCGCGCCCCCGCATCGCGCTCGATCTCCATGAGTCGCGGGAGCTCCGAGCGGCGCGCGGGCCGGATCGTCCAGTCCTCGGACACGGCGGCATCCTCCTCCTGCCCGTCAAAAATGAGAATGGGCCGCCAAAGCACGAGCTCCGGCGGCCCACCCTCGAGCTCCCCGGGCCGGACTCGAACCAGCGACCATTCGGTTAACAGCCGAACGCTCTACCGACTGAGCTACCGGGGACCACGAAACCGGTCTCTATTAGTAGAGGACGCTCGTGACCGCAATCGTACGCGGCCCACGCGTGGTGTCTCAAACCGAGACACTACCGGCCCACGGCCGTCGCGGCGTGCGCGACGATGGACGCGAGCGCGCGACCGCACAGCGGAAGCTCGACGTGCGAGCGGTCGAGCCACACCGACCGGACGCGCCAATGGTCGGCGAGGGCCTGAACGTCGGCGGGCGGCACCTGGCGGTCATACCGGAGGCCGACCACCGCGCAGCCGTCACGCCGGCGCGGCGCCGGCAGGCGCCCCGGCGCGATCGGATCGAAGAGGCGCAGCAGGGTTCGCGCGTGACGGACGTCGTCGCGCGCGAGCGCGTCGTGGTCCGCGGCGCGTGCGAGCCCGCGCGGCGGCAGCCACAGCCGCCCCGGATGCGCCCCGGCGAGCACCGGAACGCAGCCGTCGAAGCGCGACGTCGTGACCGCGAGGAGCGCCGTCACCGTCCCACCGATGCCGATGCCGGTCGCGAGCACCGAACGATAGCCGAGCTGGCGCGCCCATGCTTCGCCCGCGACCGCATCGTGGACGCGCCGGACGACGGTCGTGAGCTCGCCGCCGACGCTGCGGGCCCATTCGCCGTCGCCGTCGCGCTCGGCGGGATGCTGCGCGGACGGGACCACGACGTCGAAGCCGATCGTCACGAGCGCTGCCGCAAGCCGGCGCGCGATCCGATCGGCAAGGAGCCCCGTTCCCCGATTCACCACGACGAGCGCGCCGCGGCTTCCGGACCCGCGATGATGGCGGAGGCAGAGCTCGCCCGTGGCCGCGAGGCCGCTCACCAGCGGCGGCCGGCCGCGATAGACGTCGACCGGGCATCGGCCGCGGCCGGACGCAACGCGCGTGAAGAACGGCGGCGGCGCGAAGGCGAACAGCGAGCCCCGTGCCGCCGCCCCGTGAACGGCCCGACACGCCACCCGATCCACCCCGCCCCTGAAATGTCGCCGCCCGAAGAGCCGCGCGCCGATCGGCGCGAGGCGCTCGGCGGCGCGAACCCACGCCGGACGTGCGATCGCCGCCTCCCCCGGGGCGTCGTCCACGTCCGGCATCCACGCCACGAGCTCGCTCGCCATACGACCCGGTCGAGCAAGATCGGCTCCCCAACGCGATGTGTTCCGGAACGACCGCTTGCGGCGCACGCCGGCCGTCGGCCGACGGCAAGCGTCGTCAGGGGCTTTGCGGTGGGCGGGTCAGCGCGCGAGGCCGGCGCGATGATCGGAGTACATCGGCCGCCAACCGAGCGTCGCGCGCGCGAAGCGATTGCGGACCCGGAACGACGGCAGCCCGAACGTGCCGCCGGGCACCGGGGGGCTCGCGGCCGCCGCGGCTGCGACGTAGCCGAGCAGCTCGCGCCATTGCACGGGACGGTCGTCGGCGACGATCAGCGTCGCGTGCGACGGCCAGCGGTCGAGCGCGGCGACGGTCGCTTCGGCCATGTCGGCGATGTGGACGAGCGACACCCAGTCGGCGCCGTCTCCTGGAAGGCGAAGCTTCCCGGCGCGCGCGCGGACGAACCAATCGTCGTCGAAGCCGGTGCCTGGTCCGTAGAAAAGGCCGCCGCGGAGCACGCTCCAGTCGAGGCCCGAGGCGTGCACCACGTCCTCCATGGCGAGCGCCGCCGCGATCGCGCGGCTCGCGGCATCGTCCGTGTGCGGCACGTAGACCGTGCGCTCGTCGGCCCACTCGGCACCGGCCGCGTTCACCATCGCGATGCTCTGCTGGAGGATCCGCGGCACGCCCGCGTCGCGGCAGGCACCGACCCACACGGGCGTCCCCTCGCGCCGGAGGCGGTCGTTGGCCGCGAAGTCGCCGGTCGTGCGTCCGGGTGCCGGGAGCGACGTCGCGAGATTCACGGCAACGTCGGCGCCGGCGAGCGCGGCGCGGAGCGCCGGGGCGTCGAAGACGTCCGCCGCATGCACCTCGGCGCCGCAGGCGGCCGCGGCCGCCGCCGTCGCGGGCGTCCGCACGAGCGCGCGCACTCGGTGGCCGCGCGCGACGAGGCGCGGCAGGAGGTGGCGACCGTACACGCCGGTCGCGCCGAGCACGGCGATGGTCGTCGCGCTCATCGTTGCGTGATCGGCACGTGCCGCGGCTCGGCGCGGACGCGGTCGAGCCACGCGCGCACCGCCGGAAAGCGCCCGAGGTCGAAGCCGCCCTCGTCGGCGACGTGGGTGTAGGCGTAGAGCGCGATGTCCGCGATCGTGTAACGGTCGGCGACGAGAAACGGACGGGCCCCGAGGTGACGCTCCATCACGTCGAGCGCGGCATAGCCGAGCGGCATCTTCTGCTCGATCGCGGCGCGCCGCTCCGGCGTGAGCTCCGTGTAGTGCCGCCAGAAGCGGACGGTCGCGATGTTGGGCTCGTGGCTGTACTGCTCGAAGCACATCCACTGCAGCACCTGCGCCCGTGCCCAGCGGTCGGCGGGAAGGAACGGCGTCGCCTCGCTCAGGTAGAAGAGGATCGCGTTCGACTCGGCGAGGAACCTCCCGGCCTCGACCTCGAGGAGCGGGATGCGCCCGTTGGGATTCTTGGCGAGGAACTCCGGCGTACGCGTCGCGCCCTTGGTGATGTCCAGCTCGACGAGGTCGAACGGGATCGCGAGCTGCGCGAGGAGCAGACGAACCTTGTAGCCGTTCCCGGACGGCAGGTAGTCGTAGAGTCGCAGCATCGCGGTCATCCTCGCCCGTCGCCGCCGGCCCGGGCGTAGCCGCTGACATAGCGCGGCACTGCGTGCTCCGGATCGAGCCGCGGGTCGGGGATCGGTGTCCCGGCCGTGACCGCGAGCGGGATCACCCCGGCCCAGACCGGCCACCCGTAGTCGTCCTCGTCGTCGATCGGCGGGCCGGTCCGGATCTTCGCCGAGCCCTCGTCGATCGGCAGGCGCAGGACGAGCGTGCCGGTGATCTCGTCGTCGCTCGGCGGCCGGACGCCGCCGTAGCGCCCGGGGGCCACGTGCTCGACGAGCGCGCGGAACGCGGCGCGCTTCTCCGCTGGATCCTCGACCTCCGTCGCCGTCCCGAGCACGACGACCGAGCGGTAGTTCATCGAGTGATGGAACGCCGAGCGCGCCAGCACGAGCCCGTCGACGAGGGTCACCGTGATGCACAGGCCGACCCCGCCCTTCCCCGTCCGCAGCATGCGGTTGCTCGGCGAGCCGTGCAGATAGAGGTGGTCGGCGATCCGCGCGTACGCCGTCGGCAGCACGAACGGCTGACCGTCGACGACGAAGCCCATGTGACAGACCAGGCCCTCGTCGAGGATGCGCAGGACGGTAGCGTGGTCGTACACGCCGCGCTGGGCGCGGCGCTTTACGGTGGTGCGGGACGTCGGGCTGGTGATGGGCACTTGCGGACCTCCTTCTGTACTGGTACAAATCTACTTGCGTGCCAGTACAGTACAAGGTGAGCGGCGACACTGCAAGCACGATCGCGGCGAGCATCGAGGCCGGCATCCGTGACGGCCGTCTCGCCGGCGGCGCGCCGGTGGCCCCCGTGCGCGCGCTCGCGTCTACGCTGAAGGTGAGTCCGAGCACCATCGCCGCCGCGTATCGGACGCTCGTGCAGCGGGGGCTCCTCCAGGCCGACGGGCGGCGCGGCACACGCGTACGCCATCGGCCGCCGCTGCCGACGCGCACACCGCTGGCGGTGCCGTCGCACGCGCGCGACCTCGCCGGCGGGAGCCCGAACCCCGCGCTGCTCCCCACCCTCGGCCCCGCGCTCGCGCGCATCGACTCGAAACAGCGCTCATACGGCGAGCGCGCGAACCTCGCCGCCCTGCTTTCGCAGGCGGCCGAGCAGTTCGGGCGCGACGGCATCCCCGCCGACGCGCTCGCCGTGACCGGCGGCGCGCTCGACGGCATCGAGCGCGCGCTGCAAGCGCACCTCCGGCCGGGCGACCGCATCGCGATCGAGGATCCGGGCTACCCCGGCGTGATCGATCTGGTCGCCGCGCTCGGGCTCGTCCCTGAGCCGGTGGCACTCGACGACGCCGGTATGCTGCCCGAGGCGCTCGCGGACGCGCTTCGCCGCCGCGCCGTCGCCTGCATCCTGACGCCGCGCGCGCAGAATCCGACGGGTGCCGCGCTCGACGCGGCGCGCGCCACGGCGCTCCGCCAGGTGCTCCGGAAGCATCCCGACGTGCTCGTGATCGAGGACGACCACGCGGGTCCGATCGCGGGCACACCCGCCCTCAGCGTCTGCGACCGCGGCCGGAGCCGCTGGGTCGTGGTGCGTTCGGTATCGAAATCGCTCGGCCCGGACCTCCGCCTCGCGGTGCTCTCCGGCGACCCGACGACGATCGCGCGCGTGGAAGGCCGCCAGCTGATCGGCACGGGCTGGGTGAGCCACGTGCTCCAGCAACTGGTCGCGACGCTCTGGGCCGATCGCGACACGGCGCAGCGAATCCGCGCCGCTGCCGCGACCTACGCCGCGCGCCGGCAGGGCCTCGTCGATGCCCTCGGCCGCCGCGGCGTCGCGGCGCACGGCCGCTCCGGCCTGAACGTGTGGGTGCCCGTACCCGAGGAGCTGCCGATCGTCCGCAGCCTCCTCGACGCGGGCTTCGCGGTGAACGGCGGCGAGCGCTACCGGATCGCGAGCGGCCCGGCGATCCGGATCACCATCGCGACCCTCGCGGCCGACGAGGTCGAGCCGCTCGCGACGGCGGTCGCAGCGAGCTTCGCGCCCGCGCAGCGCACGCACTCGCCGTGACGCCGGCGGCGCTGCGGTTGGCAGCGCCGCGACGCCGTGCCAGAAGACCCGCCGCGGAGGGCAGCCATGGCGAACATGCAGGGCAAGGTCGGCTTCGTGACCGGCGGCGGCAGCGGCATCGGGCTCGGGATCGCGACCGCGCTCGCGCGGAGCGGCGCGCGTCTCGCGCTCATGGGACGCGACCCCGCGAAGCTCGAGCGCGCCACCCAGGGCCTGCCGAAGCCCACCGACGTGCTGACGGTCGCCGGCGACGTCGGCAACGAAGCCGACGTCGCGCGTGCGGTCGCCGCGACCGTCGAGCGCTTCGGCCGTCTCGACTACGCCGTGAACGCGGCCGGCACGGGCAGCTTCGGCGGGGTCCACGATCAGGCCTTCGAGTCGTGGACGCTGACCATTCGCACCAACCTCGACGGCACCATGCTCGCCCTCAAGCACGAGACCGCCGCGATGCTGACGCTCGGAAACGGCGGCGCGATCGTGAACGTGTCGTCGATCGCCGGCGTGCTGACCCACAAGATGATGAGCGCCTATTGCGTCTCCAAGGCCGGCGTCGAGATGCTGACCCGCTGCGCCGCCGACGAGCTCGGCGAGCACAGGATCCGCGTGAATGCGCTCCGTCCCGGCCTCGTCCCGACCGATCTCGCCGCCCCGCTCGCGGCGCACCCGCTCTCGCGCGCCAACTACGAGTCGCTGATGCCGCTCGGCCGCCTCGGGACCGTCGAGGACATCGCGCATGCCGCCCTCTTCCTCCTGAGCGACGACGCGTCGTGGATCACCGGCCAGATCTTCGCCGTCGATGGCGGCCACACGTTGCGCGGCGGCCCCGACATTACTTTGATGTTCAAATAGCCGCCATGTGCGCAGCGCGACGCGCTCGGGCGCCGGCCGCTCCGCGGGGTCGGGGGTCGTTGTGGAGCGAGCAGCGCCGCGCGTCGTGCGCAAGCCGGATACGCTGCGGCGGGCTCTACGCGCCGGAACCTCGGACCCGCGAGCGGAACAATGACCCGTGACCCCCGCGGAACCAACAACCGGGGAACGCGCCGCCCGCGAGCTACATCGCCGGCCGACGGCTCGTGACACGCTCGACGGCGGTGATCTCGTCGAGGATGGACGTCAGGCTCTGCAGCATGAGGCGGGCGGCGTCGGAGATCACGGCGATCTCGTCGGGCTCGAGGCCGATCGCCTCCATGTCGACGGTGAAGTCGAGCCAGCGCTGGCGCTGCGCTTCCCCGTAGGGATCCAGGTACGCGACCCCGTGGCCGGCGCGCAGGCGATACGCGAGGCGCGCGCGCTTCGCGATCTGGCGGCCGACGTTCTTCCCGTGCTCGAGGACGTAGGCGAGGCCAAGGAGTGCCAGCGGCGCGCGCACGGCGAGCCCGTCGATCAGCTCGATCAACACGCTCGTCGAGGCGAGCGGCGTCAAACGCTGGAGGCCGACGCCGAAGCAGGCCAGGTCGGACGCGATCGCAGGCGTATGGAAGTAGTGATCGCGGACGACCGCGGCGAGCGGCGGCACCACGGCGCGGAGGCGGCCGAGGTGCCATTCGAGGGCGCGGTGCACGAAGAAGAGCTGCGAGAGCCACGCGACGTAGGTGGCGCGCGGGAGAAGTCCCGCGGCGAGATCGCGGGAGATGGGATGCTGCTTCACGACCTGCTGCGACTCATGGGTCGCCTGAGCGAGCTGGCGCAAGACGCCATCGATGACCGGACGCATGCCGGCCCGTGGTCCAATATGAATGCCATGCCGCCGCGACCGCGAGCGGTGCCGCGCCGAGCGCACGCGCGAGCGCTGGCGACGCGCGCCGCGGCGGCGCGAGACGCGAGACGCCATCCGCACATACGCGCGCCGGCGGCGCGCAGGGCCGCACCCGGACGCCCGAGCGGACGCCAGGGCGATGCCGAGAGCGCGGAGGCCCGAGGCTCACCGACCCGCCCCTCGCAGCACTGCAGGAGTTCGCGGCGCTGCACGAGGCGCGTAGGACGTCATCCCGAGCGGGTGCGATGTCAGTCGTCGGCGGCGAGCTCGGCGAGGATGCGGGCGCGATCGCCGTCGATGCGCGGCGCGGTCACGCGCACGGGCGGATCGTCGAACGCCGACATCTTGATCGGACACCCGAAGACCCGGACGCGGCCGGCGTCGGGATCGTCGACTTCGACGATCATGTTGCGCGCGGCGACCTGCGGGTCGGCGACGACGTCGGCGACCGTGTTGATCGGTCCGCACGGCAGTCCCGCCGCACGGAGCAGCTCGATCCATTCGGCGCTCGGCCGCGCGGCGAGCGTCTTCGACAACTCGTCCTTCAGCGCCTGGTGGTTCGCGACCCGGAGGCGTACGTTCGCGAAGCGTGGGTCGGCGGCGAGCTCGGGGCGGTCGAGAGTTGCCGCGAGACGCCGAAAGCCGCCGTCGTCGGCGCTCGCGATGATCATCCAACCGTCCTGGGTCGGAAACGCGTCGAAGGGCGCGGCCGTCGGATGCCGGGCACCGAGCGGGCCGAGCGTCTCGCCGGCGAAGTGGCGGGCGATCGCGTTCTCGGTGATCGCGACCTGGCAATCGAGCATCGCGACGTCGACTTTCATGCCCACGCCGCTGTTGGCACGGTGGACCAGCGCCGCATTGATGCCGATCGTGGTGTAGAGCGCGGCCGCGATGTCACCGATCGACACACCGACCCGCGTCGGCGGGTTCCCGGGGTGGCCCGTGAGACTCATGATGCCGCCCATGCCTTGCGCGACCAGGTCGAACGCCGCATGGCCCGCATACGGCCCGGTGTGTCCGAACCCCGACGTCGCGGCGTAGACGAGGCGGGGATAGCGCGCGTGCAGGGTTTCCCAGCCGACGCCGAGCTTCTCCATGACCCCGGGACGATAGTTCTCGACGAGCACGTCGGCGCGCGCCAGGAGACGATGGAAGATCGCGACGTCCTCCTCGCGCTTCAAGTCGAGCGCGATGCCTTCCTTGCCGCGATTCACCGACAGCGCGTACCCGGAGACGCCATTCTTCAGCATGGGGCCGAGCTGGCGCGCCATGTCGCCGTCGGGGTGCTCGATCTTGATGACGCGCGCACCGAGGTCGGCGAGCGTCAGCGTGCAGAACGGACCCGCGAGGACACGCGTCAGATCGAGGACCGTGATGCCCGACAGCGGCCCAGTCAACATGTGACCGTCACCCGCTGTCGCTCGCACGAAACGGGGATCACGCGCGCCGACCCCGACTCACTTGCCGCTCGGTGCCGGCACCGGCGCGGACGCTTCCACGAGCGCGCCCTTGGCGAACGTGAGCTCCACCTTGCCGGGGACGCTCGGGCAGCAGGACGGGTCCTTCGGTCCGTACGTCTTCGCGTCGAGGGTGACGGTCGTCCCGGCGATCGTGCAGCCGCCGACTTCGCGGACGGTCTTGGCGCCGACCTCCTTCGGCAGCGTGGCGCCGTAGCCCTGCTGCGTCGACGTGAGCACGGTCACGTACTGCGTCCAGTCGTTCCCGCCGTCGACCCCCTCGATTCCGTAGACGACGACGACGTCCGCGTGACCGTCGCCGTTCAGGTCCCCCTCGCAGCTCTTGCGTGCTTCTTTCGGCGCCTTTCCCTTCACGCGTTGCGCGTGCGACGCGATCCACGCGTTGGCGAAGCCTTGCCACGGCGCGGGCGCCTGCCCGCGCGCCCGCTCCGCAGCGCCGACCCACAGGAACGCCACGACCGCCACCGTCATCACGAGCATGCGCATGGCGGCGGTTCTGCACGACCGTCGGCGATTCTTCAACCGCGGCGGCAGCGTGATAGGGCATGCCCACCCAAAGGAGACGACGACATGGCGATCGATTTCACGTTGAGCCCGGAGGTCGAGGCGATTCGGGAGCGCGTCCGGGACTTCATCCAGAACGTGGTGCGGCCCGGCGAGGCCAAGATCGGCGACCCCGACAAGATCGAGCGCAGCGATTACATCAAGCTGCTGCTGCAGATGCGCGCCGACGCCAGGGCCGCCGGCCTCTGGCTCCCGCACATGCCGAAGGAATGGGGCGGCATGGGGCTCGGCCACGTCGAGCTCGCGATGGTGCAGGCCGAGGCCGCGAAGGCCTACTACGGCCCGTGGGTGATGAACTGCCAGGCGCCTGACGAGGGCAACATGCACACGCTCCTCCACTGGGCGACCGACGCGCAGAAGGAGAAATATCTCCGTCCGCTCTGCGAGGGTCACGTGATGAGCTGCTTCGCCATGACCGAGCCCGAGGTCGCGGGGTCCGACCCGACGCTCATTCAGACCAAGGCCGTCCGCGTCGGCGACGACTGGGTCGTGAACGGGCACAAGTGGTTCATCTCGAACGCGCGCCGCGCGGCGTTCGCCATCTTGATCGCGCGCACCGAGGATCATCCGGAGCGGCCGCAGGCGGCGAACACGGGCTTCATCGTCGACCTCCCCTCGCCCGGCTGGACACGCGTCCGCGAGGTCGAGACCATGCACGGCTCGACCGGCCACTCGGAGATTCGCATCGAAGACCTGCGCCTCCCGAGCGAGAACATGCTCGGCGGGCGCGGTCAGGGTCACCGTCTCGGGCAATATCGCCTGGGCCCGGCCCGGCTCGCGCACTGCATGCGCTGGATCTCCCAAGCCGAGACCGCGCTCGAGATGATGGTCGACCGCGCGACCAAACGCTTCGCCCATGGCTCGCTGCTCTCCGAGAAGCAGGGCATCCAGTGGATGATCGCCGACTCCACGATGGAGCTCTACCAGTGCAAGCTCATGGTGCTGCATGCCGCCTACAAGATCGACCGCGGTCTCGACTTCACCTCCGAGGTGTCGATGGCGAAGCACTTCGTCGCGAACGCCCTTGGCCGCATCATCGACCGCGCGATCCAGGTGCACGGCGCGCTCGGCTACTCGACCGACACGCCGCTCGCCCACATGTTCCAGCACGCGCGCTGGGCGCGCTTCGCCGACGGCCCGGACGAGGTGCACCAGATGCGGATCGCGCAACGCACGATCGCCGCCTGGACCGAGCACGGCAGCAGCCGGCGCGCGACGGGCGACCTTCCCGTGTGACGACCGCGCCGTCGACGTGCCGGCGCGCGGTGGTCGCCGCGCTCCTGCTGCTCGCCGCGTGCCATCGGACGACCGGGACGCTCAGCGAGGAGCAGCAGCAGCGCTGCGACCGCGAGGGCATCGTCCGGCGCGCGGTCGACCTCCCGTTCCGGCAGACCCACGACCTCGGCACGCGCGACGCCGGGTGGGAGGAGCTGACGGCGTCGATCGTCGTGACCAAGGAAAGCATCGTCATCCACCGGGCCGACACCTTCCGTTTCGAGGTCACGCCGCGCTCGATCCGGCTCATCGAGGTCAGCCGCGACCACGAGCGGCTGAGCATCCGCGCCGGCGGCACCACGTCCGCGGTCAGCTGGTCGTTCCGCCCGCCCGACGATCCCGCCGGGTGGGCGGAGGACATGCGTGCCGTCGTCAAGGCGACGGCCGGCGCCAAGCGCCGTGAGGGTCGGACGCCCTAGTGAGGGAAGTCGTGTCGCTGCCCTCGGTGCGTTCAATCGGAGAGCTTCGAGAAATCTGGGGGTCGCTTCTCGAAGAAGGCCATGATCGCCTCCATGTTCTCCGGGGTTCCGACCCGTTCGACGAACCCGGCGTCCTCGCGCGCGCGCGCGGCCCGGATCTGGTCGGCACGGGTCGCGAGCAGGAGCCGCTTGGTGTGGCGGATCGAGCCGATGGGGCCGGCCGCCATCCTCGCGGCGACCTCGAGCAACGCCGGCACGAGCTCCGCGCGGGTGCACACCCGTGACGCGAGGCCGAGTGCCACCGCCCGCCGCGCATCGATCCAGTCGCCCGTGTAGAGCACCTCGGCAGCACGCTGGTAGCCGATGATGAGCGGCAGCATGTAGCTGGCCGCCGCCTCCGGCACGACGCCGAGCGGCACGAACGGGGCGCGCAACCGCGCCTCCTCCGCGACGTACACGACGTCGCAGTGGAGCAACATCGTGAGCCCGATGCCGACGCCAACCCCATTCACCGCCGCGAGCAACGGCTTGTCGAACGCGACGAGCACGTCCATGAAGCTGCCGAACGGGTGCTCGGCGTCGCCGGGAGCAGCCGACATCTCGCTCAGATCCTGGCCGGCGGTAAAGCCCTCGCCGGCGCCCGTTACGACGACGACCCGCGCGCGGGGGTCGGCGAGCAGCTCGCGCAGCAGATCGCGGCCCTCGCACCACATCTGGCGGTTGAACGCGTTCCGCTGGCGCGGGCGGTTCCAGGTGACGATGGCGACGCCATCGCGGAGCTCGAGAAGGACGGTGTCACGGGTCATCGGGCGGCCATAGCACACGGACGGCGCGTGCCCACGCGCTACATCGGGAGACCGTGCACCTCCAGCACGGAGCTGATGATCGGGTCCTGCACGTCCGAGCGCCCGTCGAAAAGGCGGACGACCAAGGTCACCCGCGCGGGGCCGCCCGAAGCGATCGGCGTGAGCGCGATCCGGGCGATGCCGTCGTCGACGCGGCCGCTCAGGATGACGTTCGCCGTGAGGCCGTCCTGGGGCGCGTCGAGCGCCCTCCAGACCGAGCCGACACCGACGACCTCGCCGGCCCCGAGCTGCTCCAACTCGAGCCGAACCCGCCATGTACCGTCGAGATTGCCCAAGACGTGGACGTGGCCGTCGTACCCCAGACGAACGCTCGGTCTCGTGTGATTGTTGCCGGCTTCGGCCATCGCGGACGCGCCCTCCCATCGGCAGGGCGTTCAACCGCGGCTGAACGGCGTTCATGCGCCCGCGCCCCCGTCCGACCACGCCCAACCCTCGGAAATGTCGGGGGTGTCGCAACGGGGGCGTCGCGTCTAGTCGCGCTCGACGGTCGTTTTGGTGCGGATCTCCGTGTCACCCGGCACGGTTTCGTAGGTGCTGCGCTTCTCGACGGTCGTACGTGGGCTGCTGCCGTCCCGGACCGTCTCCTTCTTGATGTAGCAACCGGTACTCGCGAGCATCACGCTCGCACACGAAATCGCAATCACTCTGCGCATTGTTCTTCCCTCCTGTGTTGGATGTGCGTCGGCTTGTCGACCAACGTCTTGGGACTCATCAGCAAGTTGCCGGCCTGGACCGTGACGTCGAGGTAGTCGCCCGCTGAAAGACCCAGCTGCTCGTAGACCTTCTTCGGTATGATCACCTGACGGCTGGCTCCGATCTTGACGGCCGACATGATCCGAGACTCAGCGCGCCCGGCGGGCTGCCTTCTTCGCGGTTGCCGGGCCCCCCGTGATGGCGTCGCGCACCGTATCGACGGCACTGCCGACAGCTTCCTTCACGCTGCCGACCAGTTGATCGATCTTCCCTTCGCGTTTCAGCGAACGGTCGCCTGCGAGCGCACCAGCCGCTTCCTTCACCCGCCCTTTTGCCTTGTCGGTCTTCCCTGCCATGCCACTCTCCTTTCGCGACCCGCCCGCAGTGCGCGCGAATCGATCTCCACAAATAGGGAAAGCAAGAGCGTTGCCAGTCGAAAACGCTGGGTATTGGAGGGGTTTCGAGGCGCTTGGCCGCTGATCTTTGGAGAATCTGCTGACTTGTTTTTCAAGCTTGCATGGAAGGTGGACCTCTGCGACATCGAGCCCAGGTCTTTCAATTCGGGAGGGGCATTCCATGCGAGAGCATCTCGATTTTTACATCGACGGACAGTGGGTGAAGCCAGCGGCGCCGAAGACGCTCGACGTCATCGCGCCGGCGACCGAAGAGGTCGTGGGCCGCATCAGTCTCGGCAGCGCGATCGACGTCGACCGCGCGGTCGCCGCGGCACGCAAAGCGTTCGAGACGTTCTCGCGCACCTCGCGCGAGGAGCGCATCGCGCTGCTCGAGCGCATCCTGGCCGTCTACCAGACGAAGCTCCCCGAGATCGCGGCAACGATCTCGGCCGAGATGGGCGCGCCGATGTGGCTCGCGAACGCGGCGCAAGCGCCGTCCGGGCTCGCGCACCTGATGCAGACCCTCGGGGTGCTGAAAGAGTACGCGTTCGTCGAGAACAAGGGCTCGACCCGCATCGTGAAGGAGCCGGTCGGCGTCTGCGGCTTCATCACGCCGTGGAACTGGCCGGTGAACCAGATCATGTGCAAGGTGGCGCCCGCGCTCGCCGCCGGCTGCACGATGGTGCTGAAGCCGAGCGAGGTGGCGCCGCTGAACGCGACCCTCGTCGCCGAGGTGCTGCACGAGGCCGGCGTCCCCGCCGGCGTCTTCAACCTCGTGAACGGCGACGGCCCGACCGTCGGCGTGGCGCTCGCGTCGCACCCCGGCATCGACATGGTGTCGTTCACCGGCTCGACGCGCGCAGGCGTGCAGGTCGCGAAGAACGCCGCCGACACCGTGAAGCGCGTCGCCCAAGAGCTCGGCGGCAAGTCGGCGAACATCATCCTCGACGACGCCGACCTCGAGCGCTCGGTGAAGGGCGGCGTCCGGAGCTGCTTCATGAACAGCGGTCAGTCGTGCAACGCGCCGACCCGCATGCTCGTCCCGCGCGCGAAGCACGCCGAGGCGGTGAAGATCGCGAAGGCCGCCGCCGAGGCGACGACCGTTGGCGATCCGAACACCGAGGGCATTCAGATCGGTCCGGTCGTGAGTAAGGTCCAATTCGACAAGATCCAAGGTCTCATCAAGAAGGGGATCGAGGAAGGCGCCGAGCTCGTGGCGGGGGGCCCGGGTCTCCCCGCAGGACTTTCGCGCGGCTACTTCGTCCGCCCGACGGTCTTCGCGAACGTGAGGAACGAGATGACGATCGCGCGCGAGGAGGTCTTCGGACCGGTGCTCGCGATCCTTCCCTACGACACCGAGGAGGACGCGATCCGCATCGCCAACGACACGGTGTACGGTCTCTCCGGCTACGTCGCCTCGGGCGATGCGGAGCACGCGCTCAAGGTCGCGTCACGCCTTCGCACCGGCAACGTGCACCTGAACGGCGCCGGCGCCGACTTCGCGGCCCCGTTCGGCGGTTACAAGCAGAGCGGCAACGGCCGCGAGTGGGGCGAGCACGGCTTCGAAGAGTTTCTCGAGACCAAGGCGATCATGGGGTGTGCCGAGTGACCCGATCGCTGTAGCGTCGCGGGGACGGCATTCGTCGACGCAGCATGCCGTTCGGCGGCGTCAGTGCAGCACGGGGGCGGCGGTGTCGTTGGGCGCCGGCTCGCCGGGCACACCCGCGTAGCGCTCGCGGAGTGTCATCCACGTCGTGAGGCAGGTCCAGTCGGGCGGGCGGCGCGGGTGCATCGTCTCGGGCTCGAGCCACGGGTTCGGGAAGAAGACCGTCAGCATCTGCTCGTCGCGACCGTTCCACATCCGGAAGCCCCAGACCGACTGGCGGCCGTGGCGGTCGCGATCGCGGAAGAACGCAGCGCGGCCGCACCGGCGCCAGGCCGCGAGCTCGGGCGGCGTCGGACGCGCCCGCGTGCCGGCGTGCGGTCCGATGCAGAGGTGCAGGTGCCACGGCTGCTCGGCCCCGGCCGCAATCGTAACGTAGCCGTCGAGCAGCGTGAGCCGCGGCGGCGCGGTGTAGCGGCCCTCGAACACCGCCCCCTGAATGCACGGGCCGAAGATCACCTCGCGCCAGTGCGACTCGAACACGTCACGGAGGAGCGCCAGCAGCGTCGCCTCGCTCGGCGCGACCGCGAAATACTCGGTCGTCGTGCCGTCGAGATTGTGCTCGAGCATGTCGTGCAGCTACAACGGTCGCCGCGGAAAGGTAAGCAGCGTGAACGGGATCCACGACCTCGGCGGCATGCATGGCTTCGGACCTGTCGAGGTCGAGCGCGACGAGCCCGTCTTTCACGCCGCCTGGGAGCGTCGCGTGCTCGGCATGGTCTACCAGGTCGTCGGCTACGGCTGGGCGAACATCGACGCGTTCCGCCACGGCATCGAACGGACGCCCCCCGTCGACTATCTGACCCTCGGGTACTACGGCCGCTGGCGCGCGTCGCTCGAGCGCATCCTCGTCGAGCGCGGGGTGCTCGCGGCCGGTGAGGTCGCTGCGCGGACGAGCGGGCAACCGAGCACGCCGCCGGCAACCGCCCCCGTCCCGCCCGGCGAAACCGAGTACGGCTTCGAGCGCACCGTCGCACGCGCCCCGCGCTTCGCGGCCGGCGCGCGCGTACGGACGCGGGTCGTGAGCCCGACGGGTCACACCCGTCTCCCGCGCTACGTCGCGGGTCGCGGCGGCGTCGTCGACCGCGTGCGCGCCGCCTACGTCTACCCCGACACGCACGCGCACGGCGGCGGCGAGGATGCGCAGCATCTCTACAGCGTGCGCTTCGAAGGCCGCGAGCTCTGGGGCGACGCGGCCGAGCCGGCGACCGCGCTGCTCATCGACCTCTTCGAGCCGTACCTGGAGCCCGCCGCATGAGCACAGATCACGACGATCACGACCATGATCACGACCATGATCACGATCACCCTCACGACGATCACGATCACCACCACGACGATCCGATCGCGCGGCGGAATGCGCTCCGGGCCGAGGCGCTCGAGTCGCTGTTGGTCGAGCGCGGCCTCGTCGACCCCGAGACGATCGACGTGATCGTTGCTCGCTTCGAGCAGGACATCGGGCCGCTGAACGGTACGAAGCTCGTCGCTCGCGCGTGGGTCGACCCGGGGTTCCGGCAGCGGCTCGTCGCCGACGCCTGGGCCGCCGCGGAGGATCTCGGCCTCGCGACCGGCCCGGGCCACACGCCGATCGTCGTCCTCGAAAACACGCCGACCGTCCACAACGTCGTCGTCTGCACCCTCTGCTCGTGCTACCCGTCGTCGCTGCTCGGCCTCCCGCCCACCTGGTACAAGAGCCCCCCGTACCGTTCACGGGTCGTGCGCGAGCCGCGCACGGTGCTCCGCGAGATGGGCCTCGACCTCCCCGCCGATGTCGAGGTCCGCGTCTGGGACTCGAGCGCCGAGGTCCGCTACATGGTGCTGCCAACGCGCCCCGCCGGCACCGACGGTTGGTCCGAAGACCAGCTCGCGGGCCTCGTCACCCGCGACGCCCTGATCGGCGTCGCGCGACCCGAGGTCGCGCGTGGCACTGATCCCGAGGTCGCCCGTTGAGCGCGGCCCACTCCGCCGCCGTCCTCGACTGGGACGGCCCCCTCTCCCCGCCGCGCCGGAACTGCGAGCTCGTCTTCGACGCGCTCTGGGAGAGCCGCCTCTTCGGCATGACGATGACGCTCTACGAGCGCAGGGCGTTTGCGTGGAACGAGTTCCGCGATCGGCTGATCGCCGCGATCGCCGACTGGGAGCGCGCGCACCATCCCGACGACGCCGCCTACCGCTACTGGGACTGCTGGCTCACCGCCTTCGAGTCACTGCTTGCCGACAAGGCGATCTGCGGCTCCGACACGGTCGAGCGTCGGGTCGCCGAGCTCGCGGCGCGGCCGGCGGGCCACGATCATCGGCGGCACGAGTGACGGCCGAGGCCGCGCCCCCCGCTCCGGTGCTCACCGGACGGCAGCGCAAGCACCTCCGCGGCCGCGCGCACGCGCTCGAGCCGCTGGTCCACGTTGGCGCCGCGGGCGTAACCGACGCGGTGCTGCGCGCCGTCGACGGAGCCCTCGCCGCGCACGAGCTCGTGAAGGTCCGGCTCCACGAGCCGGTGACGAAGCACGACGACGCGGACGCGCTCGCGACCGGCACCGGCGCCGTGCTCTGCGGTCTCGTCGGGCACGTCGTGATCCTCTACCGCCCGCATCCCGAGAAGCCGAAGATCACGATCGACGCGAAGTGAGCGACGAGGCGTCGCCATGATCACGGCGCACTCGCCGCGGCCGACGGGCTCCTCGTCGGCGGCGGCATTCAGCACCAGGACGGCGAGGCCGTAGAGCGCGAGCGCCGCGAGGACGCAGGCGACCGCGGGGGAGCAAGACGCCGCCGTCGACGTCAGCGCCGCGGCGTGCGGAACGGATCGCAGGGCCGCGGGCGTGTAGCCTCGCCATACATCGCGAACCATACCGCGATCCTCTGCCACGCGTCTGCGACGACTCGTCAGGCCTCCCCCCTACCCGCGCATGGAATTCCTGCACCCGCAGGCCGCGCGCGCCTTACGCAAGATGCCGAGGGCAGCAGATCGGCAGTTGCTCCGAATCGACGCACCGGTCTCCGGGAGATTTTTCACCAGTCGTCGTGATTGACGGCCATCGCTCCGACCAGCATCGTCGTCGCACTCTCGCGCTGACCGTCCGTCGTTAGACGGCGAAGCGCGCATCACCGTTGAGCCACGCTGGGGCGTGGCGGCGGCGCGAGATTCTTCTTCCGGGCCCCGTCCATCGCCGATTCGCCCATTCATGGGCTGCCCCGATCTGGCGCAATACCCCCGTCGCGGCGTTTCCGAACGCGCTGACGACATCTCCCCTCCAGATCTCTATGGTGACGACCACACGCTCGTCGCCCCATGCTTGCGAAGCGCCCCGACGTCGCGTCGTCGCGGAAGCCGGCCGATGCCGTAAGCTCTCGCGGCGAGTCGCGCGCTTCGCCCGCCCGTCGTCGTCGGGCAGTTTCGTAGGGTTTGCGGCGGCAACCCCGTCCCTGCGTAGAATCCCGGCGTGACGACGGTCACGCTCGCGCTGCCCGCCGCGACGTCCGCGGAACTGCGTCAGGCCTGGGTGCGCGGGCCCGCGTGGGACGCCGTGTGGATGCTCTCGGCGGTGTGGCTCGCGCCGGTGGTTCTCCTGCTCTCTGCCGGGACGGCCGACCCACGGACCAGCTTGCTGGACGTCGTGTACGGCTGGTGCACGGCGCTTCTGTGGCTCGGGCATCGCGTCGGGTCGACCTGGCTCGCGTACGGCACCACCGCGTACGGTCCGCTCCGCCGCGCGGAGCCGTTGCGATATGGGCTGGCGCCGGCAGCGATCGCCGCGTGCTGCTTCGGCATGCTTCTTCCCCCGGACTCGGCTCTCCCGTGGTCGCGCGGCGAGCGCGTGATGGCGCTCGCGATCCTCGACTACGTGCTCGTCACCCATCATTTCGCGTCACAGCATTTCGGCGTCCTCAGCCTCTACCGCGTCCGCGCCGGTCGCACGGACGGACCCGTGCTCCGGCGGCTCGACCGTTGGTTCGCGCTCGTCGTCGGTGGCGCGCTCGTCGTGGTCGCCGAGGTCGTGGCCGGCACCGTATGCTTCATCGACGTGTGGATCGATCCGTGGATCGACCCCGCGCGCATCGCGGCTGCGGCGGCGACGATCGCCGAGGCCGCGACGGTCGTCGTGGTCGCGAGCACGCTCGCCATGCTGGCCGCCGAGGCGCAGCGCGAGCGCCCGTCGGTCCCGCGCGCGCTCTACCTCGTCGGCCTCGCAGCGATGGTGGTCACGGCGTTCCACGTCCGGACTCCGTTCGTGTTCGTCGTGCTCTGGACGACGCAACACTGGCTCGCGGCGGTCGGGCTCACCACGCTGGTCGCGGCAGGCGAGCCCGCGCCCGCGTCGGGCTGGCGTACCGCCATGCACACGGTGAACCGCCGGCCGCTCGCGCTCGTTGCCGCACTGATCACGCTCTCCGTAGTGTTGCTCCCCCTGTTGGAAGTCGAGGCGGTCGACGGCGACGGACCGTACTACGCGGAGCGCATCTTCGGGTCGTTCGCGGCCGCGCTGCGCTCGTCGAGCTGGGTGCCTGCGCTCGTGGCGCTCGGGTTCACGACCGGCTTCTGGCACTACTGGCTCGACCGCGCCGTCTATCGCTTCTCCGATCCGCGCGTCCGCGAGGCGGCGCGCGGCGTGCTCGCCGTGGAACCGCAGAAACTCTGAGCTCTCACCGCCGATCCCGTCCCCGGTGTCGACGCACGATCACGACCCGTCGGGTCGGACCGTGAAGAGAACAGAGCGCCGTCGCCACGGACACGCGAGCGGCGCGGCGACGAGGCGCGCGCCTCGCTCGCGGTCTCGGTGCTACATCGAGTCCGCGGCGAGAAGCGCGACGGTGCGGGTGGCGGAGCTCACTTCGAACGATTCGTCCGAGTCGAACGCGGCGTCCGCCGACTAACTACCAATGCGCCCAGCAAGATTCGAACTTGCGACCTTTTGATTCGTAGTTTTCCCCAGTCCCTCCGACCACCCCCGTCCGTCTACCACCGTTCCCACCTTTTCATTGACTTAGCCGCATCGATTGCTACGGTCCCGACACCGATTTCGACGCCGCGAGCTGACTTATTGCTGACTCGCTTTCGCGCGATTTCGGCGGGAGGGACGTTGTGATCGACAATCACGTGGTCGCGCCATCGCGGCGCGCGAAGCTCACGAAACGCGCCGTCGATGCCGTCCGCTACGACGGGCGCACCGGCACCAAGTGCATCGTGTGGGATACCGAGCTCCGCGGCTTCGGCTTGCGCACGTTCCCGTCGGGCGCGAAGCGCTGGGTGCTGAGCTATCGGAACGCGCATGGGCGCTCGCGCCTCTACACCCTCGGCGGCTATCCCGAGCTCACGCCCGACCAGGCGCGGACACTCGCCCTGACGAAGCGCGGCGCGATCGCCGCGACCGGTGACGATCCCGTGGCGACCCGCGCGGCCGAGCGCGGCGTCGTGCTGTTCGGCGACCTCGCCGCGCGCTTCGTCGACGAGTACGCCAAGCTCCACAAGCGCTCCTGGAAGACCGACGAGCAGCGCATCCGGGACTATCTCGGTCCGTGGGCGAGGCGCCCCGCTGTCGAGATCACGCGCGCAGACGTGGCGGACGCGCACCGCCGCATCGGTAAGGACTCGATCTACACCGCGAACCGCGTGGTCATGCTGGTATCCAAGATCTTCACCTGGGCCGACGACACGGGCACGGTACCCGCCGGCCATCCGAATCCGGCACGGCGGTTCAAGAAATTTGAGGAGCGCTCCCGCGAGCGGTTTATGACGGCCGCCGAGGTGCGCACCCTCTTTGACAAACTCGACGAGGCCGACGAGAATCTCTACATACGCGCGTTCTTTCGCCTCGCGTTTCTGCTAGGCACCCGGAAGCAGGAGCTACTGTCGGCGCGCTGGGACTACGTCGACCTGACGCACGGCGTGCTGGCGCTGCCGGGGACGGCGACGAAGAGCAAGCGGCCGCACGCCATCCCGTTGTCTGCGCTCGCCGTCGAGATCTTCGCGAACATCCCTCGCGAGGCAGGCAACCCCTATGTGTTTCCGGGCGCGAAGAAGGGAAAACCGCTCGTTAACGTCGAGAAGGCGTGGAACCGCGCGCGAACGGCGGCAAAACTCACCGACGTCCATTTTCATGACGTCCGCCGCACCGTCGGCTCGTGGATCGCGCAGCGGACGGGCAACCTTGAGCTCGTCGCGAACGTGCTGAACCATCGCGACCCGAGAACCACGAAAGTCTATGCGCGTTTTCTCCCGTCACAGGTTCGCGATGCGCTCGAGGACCATAGCGCTGCAATGCTGGCGGCAACGGCGCCGCAGTGAAGGCGCACGCGTCGCATATCTCGGTCATGCGGCGGCTCGGCCTCAAGCTCGACACGGTGCCGAAATACGACGTGCCGACGATTGCTCGCATCGTAGCGACGTTCCCGTTCGCAAACGCCTGGGAGAAGATCACGAACCGTCGGCGCGCGAAACAATGGCGCCACGCGGTCAGACGAGTCCATCTCCGGATGCCGTACGCGACCGGCTGGTTCCTGGCGTACTGCCCGCCGGGCGGGTTGCAGCGACTTCGGTGGGGGCTGGTCATCAAGTATGTGAGACTAGTTCACCACGATCCGACCTACCTTCACCGTCTATGGCCACCTACGCGCCCGCGTAAGAATACTGACGAGGCAAAATGGTACGCCCGGCAACGCGCGCTTTCGTTGATCCTCGACGCGACTCACGCCCGCCCGCCTGACCTTCGAGGCGCGTGGCAATCCCCGCTTGTGATCGACGGCGATGCGCGGCGCAACGTATTCGCGACACGCCCACCGGAGGGCGGAATTCTGACGCCGCAAACATGCGAGCGGATCACGGCAGCCACGGAGCGTGCTCTCGAGCAGCTCACGCGTATCGCCAATCTGAACGGCGGACCAACGAGCGACGATCTTGGCCTCCCTCAAGTCGCTGACGAACTCGCGTCGATATTTGAAGCATCGACCGGACTACCGGCGGACATCAGCTACAACGAAGGTTCCCAGCCGATTGAAGATGACCTCCAGGGACGGACGCCCCCACCTGAGGCTGGTTTCTCACCATTCGTCCTATTCGTCGCGGCAGCTCTTGAACCCCTTTCCGCACTGCACGACGAATACCGTCAGCGATTCGCACCGCGCCCTGACGATGACGAGCGCAAACGCCTGAACACCCTGGGCCATCAGCTTGCCCGCGCGCGCCGCTCACGTTGCGAATGGCTGGAGTGGCCGACGCGATGCACGGAACTCGCCGATGCCCGCTCGGCATTCCCTAATATGTGCCTCGCGCACGCGGAGAAACTTCGGGGATCTTGTACTTAGACCTCGTGCGCGATCGTCGTGCAGCATGCGGCCATGCTCGACGACACGACGACGTCACCCGCCCGCAATCGCCATGAGCGGCGACTGCTCGAGGCGCTCGATCCCGACGCGCTGCTCCGCCCTGACGAGGCGGCGCAGCTCATCGGACTGACGACCCGGTTCCTGGAGGCACGACGACTCCGCGGCGGCGGGCCTCCTTTCGTGAAGATTTCCGCTCGCGCGATCCGCTATCGCCGCCGGGATTTGCTCGACTGGACGGCCTCGCTCGTGCGGACGTCGACCAGCGACACGGGGGCGGCCCCATGCGCCGACTAGATCCGCGCGCGTTCACGGCGCGCGTGCCGAATCCCCTTGAGAGCGACGTCGCGGCGAGTCGCTACTACCACAATGACCTCGGCACCCTCGACTTGCGGGAGCTCGTCGTGGAACTGCGGCGCGCCGACCTCGCCATCGCGATCGCCACGAATGAAGACGATCGCGATTGGCACATCGCGCGACGCGCCGCCGTCGTCGCGGAGATCAAGCGGCGCGGGCTGGTCCTGACATGACAGAGCGATCTGGTGATGCCATCCGGGTGCTCGGACTCGAACGTGCGAAGCGCGCGCGCCGCCGAGGGAGCGTCATGGACCGGACCGACCACACCGACCTCGGCAACGCTCATCGTCTTGTTCGTCGCCATGGTCGTGACCTTCGGTACTGCCACCCCTGGAATCGGTGGCTCGTGTACGACGGCACCCGCTGGGACGCCGACAACACGGGAACCGTCATGCACATGGCGACGGAAACCGTGCGAGCGATCTACGCCGAAGCCGCCGACGAGCCGGACGCCGACCGACGCGCCGCGGTCGCGTCACATGCGCGGGCGTCGGAGCGGCTCGAGCGTATCAAGGCAATGGTCACGCTCGCGAGATCGGAGCCAAGCGTGCCTGTGCTGCCCGACGCCTTCGACTGCGATCCCTGGATCCTAAACGTCGCGAACGGCACCCTCGATCTACGGACGGGCACACTCCGACCGCACGACCGTGACGACCTGCTCACGAAGATGGCGCCCGTCACCTTCGACCCCGCGGCGACGTGCCCGACCTGGGACAGCTTCGTGGCGAGGATCATGGACGACCGCCACGACCTGATCGCCTTCTTGCAGCGGGCCGCCGGCTACTCGTTGACGGGCGATACCGGCGAGCGTGTACTTTTCGTGCTCTACGGGGGCGGCAGTAACGGCAAGTCGACGTTGCTGGAGACGTGGCGCGCCATGCTCGGCGACTACGCGATCAACGCGCCGAGCTCGACCCTCATGGCGAAGCGCGGCGACTCGATCCCGAACGACGTGGCACGGCTGAAGGGCGCCCGATTCGTGACCTGCTCGGAGACCAGCGAAGGGCGCCGGCTCGACGTCGAGCTCGTGAAGCGCATGACGGGGAACGACATCATCAGTGCGCGCTTCATGCGTGCCGAGTGGTTCGACTTCCGCCCAGCGTTCAAGCTCTGGCTGGCGACGAACCACAAGCCGACGGTCGACGACACGACGGAATCGATCTGGTCCCGCATCCGGCTGATTCCGTTCGACGTCGCGATCCCGGCTGAAGAACGCGATCCCGCCCTACTTCAGAAGCTCCGGGCCGAACTGCCCGGCATCCTCCGCTGGGCCGTGGAGGGCTGCCAAAGGTGGCAGCGAGACCGGCTCGCGACCCCCGCCGCGGTCGCCACGGCGACTGCGGCCTATCGGCAAGAGAACGACATCATCGCCCGCTTTCTCGACGACAAATGCACCGTGAGCGGTTCAGCCTGGGCGCGTTCAAGCGATCTGTACGTCGCCTATGGGCGCTGGTGTACGGCAAACCGGGAAGAGGAACTGACGCTCACCGCCTTCGGCACGAAGCTCGCGGAGAAGGGATTCACCAAGAAACGCAACAGCTTAGGCCAAACCCTCTACAGCGGAGTGGGACTGCGGACTGAAGGGTCTGAATAGTCCTGAACCACTTTTCCCTATGAGCGTCTTGGAGACTCTCGTGAAGCAGTTAACCCCAAACCCCTTCGGAACCCTTCAGACTCTTCAGACCACCAACGAAAGGACGACGACGATGGACGACAACAACTCGACCACGACCGACAAGCTCAACTCCCTGATCGCGGCCTTCATGATGCAGGAGCAGTGCAACGGCGAGCTCGCCGGACACTGCATCTCACGCGTCTGCCAATTCCTCGGATTCCCAGACGCGGACCCCCTCTTGACGCTGCTCGAGGGCCTCGAAGCGGAGACACTGACCGCCTCACCCGTTGGCATTCGACAAAGCCGGTTGCTGCGTTCCCTTTACGACTGCGCCATCGTCGGCGTCTTGCCGAACGCGCGCCGAACGCTGCTCGCGATTCTCGAGACCGCGGGACATGTCGAGATCGTCGAGGCGACTCGGCATTGATTCCGACTCGCCCACGGGTCCCGGTTCCGTCCGCTACTGCGGGAGCGCGCCGCGCGACGTTTCACCCGCTGCAACCCATGAAATCGAAGGAAAATCAGACGACGTGACTGCGAAAAGAGGCGGCAAACGACCCGGCGCCGGCCGACCTCGAGCACTCGGCGAATCGCTCGAGGCCGCTCGGCGACGGAAGGAATCCGCTCTCGCTGATCTTCGTCAAGACGAGGTTCGTCGTCGTCGTGGCGAGCTCCTCGACGCCGATGCAGTCGCTCGCGAATGGCAGGACGTCTTGCGCCAGGTCCGGGCCGGCGTGCTCGCGATCACGAGCCGGGTGCGCAGTCGGCTCCCGCATCTCTCGGCGCACGATGCCGGCGTGATCGACCGCGAGATCCGGGATGCGCTCACGGCGCTCGGCACTGGTGACGATGCCGACCCTTCGTGACGTTCGCCGTCAGTCGCTCCGCTCGCTGATCCCGCCGCCGCGGCTGCAGCTCTCGGAGTGGATCGAGAGCGAGATCCGGCTCCCCGAAGGCATGAGCGCCACGCCCGGCCGGGTGCAGCTCTGGCCGTTTCAACGCGAGATCGCCGACGCGATCGGCGACCCGACCATCGAGCGGGTCACGCTCGTGAAGCCGGTGCGCGTCGGCTTCACGACGTTGTTGACGAGCGCCATCGCGTCCTTCGTCGCGAACGATCCGGCGCCGATCCTCGTCTTGCTCCCCACCGAATCCGACTGCCGGGACTACGTCGTGTCGGAGATCGAGCCGTTGTTCGCCGCGACGCCGGCCGTCGCCGGTGCGCTCGCGGCCGACGTCGCCGCCGGGGAACGAAACACGCTCCTGCATCGGCGCTTTCCCGGCGGGAGTCTGAAGAACGTTGCCGCCAAGGCACCGCGGAACCTGCGACGCCACACGGCGCGCATCCTCCTGGGCGACGAGGTGGACGCCATGGACGTTGGCGCGGAGGGTAGCCCGCTGCTCTTGGCCGAGCGCCGAACCCTCTCATTCGCCGATCGCAGAATCGTGATCGGCTCGACCCCGATCTTCGAAGAGACCTCGCACATTCTCCGCGCCTACGCGCAGAGCGATCAACGGGTCTACGAGGTGCCGTGCCCGTCGTGCGGTGCCTTCACCGAGCTCCAGTGGTCGCACATCGAATGGCAACCTGGTGAGCCGGGAACCGCCGCGTTCCGTTGCCCGACGTGCAAGGATCTGATCGCCGAGACGCACAAGCCGGCGATGGTCGCGGCTGGCCGTTGGCGTGCAACCCGTCCCGATGTCATCGGCCATGCCGGCTTCCGACTGTCGGCGCTGGTCTCACTGCTCGCCAATGCGTCATGGGGCAAGATCGCCGCCGAGTTTCTCCGAGTCAAAGATGACTCGGACGAGCTCCAGACCTGGACGAATACCCTCATGGGCGAAGGCTGGCGCGAGGCCGCCGTCGAAGTCGACGAGCACGACCTTGCCGCCCGACGTGAACCGTTCGGCCTCGATCGCATCCCCGAGGAGGTGCTCGTCATCACATGCGGCGTCGACGTCCAAGACGACCGGCTCGAGGCCTCGATCGTCGGATGGTCGCGCACCGAGGCCTTCATCCTCGGGCATTTCGTGATCTGGGGCTCTCCCGACGAGGACGCGACCCTTGCCGAGCTCGACGAATTGCTGCGGACAAAGTGGAAACACCCGAGCGGCAACCTGCTCGGCATCGACGCGACGATCATCGACTCGGGCGACCAAACGAGCCGGATATATTCCTTCGCCTTTCCGCGCATGAACCGCCGAGTCTTCGCCGGCAAAGGTGTCGCCGGCTCACGACCCGTGTGCGAGCCGAGCCGCGGCAAGGTTCGCGGCGGCCGGCTCATGCTCGTCGGCGTCGACACGATCAAGGCGACGCTCATGGATCGCATGAGCCGCGGCCGCGCGCTCCGGTTCTCCGATTCGCTTGAGCCCGTCTATTTCGAGCAGCTCGCCAGCGAGCGCAAGGTGGTGCGCTATACCCGCGGGCAACCCGTGCGGCGCTTCGAACGGAAGCCGGCCGCGAAGGCCGAGGCGCTCGATTGTCTTGTCTATGCGTGGGCGGCGCGCCACATTGCGACCGTGAGCCTCGAGACACGCGAGGCGACCTTCCGCGACGGACTGCCAGCGACCCCGCGCGCTACTGCCGTGGCATCGCCGTGGGTTTCGGCGTGGTGAATTACGAACGCTTTTCAGACACCAGTCGTCGCTCAAGGGCCCGGAAGGTTGACGTCGCGGCCTTCTCCATCGCGGTGAAAACGCCGACGAAGCAGAATGCCATCGCGGTGCCGGCGACGAAGAGACCGAGCCACAGCGGCCCGTCGAGTGCATCTTTCGTGAGCTTGTGCAGGCCATACCAGTCCCGCGGCGCATGGAGCCACAAATCTAGCTGTGTCCCATGGAGGTATCGATCCCATGCAAGCTGCAGTTTCACCGACTGCCAAACGCCCGTCCGCAGCCCAACTACCACGTCACTCCCTAGTACAATTATCGTCATCGCGAACAGGCCCAAGGTCGCGACGAATAGCGGCATACAGAAAGTCGGAATCATCATGTCGCGAACGAATCCTTCCGTGGCCACAATCCAGTTGCCACGGTTGCGTGGTCTCGCAATTGCCATCGAGGCGCACGTACCGCATCCGTATGCCGTTCCGCCATCAGTCATTCCGACTAATGACCCGCATTGCCATGTATTAGCGTATCTGATACAACAGATTAGGCTGTGGGGTGGGTCTCGGAGACGGTTCAGCAGTGGCTGCGTACCCGGCGTTTCGACGCCGCGGCGGGCGGGAGGCGCTGGCAGGGAACTCCGACCTTCGGGCACGTCAACTCCGAAATCGCAGCCGCTGCCGCTCCGGTGCGTCGCCGCGCCGGATACTACGCCAGGAACAACCCGTGGATCGCGAACGGCGTCAACGCGCTGGTGTCAGGCGCCGTTGGGTGTGGCATCAAGCCGCAATCGCAACATCCCGACCGCGCCGTGCGCGACACGATCCATGCGGCGTGGCGCGCGTGGGTGCCGACCGCGGATGCCGACGGCGTCACCGACCTCTACGGGCTGCAGGCGCTCGCCGTGCGTTCGCTCGTGGAGACCGGGGAAACTTTTGCGCAGCTCGTGCCGACCGCGAGCGGGCTCCGCGTGCGACTCCTCGACGCCGATATGGTGCCGATCGACGAGACGCGGGAGCTCGACGGCGCGCGGCGCATTCTGCAGGGAGTGGAACTCGACGCCGACGGCGCGCGGGCCGCGTACTGGCTCCATCGCACCCGCCCCGACGTGCCGGCGTTCTCGAACGAGCTCGTCCGCATTCCGGCCGACGCGATGGCGCACGTGTTCGTCCCGCTCGCGCCGGGGCAGCTTCGCGGCATCTCGTGGCTGGCGCCGGTGCTGCTCCGACTTCACGAGCTCGACGTTTACGAGGACGCACAGCTTGTCCGGCAGAAGGTCGCCGCATTGTTCGCCGGCTTCGTCGTCGATCCGACCGGCGCCGGATTCAGCGGCGAGCAGACGGCACCCGGCGTGCTGCAGACGGGCCTGGAACCCGGCACGCTCAAAGTGTTGCCGCCCGGAACGGATGTCCGTTTCAGCGAGCCGGCGCAGATTGGCGACGCGGTCGACTTCCTGAAACTGCAGATGCGCTCAATCGCGGCCGGTCTCGGCGTGCCGGCGTATCTGCTCGACGGCGATCTATCGCAGGCGAACTATTCGAGCCTCCGCGCCGCACTCGTCGAGTTTCGGACGCGCTTGGAGCAGCTCCAGCACTCCGTGCTGGTGCATCAGCTCTGCCGCCCGATCTGGCGCGCGTGGATCACGACCGAGGTGCTCGCGGGCCGGCTCGTCGGCGACGTCGAAGAGCTCCTTGCCGTCGAGTGGATCACCCCGGCGCAACCCTGGGTGGATCCGCAGAAGGACGCCGAGGCCGCACGCCTGGCGCTTGGCGCTGGTCTTACCAGTCGTCGCCGGGAGGTTGCCGCCCTCGGGTGGGACATCGAGCAACTCGACGCCGAGATTGCCGCCGACCGCGATCGAGAACGGGCGTTGAATCTCCGCTTCGAAACCGGCGAGACGCCGCCCCCGGCCGACCGCCCCCGCATGGTGCCGCGTGCCGCCTGAACTTTGCACCCGACGCGCGGCCCTCGAGCCCGCCACAATCGACGACACCGCCCGCACGGTGGACGTCGTGTGGAGCACCGGGGCCGGCGTGCGTCGTCGCGACGCGGCCGGCGCATTCGAGGAACGCCTCTCGCTCGATCCGATGCACGTCGACCTCGGCCAATTCATCGGCGGCCCGGTGCTCGATGGGCACCGGCAAGAGACTGTCGACAGCATCCTCGGCGTCATCACCGCCGCCCATGTCGACGGGCGCGCCGGGCACGCCACGATCCGTTTTTCAGAACGCGCCGAGCCTGTATGGCGCGACATCAAGGCCGGCATCTTGCGCAACGTCTCCGTCGGCTACCTCGTCGACCGCTGGCAGGACGCGCGCAGCGCCGATGGCGCCCGCGTCCGCACGGCCGTCCGCTGGACCCCCAAGGAATTGTCACTCGTCGCGATCCCGGCAGACGTCGGCGCGACCACAAGAGGAGAACCCATGCCTACGACTCCGGAAGTACCGATCACGCCGCCCCCGCCGGAGGTGCCGACCGTTCCGGCCGCACCCGAGCTCGCAACCCGCCATGCCGAGATCCGCCGGCTAGTCGGCGCCGCGCATCTCGATCACGCCGTCGCCGACCAGCTCATCGACCGCGGCGCGAGCCTCGACGACGCACGGCGCGAGCTCTTCGACGCGATCACTGCAACACCGATCATCGTGCGTCACCAGCGTATCGAGGTGGGTGAACGGCTCGACGCACCGGAGAAGCTCATCGAGCG
>JANNPN010000246.1:0-4280 GCA_031400185.1 Polyangiaceae bacterium
CGCGCCGCGCCCGCCCGACCTGGGGCGGCGCGCCGCGCCCGCCGTCGTGGGGGGCGGCGCGCCGGGCACGCCCGACGCGAAGCGCGGCGCGACGACGCTCCGGGAAGCCAACCCGGGCGCCGGCCTCCCGCCGGTCACGACGGTCGCGCTGATCCTCCAGCGGAACGCGCTCGTGATCCCGCGCCGACCCCGACGGCGCGTGGCTCGCGTCACCCCACCGCTAGCGCACGCAGATGTGACCCAACGCGGTGAAGTACATCGACTTCAAAGGGGGACTTCGTCGTCGGGTGCGGCCGGTGCTGTCCGCTCACGGTCACCGACGCCTACGCCGGTGCGTGCTCGCCTATGTGGCGTTGGGCACCACGCGCACCACGAGAGTGCGTCGCGCGCTCGCGTCGGTGTTTCGCACCTGCAGGCTGCCACAGGCGATCCGCGCGACCACGGCGCGCCGTTCGCCTCGTTGCACGGACCCGGCGGTCTCTCGGAGCTCGCTGCCTGGTTGCGCACGCTCGGAATTCGGCACGCGCGCATCGAACCCGGCAACCACAGCAGAACGGCCGGCCGGAGCGCTTCCATGTGACGCTCGAGCGCGACCAGGTCTCTGGAACGTCGCCGTCACGGTGAGCCATGTCTCTGAATCAAGACTGTCGCCATGTCCTCGAGCGCTCAGAAATGGCGCCGTGCCGCGTTCTGCGAGTGTTTGGGCACGCCAGAGCCGCGAGGAATCACGGGGACGCGACAGTAGGCCGCCGGGATCATTGCAACTCGCGGGGCTACCAAAGGCCGCTGATCCGCGATCGGCCGCGAGGTATCCCGCACCCCGTAGCGACCAGCAACCGTTACCCACTTCCATGACGGCACGAGGACCGACGGCGGCGCTCGCCACCCGACGGCAGGCAACAGTCTCCGTCGCAGTTTGATAGCAGGCCTGACAGGGACCGAGTGCGCGGAGCCGCGCGGCGGACGCATCCTACGCCGCCGACGTCACCAGTGCCCCGCCCTCGCACCGCACGCGTTGGTACGCGATCGCCATCGTCAGGGCCTCGAGGGTGATCGGCTTCGTCAGAAAATCGTCCATGCCCGCAGCGAGGCAGCGTTCGCGTTGGCCTTCGAGAGCGTGGGCGGTGAGCGCGACGATGGCGACGCGGTGGGTGCTCGCGGCTTCGAGGCGGCGGATCTCCTTCGTCGCCGCGAGTCCGTCCATCTCCGGCATCTGCACGTCCATCAGCACGACGTCGTAGCGGCGTGCTTGGACGGCGGCGATGGCGTCGCGGCCGTTGCCGACGGCCTCGACGTTGCAGCCGAGCAGCTGGAGCATCTGGCGGAGCACGTCGCGGTTGATCGAGTTGTCCTCCGCGATCAACACGTCGAGCGTACGCGTGATCGGCAGCGGATACCTGACACCGTCGGCGGCGCGGGGGATGCGGCGCTCCAGCACGGCGGTGACCGTCTCGCCGAGGACCGACCGGCAGATGGGCTTCGTGACGGCGACGTCGAACCCGAGCGCACGCGCGCCCTCCGAGCCGCCGCGGAGCGCCCCCATGGAGGAGAGCAGGATGAGCGGTAGCTCCGCGAGCGTCGGGTCGGCGCGAATCCGCGCCGCGACTTGCGCCCCGTCCATCGCGGGCATCTGCATGTCGAGCAGTACGAGCCCGAACGGGTCGTGGCCGACGCCCTCGCCGAGCATGCGAAGCGCCGTCGGGCCGCCGGTTGCCTCTTCCGGACGGCAGCCCCAGGAGCGGAGGTGCTGGCACACGATCCGGCGGTTCGTCGCGTTGTCGTCGACGACCAGGACGCGGAGATCGGCGAGCGCGCCGGAGACCGCATCGTCGCTCCCGGCGGCGGCCTGCTTCTCGAGCGTCACGTCGACGGTGAAGCTGCTGCCGGCACCGAGCTCGCTTGCGACGGTGAGCGTGCCCTCCATGAGCTCGACGAGCTGGCGGCAGATCGTGAGGCCGAGGCCCGTGCCGCCGTACCGCCGCGTCGTGCTGCCGTCGACCTGGGTGAAGCTCTCGAAGATGGCGCCGAGACGGTCCTGCGGGATGCCGATCCCGGTGTCGCGCACGCGAATCGCGACCGCCGCCCACTGGCCGCGCTCCGCCCGCATCTCGACCTCGATGACCACCTCGCCTCGCTCGGTGAACTTGATCGCGTTACCGACGAGGTTGGACAGCACCTGCCGGATCCGGCCGGGATCGCCGAGGAGGTGCTCGGGGAAACCCGGCGGGAGGACGGCGGCAATCTCGAGCTCCTTCTCGTGCGCCTGCGGCGCGAAGAGCATCGTCACCTCCTCCACGAGGTGGCGGAGGTTCATCGGGATGTGCTCGATCGCGAGCTTCCCGGCCTCGATCTTCGAGAAGTCGAGCACGTCGTTCACGACCGTGAGGAGAGCGTTGTTGCAGCGGCGGATCGTGTGGGCGAGCTCACGCTGCTCGGCGTCGAGCTCGGTTTCGAGCAGGATGTCCGTCATGCCGATGATGCCGTTCATCGGGGTGCGGATCTCGTGGCTCATGTTGGCCAGGAACTCGGACTTGGCGCGAGCCGAGCTGAGCGCCTGATCGCGCGTCTCCGCGAGCTCCTCGGTCTGCGCGCGCAGCTGCGCCGCCTGCTCCTCGGCGCGCTCGCGCGCGGCGTCGAGCGCGGCGACGTAACGCTCGAGATCGGCTCGCGCTTGGCCGCGCTCGACCGCGATGCCGGCGAGGTGGGCGCAGAGCTCGATCATCTGCTCCTCGGCCGCCGTCGGGCCGCGCCGCGCGGAGTAGTACGTCGCAAGCGTGCCCAGGAGACGGCCATCGCCGGCCATGATCGGCTCCGACCAGCAGGCCGCGAGCCCGGCGTCCGCCGCGAGGTCGCGGAAGCTCACCCAGCGCGGGTCGGTCGCGATGTCCTTCACGACCACGCGTGTCCGCAGGAAGGCCGCGGCGCCGCACGAGCCGACGTCGGGGCCGATCGCGACCGACTCCATCGCCTGCGCGATCCCGCGCGGCAGCCGGCGCGACACGAGATGGCGGAGTGTCGTCCCGCTCGGCTCGACGAGGAGGATCGCGCACATCATCCCGGGCGATTGCTGCTCGACGATACGGAGCGTCTCGGCGAGGATCTCGACGAGCGGCGCGTCGCGGGCGACCATCTCGAGGACGCGCTTCTGGCCGGCTTGGAGAATCTCGATGCCTTTGCGGGCGAGGCGCTGGGCGTCGAGCGAGCTCGCGGCGTAGATCGACGCCGCGAGCGTCGACGCCACCGTCAGCACGAGGTTCGACGACTGCGCCCACAGCGTCGGGTCGTACAGCAGGTGGACCGCGAGGCAGGACGTTCCGACGACGACCAGCGCGACCTGCGCCCTGAGCCCCCACGGGAAGACGATCGCGCCGCCGAGTGCCAGCGCGGAGAGCACGTGCAACGACATCGCCGTCGAGCCCGCCGCGAGGTCGATCGCGGCGGTCTCGACGCACATGATCGCCGCCGAGACGACCGCGGCCTGGCGCACGCGCGACGCGTCGCCGGCGGCGCCGAGGCGCTCGAGCACGAAGAGCGCGAACGCGTAGGTGACGACCGCCGCAAGCCGGATCGAGAACAGAAACTGCGGCTGTGGCCGCGCCAGCACGGCGTCGAGCAGCATGCCGGCGAGGATGCCGCCCGCGGAGACCAGCACGATCGCCTCCGCGCGGCGGACGAGGAGCGGCGTCGTCTCCTCGTCGAGCGCGGCTCGGATGCTCTCGTCGTGCGCCACGGCTGGTGTCGGTTCCCGGTGCCGCGAGCGCGCCGAGTCGTCGGGTCCGACTCGAACGCAAGCGCCGTTCGCGGCCGGTTACCAGCAGCAAGTGCTGTGCCCTCCACCGCCCTCGCCACCACAGGAGATTCGGGCGTTGGGCCGCGACGCGAGCGTTACATTCTTGCCGGAGAATCGGCCCTGCAACGCCGGTCAGCGCGGATTCGCCCGCAGGTCGGCGACGACGTCCGCCCAATGGGTCGGGTCGGGGGCACGGTTGTTCGTGAGGCTGACGCCGTCGGCGAGGTCGGCGAGGCGGGCCCGGAGCGCCGCCGCGATCGTCCCTCGCGGCCCGACGACCGCGACGGCGTCGAGGAGCGCATCGTCGATGAGGTCCGTCATGTCGTCCCATCGTCCGGCCTTCGAGAGACGATTGAGCTCGTCGTGGAGCTCGCCGTGGCCCTCGCTCTCGAGGGTCGGACGGTACGCCGGCGTCGATCCGTAGAATGCGAGCTGCTTCTTCACCGCGCGCCGGATCGCGACCAGGTCTCGCTCGTGCTCGGCCGTGACG
>JANNPN010000274.1:0-4215 GCA_031400185.1 Polyangiaceae bacterium
CCGTCTTCGCGCGCTCGGGATCGACGTGGATCCACTGATGGTCGCCGGTCGCGTCGGCGAAGCCGTTCACGCGATCTTGGGTGATCTCGAGCCAGTCGCTGTAGCCGAGGTGTTTGCCGACGGACGACGCGAGCTCGCGTGGGTGCTGGAAGATCGTGGGCATGGGCGCCTCAGTCTCACAGGCCGCGCGTGCTGTCGAGTCGCGGGAGCGTGGGCGCGAGCACGCGCTCGAGCTCGTCGGCGAGCACGATCTGGCCGGCGGCCGACAGGTGCGGGTCGCCGTCGAGCCGGACGCGCTCGCCGCGCTGCTTCGCGGCCGCCAGCGCGGGGATGAGGTCGACGCACGGCACGCGGTGCGTTTCCCAGAACCGGAGTTGCCAGTCGCGCTGGTCCGGCGGCATCGCTTCGAGCACGACGACGAGCCGCGCGCCGTCGGCGGCGACCGCCGCCGCGAGCCGTTCGAAGAGCGCTTCGGCAAGGCTCCAGGCGGGTGGCTTCGGAAGGTCGGCGGGGGCGGCGGCGGTCGGAGCATCGTCGCGAGCCGCGACTCGGTCGCCGGCAGACGCCGCGCTCGTCGGCGGCTCTTCGGCGCTCGCGCGCTTCAGCGCGCGTCCCGCGACCGTGCCCACGTACCCGGCCCACGCGAAAAGGCGCGAGTGCTCCTGCAGCCATTCGTTTGCGGCGCTCCGGCGCCGCGGCGGTGGTACCTCGTCGTGACGGAGCGTGCCGTCGCGGAGCTCGAAGCGCGGGCCGCGGCGATCGAGGTTGTCGGTGACGTCGTTCGGCGCCACCACCAGCACCACGACGTCGGAGCCGTAGCGCCGGCCCGCGCGCTCGTAGAAGAGCAGCTCCTGCGCCGTCGAGTAGCCGGGGACGCCGGCATTGATGACGTCGGTGTCGGGGAGGGTGCGCTCCAGCCGCTCCGTAAAGCACTCGTCGTGCTCGACCCCCCAGCACCACACGACCGAGTCGCCGAGCACGAGCACGCGCCGCCGGCCGGGCGTGCGCGCGTAGTCGTAGTGGCGGTCCCGGAGCCCTTCGGCGTTGTGGCTCACGCGGACGGCGAAGTGCGCGCCGTGGAACGTCGCGGTGCGCGACGGGGCGAGCCTCCAGCCGAGCTCGGGATCGTAGACGGAGAAGCCCGAGATCGAGTGGTGGGAGGCCTGGTCGACGCGGGCGACCCGCAGCGCCGCCTCCATCAGGAGCGCCGCGACGAGCATGCTCGCGGTCAGCAGCCCGACGCCCGCGCGAATGTCCGAGGACGACGCCGGCATGGCGGCGGTCACCATCGTCGACAATGCGGGCGAGCACAATCGTCAGCGCGTGGGCGCGCAGCTCGCCAGCGGGTCCGATCCGTTCACCAGCGTGCAGATCTGGTCGTAGAGCGACGTCAGGTACGCGCCCCGTGCGCGATGCATGAAGGCGGTGATCGCCCCGAACCCCTCCTGCAACCGCGCGACGGGCGCGAAGTCCTCCGAGCCGCCGGTCGCGGGAAGCTCGCGTGCGATCGGCTCGAGGGCCTCCGCTACGCGGCGCAGACGTTCCGCCATCGGCGGATGGGTCGACGGCCGGACCGGAAACGCCACGACGCCGTCCCGCCGTGTCAACGCGTCGCAGACGAAACGGCGCGCATTGGTCGCGACCTCGGCTGGCGGCACGGGAAGCTCCGGCGGGTCGAAGGACGGGTGGAGCTTCCCGGCAGCGGCGGCGCGCTCGGTCGTCGCCGTGTCCCAGGCGTCGGCGGCGAGCGCGATCTGGTCGATGGCCCAATACATCGAGCCGCGCTCGCTGAAGACGGGCTGGCGATAGGGCGGATGCCGCGCGAGCTTCGTGAGGATGCCGATCGCCATCGCGTCGGCCTCGCGCTCGACCTGGGTCTTCGTCGGCTGGCAGCCGCTGCGCAGGCGGTCGAGCTTCGTCGACGGCGCTATGTCCTCGACGACGAATGCTGCGCCAGAACGAGCCGCGGCGCGGGTCGGTCCCCCGGCCGCACGGCCAGGCGGACCGACGACCGCGCCGGACCTCATCCAGCTCGAGACGCTGCTGGGTCCTTCAGCGGCACGATCCGCTCGACCCCGTCGACCTCGGCGAGCTCCACCAGCTGGGTGACCGCGATCCATCCGGTCGCCGTCGTGCCTTCGCTCCTTTCGATCGCGAGCCCCGCCGCGACCAGCGCGCGGCGCGCCTCGTCGCCGAGCGTGCGGAGCGTGACTTTGACGCGGACCCGTCCGCCGACGACCGTGACCTCCGTCGGCGCCGAGCCCGCGGGAGCCGTTGCAAGTGCCAGCAGCTCGGGCGCGAGCCGGGTTTGCGCGCGCGGGCTCGTGAGCGGCGGCGGCGCGTCGGCGAGGGGCTCCGCGAGCGCCGGTGCGGGGTCCGACTCGGCGGGCAGCGGCGGGCGCCGCATGCGCGCGCTTTCCTCGCGCTGCTCGGGCGCGGCGCGACCGAGGACGCCGAACGGCAGACCGCCGAGCGCCTTCATCGCCGCGCTTCCGGCACCGGCGCGCGCCGCCGCCATCGGCGGGGCAGCCGCCACCTGCGCGGCGTCGGTGCCGAAGACCCCGTCGTAGCGGACGCCGTCCGGCATCTCGACCGGCACGGTCACGGTCCGTTGGCGGCCGCCCTCGTTCACGACCTTCTCCTCGACCGCGACGAACGACGTGAACTGGGTCATCAACCGATGGGCGAGGGCGAGGGTCACGATGCGCTCGCGGCGCTCGGCCGGCACGTCGCCGCGCTGCAGCGATCCAAGGTCTTCGTCCATGATCGCCTCGACCCGGGCGCGCGCCCAGAGCGACGCGATCGCGCCGTGCGCTTCCTCACGCTCGGGGAGCGTGACGGCGAGACGCTGCTCGTACGGCCGGCCGTTCTGGAAGCCGCGCAGCACGACGGTCCCGCGCCCGGCCTTCCGGTAGCGTGCGTGGATCACGAGCGGCCGCTCGGCCCACACGTCGGCGAGCGCGTGCGGCTCGACGTCGGTCACGTCGAGGCCTTCGAACTCGACGTGCACGTCGGTCAGCACGGGCGAGGCGATGCGCTCGTAGAACTTTCTGGCGACCGTCTCACCGGGATCGGCGAGCAGGATGAACTCCGGCTCGCCGCCGCCGAGGCGCGCCATCGTCTCGATGAGGTAGCGGTTCACGCTGCTTCCGGTGCCGAACGGGAACCAGCGCGACGTGCCGCGGCTCTTCTGGACCAGGTCGAGCACCTCGAAATCGTTGCCGACGTAGCCGTCGGTCATGAAGGTCACGATGCGGAGGCGATGCTCGTCGGCGGGCATCGCGGTCACGCGCTGCACGGCTTCGGCCATCATGGTGCCGCCGTTGGCCTGGAGCGCGTCGATGTGGTCGCGGGCGCGCTTCCGGCTCGCTGCAGTGACCCGCTCCGGCGTGGCGAAGAGCACGTTCGCGCTCGAGCCGAAGTCGACGATCTGAAACGTGTCGCGCGGGTTCAGGTGGTCGATGATCCAGCGCATCGTCTCCTTGGCCTTGTCGAGCGGGGCGCCGCTCTGCGAGCCCGAGCGGTCGATCACGAAGACGAGCTCCTTCGGGGCCGCGCTCTCGGCCGTCGTGCGGCGCGGCGGCAGCAGGACGAGGCTGAGGTAGCCGTCGCCACCGGCGGCGATCCGATGGACCATGGCCGTGCTCTGCAGCGCGTCGGTCGCGACCGTGTAGCGCAGCACGAAGTCGCGGTTCGGGATCTCGCGCTGGTTCACCAGCGCGACCCGCGCGCGTGCCGGGCTCGGACGGTCGACGGTGATGGGATGCAGCGGCGAGACGACGGCGCCGAGCGGTACGCCGGCGTCGAGGTCGACCGCGATCGACAGGTCGTGGCCGGCGCGCGTGCCCTCCGGGGTCACGGGCGGCGTGACGCGTGAGGCGTCGGGCACACGATCGGTGTCGGGCGCGAAGCCGGTGCCGGCGTGGCCGGTCGGCTTTCCGGGTACGAAGCGGGGCCCGACGACCGTCGGGAACGAGAACTCGAAGGTGCCGTCGGCGAACTTCAGCGGCTCGACGTACTCGACCCGGATCTCGACCGTGGCACCCGGCATCAGGTTGGCGAGCGACTGGGTGAAGATGTTCGGGCGCTCCTGGTCGAGCAGCGCGGCCCGCCGGCCCTGCGCCTTCGCTTCTTCGTAGATCTGCCGCGCGCGCTCGCGCTTCTGAATGGTCGCGCGAATGACGCGCGTGCCGGCGGTCAGCGTCATCTCGTCGA
>JANNPN010000254.1:0-2134 GCA_031400185.1 Polyangiaceae bacterium
CTTCGGGGAGCCGCACCTCGCGTGTGCGCAAGCCGGCGACGCACCGGCGGGCAGTACGCGCTGGGGGGTCCGGAACCCGGCGACCGTAGAAGCCATCCCCGACCCGCCCCGCCTGCTGCCCCCACTTCCGCTCCCGAGTGCTCCGCTGCGCCGGAATCAAGCTACGACACAACCCGCCTCCCGCCCGGCTTGAGACCGTCCGCTCGAACCGCTAGCGCTCGGGCATCGGCGGCGACGCTGATCGGAGGGGGGACGTTCGATGGGGAAGCTTTCAGACGCAGCCGAGGTGCGCACACCCGATCGTCCGATCGAGAGGATCTTCCTCCGGCGCTGGTCGCCGCGCGCCATGACCGGCGCAACCGTGAGCCCCGGCGACCTCGCGACGGTCTTCGAGGCGGCGCGCTGGGCGCCGTCGACGTACAACGAGCAAGAGTGGCGTTTCCTCTATGCGCATCGCGAGGGTCCCCACTGGCAGACCTTCTTCGATCTCCTCGCCGAGGGGAATCGCGCCTGGTGTCACAAGGCGGGCGTGCTGATCGTCGTGCTCTCGCACACGGTCTTCGCGCGGAACGGCAAGCCGAACCGCGTCCATAGCTTCGACGCCGGCGCCGCCTTCGAGAACCTGGCGCTCCAGGGCTGCAGCATGGGCCTCGTCGTCCATGCCATGATGGGCTTCGACTACGACCGCGCGAAGACCGCGCTTGCCGTCCCCGACGACTACGCGGTCGAGGCAATGGTCGCGATCGGCCACCCGGGCGACGCGGCCGAGCTTCCGGAAGCGCTCCGCAAGATCGAGCAGCCGTCGCAGCGAAAGCCTGTCACCGAGATCACGCGCGAGGGCCCGTTCGCGTTCTGAAGCAGGCCCTGGCCTACTTGACCGGCATCCCAAAGGCGGGCAAGCGGGAGCCCAACCAAACCCCACAGGAGGCATCAAATGAATCGACAGGCATCGCGTTTCGCCCTGGCCGCCCTGCTCGTGACGACGAGCGCGACCGTGGCGCTCGCTCAGAGCGAGGACGCCCTCGTCAAGTACTTCCGCAAGAAGAACAACCTGCCGCCGACCGCCAACGTGACCGTCCAGGGCCTCAAGGACTCGACCAGCTTCAAGGGCTCGAAGGAAGGGACGCTGAACATCCAGGGGCCGCAGGGCGCGAAGGCGATGACCTTCATCGCATCACCCGACCTCAAGTACGTCGTGGTCGGCGAGGTCGTCGACACGACCGTCGATCCCTCGAAGGCCGTCATGGCGAAGATCGACCTCACGAACGAGCCCTTCAAGGGCGCCAAGGACGCGAAAGTCACGATCGTCGAGTACTCGGAGTTCCAGTGCCCGTTCTGCAAGCGCGGCTTCGACACGATCGAGAACCAGGTGCTGAAGAACTACGAGGGCAAGGTGAAGTTCTACTTCAAGCACTTCCCGCTGCCGTTCCACCCGTGGGCGATGCCGGCGTCGATCGCGGCCGAGTGCGCGCAGGTGCAGAAGGCGGAAGCCTACTGGAAGATCTACGAGTCGCTCTTCAATCACCAGGCGGAGATCAACCCGCAGAACGTGAAGGAGAAGTCGACCGAGTACCTGAAGGACACCGGCATCGACATGGCGAAGTGGGGCACCTGCTACGACAACAAGGAGACCGCCGCCAAGGTCAACGCGGAGCACGACGAGGGCGCGGCGCTCGGCGTAACCGGCACCCCGGCCTTCTTCATCAACGGCCGCATGCTCGTGGGGGCGCAGCCGTTCGAGCAGTTCAAGAACGTGATCGACGACGAGTTGGCGGCGAAGTAGTTCATCTCGTTCTCAGGCGCCGCTCGGGTCTCCCGGGCGGCGCCTTTTTTTGTCCGGCATTTCGCAAGTAGGCCCGCTGCGGCGGGGTGTGGGGAGCGCTGCGCCGGGCTCGGAGGCCAGACGCCCTTCCCTTTCAAGAGACAACTTTCGCAGGGTCCGCGTGTCCAGCCTACGAGCCCGGCACGCTCCCCACGCCCCGCTCGGCACGCCATTGCGCGATGTGGATGAAAGCAACCAGCGGAGAAAAGCGGCGGTGGGTGCGTCACGTCGCCGCTGCAACTGTCTTTTCTTGGCTGTTGAGACCAGATTGCGCAGCGTCGCAGCTCCGTGGGGGTGGGGAGGTGGTGTGCC
>JANNPN010000258.1:0-6245 GCA_031400185.1 Polyangiaceae bacterium
CTCAAAAAGGGTCAGCTGCTAGGCGCGACCGAACGAACGCGGAGGCGTAGCGGAGCTACGCCGCACAAGTGAGAGAGGGAGCAACGACGCAGATGGCCCTTTTTCAGCAACCCTGCTAGCTGCGCACGTCGCGGCGTCGGAACACCCACCAACCGATCACCAGCAGCGCGAGATCGAAGCGTAGCTGGAAGCCGTAGTTCCGCTGCACGCGCAGCCACTGCACGTCCTCGTTGAAGACCTGCCGCCAGGTGAGGAAGCGCGTCGACACGGTGTACGGGCTGACGGCGACGAGCCCGGGGTCGAAGCGCACCAGGTTGTCGGCGAGGAGGAACGCGAACGCCAGCACGGCGGCCGTCGCCGGCTTGATCGGAAAGCACGCGAGGGCGAACGCGAGCGCCGTGATCATCTGCATGCTCACGACCAGGAACGCGACGGCGGCACCGTAGCGCGCGAGCCCCGTCTGAAACGGCAAGATCGCGAGCAGGCTCTCGCGCGGCTCGTAGAGATGGAGCTTTCCGGTTGCTCCTTCGGCGACGAGCCCGACCGCGAGCGCCGTGGCCCCGATGAAGAGCGTGAACGCGGCCGTGAACGCGACGGCCGCCATCAGCTTCTGCAGCCAGACCGACGTCCGTCCGACGGGTCGTGACAGCACCATGCGGATCGTGCCGTCCTCGAACTCGCGCCCCACGATGTCGCAGGTGACGAAGCACACGAAGAGCGCGCCGATGAGCGCGGCCGTTTCCGCGAGGAGGTGGGTCGCGACGGTGAGACCGGTGAGCGCCTGGTCGACGTCGATCTTCGTCTTCCAGAAGCGGCGCGCCATGACCTCGCGGACGGCGGGCAACTGGATCAGCGCGGCGAGGGTCACATCGAAGAGCAGGCAGACCGCGAAGCCCGCGTAGGTCCGCGGACGGCGCCACAGCTTCGCGAGCTCCCAGCGGAGGCCGCGCACGAAGGCGTTCGAGGACGCGGCGGCGGGCGGGACCGCGGCGACGGACCGCGGGGCCGCCGTGCGCGCGGTGTCGGCGTCGCGCGCGCGCGCGGCCGAGCGAGCCGCGGCGAGCACGGACAGATAGCCTCGTTCGATGTCGTCGCCGCCCGCACTCGCGAGTGCCGCCGGCGTGCCGTCGAACACGAGCCGCCCGCGCTCCAGTACGACGACCCGCGTGCACATCGCCGCGACCGCGCCGAGCTGGTGAGTCGCGAGCACGATCGTGACCCCGCGCTCGCGGTTCATCCGGACGATCAGCGCGCGGACCGCGAGCATGCCGGCCGCGTCGAGGCCTTCCTCGGGCTCGTCGAGCAGGACGAGGTCGGGCGGCGGCAGGAGCGCCTGCGCCAACGCGAGCCGCCGCCGCATGCCGTGGCTGTACGTCCCGGTGCGGTCGTGGATGCGGTCGGTGAGCCCGACGAAGCGCGCCGCCTCGGCGACGTCGGCGGCCGCGACCGGCCCGGAATAGCCGGCGAGGCCCACGAGGTTCTCCCAGCCGCTCAGGTGCTCGTAGAACGCCGGCGATACGACGCTGCCGATCCCCGTGCGGGTCCCGAGCCCATCATCCCCGGTCGCGATGCCGCGGACGCGGATCTCCCCCGCGCTCGGCCGCAACAGGCCGAGCATCAGCCCGAGGAGCGTGGTCTTGCCGGCCCCGTTGTCGCCGAGGACCCCGACGATCTCGCCGCGCCCGATCGCGAGTGAGACGCCGTCGAGAGCCGTCCGGCCGCGAAATGCTTTCGTGACGCGATCGAGGTCGACGATCGGGCTGTCGTCGCGCGCGGGGGAGGCCATGCCGAACGGCCGCTTGTAGCACCGCCGGCTTGCGCCTCGAAAGCGCGGGGCGCCGATGCTATCGGCGACGCGACGTGGACGTGACAGCGCGCATCGCCGGCACCGTCCAGCGCGGACCGCAGATCACGGTGCTCGCGGTTGCGGCGCTCCTGCCGCTCACGATCGCGTTCGTCTGCTCCTATCTCCTGTCGGGGAAGCCGATCGTGAAGGTGGTCTACACGATCGCGAAGCTCGTGCAGCTCGGCTTACCGCTCTGGTGGGTGATGACGGTCGAGCGGCGTCCGCTGCACTTCGGGCGGCTCACGACCGCCGTCTTCGCGCCCGCCCTCGTCACGGGCATGGCACTCTGCCTCATGGTTCTGGCGCTCTACGGCGTCGGCTTCCGCGCCGAGCTGCTCGCATCGGAGGCTCCCGAGGTGATGCGGACGAAGCTCGCGGGCTACGGCGTGATCACGGCGTCCGGGTTCGCCCTCTTCGCCGCGTATCACGTCGTCCTGAACACGCTCGCGGAGGAGTATTACTGGCGCTGGTTCTTCTTCGCGCGCGTGCGGCAGCTCGTGCCGTCGACGCCCGCGATCCTGCTCTCGAGCGTCGCCTTCACTCTGCACCATGCGTTCGCCGCGTGGGGGAACGGCGGCGCCGGCGCGGCGGTCGTCGCGGTCGGCGTCGTGGTCACGCTCGCCGGAGCGGTCTGGGCGCGCCTCTACGAGCGGAGCGGCGCGATCTTCGCTCCGTGGATCAGCCACATGGTCGCCGAGATCGCGCTCCTCACGATCGCGTACGACCTCTGGCGCGCCTGAAATCGGAGAAAAATGCGGTCTCGCTGGTGGGCGGGTTTCCCGCAGCGGCCCGACACTTCGAGCGTCGCCGAGCGCTACGGGTCGGGGTTTGGCGCCGAACCACATCCCCACCCCCCGGCCCCGGGTCCCCGGCAGCACCATGCCGGAGAGCACCATGTCGCCACGAGCGCGAGCAACACGGCGGTGGAGTACGCGGGGCCGCTGAACGCCACGGAGGCGCGTCCAGAGTCCCCGAACCCGCCGTCGAGCGTTCCGCCGGTCTCGTAGCGGAGCGCGCCAAACGGGCGCCGAACGCCGCGACCGTCGCCCAAGCGGCTCGCCGGTGTCAACCGAAAGGCGCCTCTCTTTGGAACTGCGGCGCGCTCTCGATCCGCTCCGTCAGGGCGGAGCGCGCGGTGCTCGGCACGTCGCTCGGGAACTTGGCGTCGCTCCGCCGCCACTGCTCGAGCCAGGCGGGTCCGAGGACGAGGCGGCCCCGCGCGGCCGCGTGGCGCGCCGCGGTGGGCGTCATGGCGAGCGTCGTTTCCGGACGGCGGCCGGTCGGCACGCCGCGGCCAATCACGAAGCCCGCGCCGAGCATCGCCGTCCGCGCGACCGTCGACGCCGAGTAGGTGAAGAGCTCGGTGTCGTGCTCGCCGCACTCGGCGAAGACGGCCGCGAAGCACTCGAGCGTCCACATCGGAGTGTCGGTCTTCGCCGAGAAGGGATCCCAGAAGATCACGTCCGGCGTCGGCGCCGCGGAGAGGTGCTGGAGGAAGTCGCCTTCGAAAAGCGTCCAGAGGAGCGGCGTCGTCTCCGACCGCCACACGCCGAATCGCAGGACGTGGCTCGGCGCCGGATGATGCAAATGCGGGAACTGGACCGCGTGCCGGAGCGCCAGGCGAAGCGACGCGACGTCGTGCTCGAAGCTCACGACGTGGAGGGCCCGCCGGGTCGGCGCGTCGCACGTCTCGCACGCGCGGACGGCGGCCATCGCGTTGTGCGCCGCGCCCATGCCGACGTCCCACACGACGAGCGGTCGACCGAGAAGGTCGGGCGTCGAGGGAGCGCTCGCCGCGCTGAGGCGCGCGACCAGCCGGGATTGCTCCACGTAGAGCGCGTGTGCTTCGAGGGTGGGATCGATGCCGCCGTGCATCAGCTCGCCCGACGCGCGGTGCAGGATGCTCGCGTGACCCTCCGGCGACTCGTGGACGCCGAAGCGCTCGAGCGCACTTTCGTTCCGGCCGCGGCGGCGGCGCGGGGTCGGCACCGGCGGGTTGTCCTCGTCGGCGCGCGCGAGGACGAGACGCTGCTCGTCGCGATACGCGGCGAAGGTGTCGGCGAGGACGTGCCGCCGCATGCGGCTCATGAGGGCGTGATAGAAGCGGACGTTGTGCTTGGCGAGCATCTGCCAGCCGAGCGCCTCGCTCGTCTTGATGAGGTGGTGCACGTAGGCGCGCGAGTAGTCCTTGCAGGTCGGGCAATCGCACTCCGCGTCGACCGCCTCCTCGGCGAACTTGTAGACGCCGCGATAGAGGTTCAGGCGGCCCGTCGAGGTGAACGCGACGCCCTGGCGCGCCAGCACCGACGGGATCGTGCAATCGAACATGTCGACGCCGCGCTCGACGGCCTCGAGCAGGTCGAGCGGCGTGCCGACGCCCATGAGGTAGCGGGGGAGGTCGCGCGGCAGCAGCGTCGCCGTGAGCGCCGTGAACCGCTCACGCTCGACCTTACCCTCGCCGACCGCGAGCCCGCCGATCGCGAAGCCGTCGAACGGCAGCCCGATGAGGTGCGCCGCACTCTCGTGGCGGAGGTCCTCGAAGCACGCGCCCTGCACGATGCCGAAGAGCGCCTGCGGCGACTCGCCGCGCGCGGCGAGACTGCGCTCGGCCCAGCGATGCGTGCGGTGCATGGCCGACGTCGCGACCGCGTGGGTCGACGTCGACGGCACGCATTCGTCCATCGCCATCATGATGTCGCTCCCGATCGCGAGCTGCGCCGCGATGCTGCGTTCCGGGCTCAGCATCACGCGCGCGCCGTCGACGTAGCTCCGAAACACGGCGCCGTCCTCGCTGATCACGCGGTCGTTCGGGAGCGAGAACACCTGGTAGCCGCCCGAGTCGGTGAGCACCGAGCGGCGCCAGTTCATGAAGCGATGGATGCCGCCGAAGCGCCGGAACACCTCGGGTCCCGGCCGCAGCAGCAGGTGGTACGCATTCGCGAGCAGCACGTGGGAGCCCGCGGCCTCCAGGTCCTCGACCGTCAGCCCCTTCACGGTCGCCTGCGTCCCGACCGGCATGAACAGCGGCGTCTCGACCTCGCCATGCAGCGTCCAGAACCGCGTCGCGCGCGCACTCGACGCACTTGCGGTTGCCTCAACCCGGAATTGAAGACGCGACGTCATGGCCGTGGCACGGTCTGTCACGTCACGCATGTCCGAGCCAGTCGAGCGGTCTTCGTGCGACGCATCGGCGGCGGGTGGGTCAGGGAGGGCGCCTACGGTCGCCGGGTTCCTGGCGCCCAGCGCGCAAAGCCCGCCGCAGCCTCTATGTCTTTCGCACACGCGAGGTGCGGCTCCCCGGACCCTCCCTGACCCACCCGCCGCCGATGCGTCGAAGCCCGATCAATCGACTGGCGACAGTGTCGCCGTGCCGAACACCCCGGTCGAGAAGCTGAGAAGATAAGAAGATGGTGCAGCAGGCGGGTGGGGCGGGGATGGATTCGGGGAGCCGCACCTCGCGTGTGCGCAAGCCAGAGAGGCTGCGGCGAGCCTTCTGCGGTGGGCGGCAGCGATCCGGCGACCGTAGAAGCCGTCCCCGACCCGCCCGCCTGCTGCCACCACTTCCGCTTCCGCTTGCGACGCGCGCGAGAACACCGGCGACACGACGGGGGGCCGAAAAGGAAGGTCCGGGGCGCCGGCGCGACCTCGTTGATCGCGCCGGCGCTCCTCTCCGCGCCGAACCCATTCCCGCGCTGCGCTCCACTCGCGCACGGGGCGGCGGGATGTCTCGTCCGTCGCTCCACTACGACCGGACACCTTCTGACTAAACAAGACTTGTTTGCTTGTCAAGCAAGTTTCGATTGGGTAGCTTCCCGAGTCATGCAACGGCGGAGCACTGCCCCCACGGGCATCAAGGATCTCTTCTACGAGACCCGTGTGCTCAGCGGCCGCGAATACACCGTCACCAAGTTCGCGAAAGAAGTGCTCGGCGGCACCGTCGATCCGGTCATGCTCGGCTACATCGAGAAGGGAAAACGCTTCCCGAACGAGGCATTGGTCCGCCGGCTGGCGACCGTGCGGGACGAGCCCGTCGCGCCGCTGCTCGCCGTGCTCTATCGCGATCGCATGCTATACGCCTTCGGGCGTGAGCTCCGGCGCGCCCTCCATGATCCGACCGCGATCGAGGGCATCGAGGACGCCGATCTTGCCGTGCAGGTGAGCCGTGCGATCGCGGCCCTGCCCGACGATGGTGCGTGGATCACCACCGCCAAATGGCGTACGCAGATCGCCGTCGCCGTGCGCGACAAATCGAAGGCGAGTAACGTGTCGCGCGTCACCGACTTGCTGAAAGAGCGCGGACTCGTCGAGCAAGCGAAGGGCAAGGTCCGACGCAAGTCGCGGCACTTCGTCGCGACGACGCTCGAAGAGCGGCGGGCGTTGGCGATGGAGTTCACCGCGA
>JANNPN010000343.1:0-16088 GCA_031400185.1 Polyangiaceae bacterium
CGGTTATCGATATTCCGCTGTTGTTTGAAACCGGCGCCGAGGCGCACCTGGATGCAACCATCGTCGTTAGCGCGGAGCCGGATATCCAGAAAGCTCGCGTGCTGGCGAGGCCGGGTATGACGCCCGAGAAATTCGCGGCGCCCCGAAGCCATCCCCGACCCGCCCGCCTGCTGCATCCTCATCCACTGTTCTTGAAGCGTCGTCGTCGGCGGCGGTGGTGAGGCTGCGCGTCGGTCGATCGGTTCTTGTTGCGATGATCGGCGGCGGGTGGGTCAGGGAGGGCTCCGGGGAGCCGCAGCTCGCGTGTGCGAAGGACAGAGAGGCTGCGGCGGGCTTTGCGCGCTGGGTGTCGCGACCGGGCGACCGTAGGAGCCCTCCCTGACCCACCCGCCGCCGACACCGCATCGGAGAGCCTCGGTGTGCCGCGAGCGGTCTTCGTGCACTACGCGACGCTTGGACGCCCCGATCGATCGACGATAAAGCCCGGGCCCCATGCACGAGCTCATCCGCGACATCGCACTCTGTATAGGCGTCGCGTGGGTCTTCGGCGTCGCGGCGCAGCTCGTGCGCCAGCCGCCGCTGCTCGGGTACCTCGTCGGCGGCTTCGTGATCGGCCCGGCGGGGCTCGCGTTGATTCACGAGGCCGAGGCGATCGAGGTGATCTCGGAGCTCGGCCTCATCTTTCTGCTCTTCATGATCGGCCTCGAGATCGACCTCAAGAAGATCGTGTCCGCCGGCCGGTCGATCACGGTGACGGCCCTCGTGCAGATCGTCGGCGGGTGTCTGCTCGGGCTCTTCGCGTTCCGGAGCGCCGGGTTCGCGCTCGGCGCGGGCGGGTGGAGCGCGCTCTACCTCACGGTCGCGGCGGCGCTCAGCAGCACGGTCATCATCGTGAAGGTCCTCTACGACCTCCGCCAGCTCGACACGCTCGCCGGCCGCATCACGCTCGGCGTCCTCGTGCTGCAGGACCTCTTCGTCATCATCTTCCTCGCCGTCCAGCCGAGCCTCGACCAGCTCGAGCTCCGCGTGCTGCTGCTGTCGCTCCTCCGCGTCGTGGTGCTGGTCGCGGCCGCCCTGGCGGTCAGCCGCTGGGTGCTGCCGCCGATCTTCCGGAACGTCGCCCGCCTGCCGGAGCTCGTCCTCATCGGGGCGCTCGGCTGGTGCTTCGTCGTCGGCGAGCTCGGTGCCCGGCTCCAGCTCTCGCGCGAGATGGGCGCGCTCGTCGCGGGCGTCGCGCTCTCGACGTTCCCGTACGCGCTCGACGTCACCGCCAAGGTCACGAGCCTCCGCGACTTCTTCGTCACGCTGTTCTTCGTGAGCCTCGGCCTCAGGATGCAGATCCCGACGCTCGCGGCCGCGGGGCTCGCCGCGGCGTTCGCGGCGTTCACGGTCGCGAGCCGGGTCGTGACGACCTTCACGCCGCTCTATCTCATGCGGTCAGGTCTTCGGCTGAGCCTCGTGCCGGCCATCTATCTCAGCCAGGTGAGCGAGTTCTCGCTGGTCATGCTCGGGCTCGGGGTGAAGGCCGGCCACATCGGCACCGAGGTCGCCGGCGCCGTGTCGCTCGCGTTCCTCGTGCTGGCGGTGCTCTCGACCTTCGGGATCACCCACGCCGACGGGATCGTCCGCCGACTGATCCCGTTCCTGAAACGGATCGGGCTCGCCGATCTCGACGACGACGCGACCCAGGTGTGCACGCAGGAAGAGATCGCCGCCGGCCACGCGCGCGGCGCGCGCATCATGATCCTCGGCTTCTATCGCACCGCGAGCTCGCTGCTCGAGGAGATCACGCGGAGCGCGCCGGAGCTCCTGCCCGAGGTCGCCGTCGTCGATTTCAACCCCGAGGTCGGGCGCGAGCTCCGGGCCCGCGGCATCACGGTGATCTACGGGGACGTGAGCCAGCGCGACACGCTCTTGCACGCCGGGCTCGCCGACGCCGAGCTCCTCGTGCTCACGGTGCCCGAAAGCCTCTTGAAGGGCATCAGCAACGAGAACCTGGTGCGGCAGCTGCGCGCGCTGAACCCGCACGCGTGCATCATCGCGCCCGCCGACGTGCTGAGCGACGTGGGCCGGCTGCGGACCGCGGGGGCGGACTACGTGAGCGTCGCCCGCCTGGGAGAAGCGGCCGATCTCCGCGAAGCGCTCACCGCCAAGGTCCAGGGTCTCCTCGCCGAGAAGCAGGCACGTCTCGAGGCGCGCCTCACCGACCGGCGGGAAGTGCTGCCGTAGGCTACGGCTTCGGCCGCCTCGGGGCGTCGCCGCGCGCGTTCCGCGCCGGCTTCGGATCGCGGTGCCCGAGTTTCTTGCTCTTCGGTGCCTGCTTGCCGGGTGCCGGTCCCTCCTGCACCGCCGCGTGTGCTTCCCGGAGAAGCTCCGCGAGCCGGCGCAGGCCCTCCACTTCTTTTTGTTCTTTGGATCCGTCGGGCATGTCCCGATCATTGCACGACCCGGGCCACGGCGTCCTGTGCGAAGATGCCAGCGTTGTTCACGGATTGCCTCCCGCGGACGGTCGCGACACCGCCACGTCGGCACCCCAAGTGCCAAAAATTACACCGATCGACGAACTCGGCGCACAGGCGCGACGTGCCGGTACCCGCCACCGATCGACCCCTGGGGAGGGACGTGCTCTGGTGCGCCGCATGCTCCACGTGACGCTCGACCCGATGCTGTCGCGGCTCGCATACCGCTGCTTTCCGAACGGCTGCCCGCGCGGGCGCACGTGCTGCGTCGGCAACACGATCGAGGTCGTCCGCCGCGAGGTGCGCGTCATCGACTCGCTGATGGACGAGCTCGCGGAGCTCGTTCCAGCCCTGCGTGCCGGGCGCGGGTTCGCGAACGTGTTCGTCGACGACGGCGACGGTCTCGAGATCGAGCCGCGCGACGAGGCCGGGACGTGTCCCTTCCTCTTCGCCCGCGCCGGCCGCGCGCTCTGCGCCATCCATGCGACCGCGGTCCGCACCGGCCGCGCCGTCGCCGCAATGAAGCCGCGTGCGTGCCGGCACTGGCCGCTCGTGCTCGAGCGGCGTGGCAAGGGCATTCGCATCTCGGTTGCCGCGAGCGCCGCGCGCATGGGCTGCGTTGCTCCGCGCGCCGAGCTTCCCGGGCAGCCGTCGATGCGGGACGCGTTTGCGGCGGAGATCGCCGAGCTGCGGAGCTTGGTCCGCGGCGTCTGATCCGAGCACGATGCGTTCGCGGCCCCGACGTACGACTGCGCGACCGGCTATTGGGTGACCCACATCCTCCGGGTCCCCGGGTGGATCGTGACGCGGAGGTCTTTCAAGAGCCCGATGCCGACGCGCCCCGCGACCCGCGGGTGATTCCAACCGTGTGACGGCGCGTCGTGGATGATGACGGGGACCTTCGCGTAGTCGCGGCCGAAGACCCGGAGGAAGCGAACCTCGGACTCCATGACCCGTGCGCCGCCGCCGATGCCGCTCGTCTGCACCCCGCGTTTCTGCGGCACGGTCAGCACCTCGGGACGTTGCCTCACGAACTCGCGCCACAGCGTGACGCCGAAGGCCGACCCGGTGTCGAGCTGGAGCCAGACCACGGTGCCGTGCTCGAGCGTCGCCTCGACGTACGGGACCTGGTGCACGCGCACGAGCTCGGAGGCGACGCCCGCGGGCGGCTCGAAGCGGCGGAAATCGTGGATCGTGAGCGCCGCGTCGACGAAATCGACGGTGAAGGGGAACGTGCCGAGCGTCGGGTAGCCGATGACGCCCGTCACCCGGTCGCCGAGGTTGGCGCGGACGTCCTCCAGGTCGAGTGCCAGCGTCGGGACGGTGACGAGCTCGATGCCGCCCGCGGCGAGGCGATGCAGGGTCCGGACCTCGGCGGTGCCTTGGAAGAGGGCACCCTGGACTTTCGCATCGACGACCCGCGGGAGCCGTAGCTCGTCGGCGAGCCGGCGATCGACGATCGTCGCGCCGGCGCCGGTGTCGACCAGGAACTCGCCCGCCGCCCGGCCGTCGATGGTGACCGGCGTGACCAGGAAGCCGTTCCGGCGCACGAGCGGCAGGCGACGGGCACCCGCCGCGTCCGGCTCGACGACGGCGATCGCGTCACCGGCGGCCACGGCTCGCGCCGCCGACGCCGCGGCGGCTCCGGAGCAGGAGCTCGCGGTCGCAGTCAGCAGGACGGCGGCGACGATCGATCGGGAGAGCACGGGGAGTCCGCGTGCCACAGCGCCGGGTCGATGGCGAGATGGGGTCTTGCGTCAGCATTCAATATCCAGCAGTACAGATTCTGTACTTCTGGTGACGCGAAGGAGAACGCATCATGGCGGACGAGACCTGGAGTCAGACGGCCTGCATCCTCTGCTACGTGAACTGCGGCCTCGAGGTCGCGACGACCGGCCGCAAGATCACCCGCGTCCGCGGCGACCGCGCCAACGTTCGCTCGCACGGCTACCTCTGCCAGAAAGCGCAGCGGCTCCAGTGGTACGGCGAGCACGCCGACCGCCTCACGAGCCCGCTGCGGCGCCGGTCCGACGGCACCCACGAGCCGATCTCGTGGGAGACCGCGTTCGAAGAGATCGCCGCCAAGCTGAACGCGATCCGCGCGGCCCACGGTTCCGACGCGTTCGGGTTCTACGGCGGGGGCGGTCAGGGGAACCACCTCGGCGGCGCGTACTTCTCGGCGCTCCGCGGCGTGCTCGGCGCGACCAAGCACTTCAACGCGCTCTCGCAGGAGAAGACCGGCGATTTCTGGGTGAACGGCCGGCTCTTCGGAGACCAGCTCTGTCACACCGCCGAGGACATCGAGCACACCGACCTGCTCGTCGTGCTCGGCTGCAACCCCTGGATGGCGCACGGCTTCCAGGCGGCGCGCAACGCCGTGAACGAGATCAAGAAGGCGCCGGGGCGGCGGATGATCGTGATCGACCCGCGCCGCACCGAGGTCGCCGACGTCGCCGAGCTGCACCTCCAGCTCCGTCCCGGCACCGACGCGTTTCTCCTGACCGCGATGCTCGCGATCATCGTGGAGCGCGGCGGCGAAGCCGCCGACTTTCTCGCGAACCACACGACGGGGTGGGGCGAGGTGAAGTCCGCGCTCGCGCGGACGCCGATAGACGCGTGGATCGCCCACACCGGCGTCCCGCGCGCGCAGATCGAGCGCGCCGTCGACATGATCCTCGCCGCCGAGTCGATGGTGGTGCGGGTCGAGCTCGGCATCCAGCAGAGCCGGCACTCGACGCTCAACTCCTACCTCGAGAAGCTGCTGTACCTCGTGACCGGCAACTTCGGCCGGCGCGGCACCAACGCGATGCTCACCTGGCTCCAGCCGCTCTTCCGCGACTCGCAGGGCGAGCGCTCGAGCGTGACCGGCCAGGAGATCATCGGCGGGCTCCTCCCGACCAACCGCTTCGCCGACGAGGTGGTGACTGACGACCCGCGCCGCATCCGCGCCGTCTGGGTCGAGTCGAACAATCCCGCCAACACCGCCGCCGACACGCCGCGCTTCGAGCAGGCGTTCCGCGCGCTCGAGCTCTCGGTGGTGGTCGACGTCGCGTACACCGAGACGGCGGCGCTCGCCGACTACGTGCTCCAGGCGGCGGCGCAGTACGAGAAGTGGGAGGCGACCCTCTTCACGTTCGAATGGCCGCGGAACTTCTTCCACCTCCGGGCGCCGCTCTTTGCGCCGCTCGAAGGGACGTTGCCCGAGTCGGAGATCTATACCCGCCTTCTCCGCGCCATGGGCGACCTGCCGTCCGATGACCAGCTCGCCGAGCTGAAAGCCCTCGCGGTCGAGCACCGCGGCACGATGATGCAGCGCGCCTTCCAGATGTTTGGCGAGAACCCGAAGCTCGTGCCGATCGCGCCGGTGCTGCTCTACGCGACCTTGGGGCCGACGTTACCGAGTGGAAGCGCGGCTGCGGCGCCGCTCTACGCCGCGTGCCACCGGACCGCCATGGAGCACTCGCGCGCCGTCCAGCGCGCGCTCGCGACGGCCGCCGAGCCGCCGGCGCTCGGCGAGCTGCTCTTCGAGACGCTCCTCGCGAGCCGCTCGGGCTTCGTGTTCACCGCACACGAGTACGAGGAGATCTTCGAGCTCGTGAAGCACCACGACGGCAAGATCCACCTCGCGGTGCCGGAGATGCTCGACTGGCTCCGCGTGCTCGACCCCGCGGCGGAGGCGGCCGACCCGGCGTATCCGTTCACGCTCGTCGCGGGACAGCGGCGGATGCACAATGCCAATCAGATCTTCCGGACCCCGGCGTGGCGGAAGAGCGATCCCGACGGCGCGCTCCGGATCCACCCCGACGACCTTGCGGCCCTGGGTGCAAACGACGGCGGATGGATGGCGGTCGAGACGAAGACGGGCCGACTCGTGACCCGCATCGAGAGCGACGCGTCGATGCGGCGCGGCCTCGTCGCGCTGCCGCACGGCTACGGCCAGTCGTATCCCGACGGGCAGGGCAATCGCGTCGTCGACGGCCCGCGCCTGAACCTCATCACCGCGCACGACGACTGCGACCCGATCGCCGCGACGCCGTACCACAAGAACGTGGCCGTGCGCCTCGCGCCGGTCGCCGGCGCCGAGGCCGAGCTCGCCGAGGCGGCGTCGGCGCGTGTTCGCGCGGTCGCGGCGGCCCACGTCGCGGAGGCCGCCGCGTGAAGAAGCGTCACGGCCACTACTGTCCGATCGCGCGCACGCTCGACCTCGTCGGCGATCGCTGGAGCCTGCTCATCCTCCGCGAGCTGCTCTTCGGCGATCAGCGCTTCGTCGACCTCCGCGAGCATCTGCCCGGCATCTCGCCGACGCTCTTGAGCGAGCGCCTGCAAGCGCTCGCCGAGCACGGGCTCGTCGCCAGCCGCGAGCTGCCGCCGCCGGCGGCGCGCACGGTCTACACCCCGACCGCGAAAGCGCGCGAGGCCGTGCCGATCCTCCAGGCGATGGCGCGCTTCGGCATGGACCTCCTGCCGAGCCTGCGCCCGTCGACCAAGGTCCGCCCCGAGACCGCCGCTTACGGTGCGATCGCCGCGTGGCACGACCCGACGGCGGCAACCGACGTCGACGAGGTCTATCGTCTCGTCGTCGACGGCAGCGACTTTACGCTGACGAGCGGGAACCGCGGTGCGCGCGCCGCCGCCGGGCGTGACCCCGACATGACGCTGGCGGCCCCCGCCCACGTGTGGCTCGCCGCTCGCCGCGGCGAGACGACACTCGCGGACGCGCTCGCGTCGGGTGCGGCGACGGCGGCCGGCAGCAAGCGCGCGCTCAGGAACTTCCAGCGCGTGTTTCGGCTCCAGTGAGCCCGCGCCGCACAGCTACTCGCAGAGCTTCTTCGTCCCCTTGGGCGTGCAGGCGAGCGTGGTCTGCGCGACGCGCGGGTCGAAGCGGAACGCGTTCTCGCGGATCGCGCTCGTCATCGTGAAGGTCACGTTCCCGAGATCGCTCGCCGAGAGGTCGACGCCGTCGGCGGCGAGCTGGACGTCCCAGCCGATCGGCACGCCGCGCTTGCGCTGGAGCCGGATGCGGATCTTGCGGACGCCCGAGCGAATCCCGCCCTTGTCCTTGTACTCCCAGCGCTCGCCGAGTGGGGGCTGGAGCTGCCACGCTGCCGCCGGGATCGTGACCGTGTGGATGACGCCGGTGCGGTCGTGGAGCGTGAAGGTCGCGCCGACGTCGCCGTCACGCGCGGGGTCGAGCCCGTAGACCAGGGTCACGCCGGCGGGAAACAAGCCACGCACGCGCAGATGGTCGTCCTTCTGCGTCACGCGCGTTTTCCTGAGCGCCGTGGCGATCGGAACCGCGGCCGCAGCGAGCGTGCCGCCCGTCGGATCCAGCACGCGGAAGCCGCGGATCTCCGCCGTCTCGATCAGGCTGCTGTCGAGGCCCGGGAAGCCCGTCGCCATCGCGAGCCCGGAGCTGACGATCGGGATCGGCGAGGCGTACGCCGCGTCGGGAAGCGTGCAGAGGTCTGCGCCCTCCGGGCCGCAATCGCGGAGGGTGATGCGGGCCCGGGTCTCGACCTGGTACGTGCCGGTCGTGCAGAGCGGCGACGCGCCCGCGAGATTCCGGACCCTGGGGATGATGCTCGCCGGGCCGATCGATGCGAACGTGACCGTCCCCGACGTGAAGTCGCACGGCGAATCCCACGGCTCGGCGTCGCACGCTTGGTATCCCGGCTCGGGGCTTGTACACGACGCGTACCCGACGCTGAGATTCTGGATCTGAAGTACCGGCGACTGGCCGATCGCTGCGGCACCCATCGGCAGGCCGTCGGGTGCGATCAGGACGGCGCCGAGGATCTCGAAGCTCCCGTCGATCCGAGCTCCCCCGAAACCGACGACGTCGGGGCTGCTGCTGCCGTTGGCGATCGTGAAGGGCGCCGAGATCTCGGTGGTGTCGGGGGTCGTGCAGAAGCGGGATCCGCACGAAACGTCGTCGTTTTCCGTGAACGTTCCCCGATAGGTGAGCGCGAGCCGATACTCGCCGTTCTTGCAGAGGTCGCTGTTCGGCACGAGCAGGCGCGAGACGGTGATGCTGGCGGCGAAGTCCTCGGTGATCTGCAGGGTGCCGCTGTGGAACTTGCACGTGGACGTGGCCGCGGGAACGCACGCCGGCTGTCCGTGCGCCGTCACGGTGTTCGGCGCAGTGCACGGCGCGTAGGCGCGCACCAGGGCGGCGTCGTAGAGCACGGGGGCTTCGATGCGCCGGATCTCGACCGCTGCCGCCGGTCGAGCGGACGTGAACAGCGCGGCGAGGACGAGACCGACGGGTAGCCGGAGGCGCAGGGGGCGCATGCCGGCTCGCGTAGCCCGACTCTCGCCACGCCGTCAACGAAATTCGTCGCTTCCGGCGGTGCGCACCGTTTCGCACCTGCCTGGCATCCCATCGCCGACAACTGTTAGATGACCCCGCGCGTATCCCACGCGCGGGTCGTCTCAACCCAAGGAGGAAACGTCTCATGAACAAGGTCACGGGATTTCTGATTGCGTCCGCCGCGGCGGGTCTGGTGCTGTCGGGGGCGGTCACGGCGCGCGCCGAAGAAGCGAAGAGCGGCGGCGAGGTCCACTGCTCCGGCGTCAACGCGTGCAAGGGCCAGGGCGGATGCGCCGGTGCCGACCACGCCTGCGCCGGCAAGAACGGCTGCAAGGGGAAGGGCGTCGTCAAGACGAGCGAGAAAGAGTGCAAGGAGAAGGGCGGCAAGGTCGTCGCCGATCCGCACGAGAAGTAGCTCGTTCCGGCCTCACCGCAAGCGGCGCGACGCATCACGCGTTGCGCCGCTCGTTGTTCGTGCCGGCGGTCAGCCCGCGATGAACGCGCGCCGGCGCGGGTGCGCGGGAAACCGCGCCGCATAGCGCTCGGCGTCGAGGCCCAGCGCGTCGCGAAAGCGTGCCGGCTCGACCGCGAGCTCCGGTGCGAGACGTTGGTCGAGCAGCGCTGCGAGCGGCGGATAGTCGCGCACGTCGCCGAAGACGTCGGCCATCGACGCATTGTGCACCTCGGCGAGGAGGCACGTCACGGCGTACTCGAGCTGGGTCGGGTTCGGTTTCAGGCGCCAGATCTGCCGGAAGGTGAGAAGACGCGTCTCCGCGGTCTGGACGCGGATCGGCACGACGTCGTTGCGGCCGCTCCCTTCCGGGCCGGGCGGCAGGAAGACGATCGCCGGCTCGTCGCCGTCGGTCGCGACCGGGTGCGGGAGATAGTGCGGCGACGTGTACTGCGCGCTCTCGGCGAGCGCGCGATGGTACGCGCCGATGTCGAAGCCGGCGCGCTCGGCGATCGACCAGAGATGCGTTCCGAGCCCGCAGCCACGGTGCTCGGCGGCTCGCGCCAGCCCGAGCAGCACCTCGGCGCGATAGCCCTCGCGCTGGGCGACGCGGGCGAGATCGGGGACGCGCACGACGTACGCGAGCGCGTCGACGCCGCCGTCGTCGGCGGCGGGGCTCACGTCGCCGATCGGCGCGCAGCGGAGCGGGGTCCGCGCCGCCGTCGGCTCGAGCACCATCGCGAAGCGGTCGCCCCATTGGGAGAGCTTGCCGAAGCCGCGCCGCACGCCGGCGAGCCGCACACGCCACGCGTCGAGGACCGGCAGCGGCGCGAGGCCCGCGAGGCCGAGGCCGCTCATCAACGAGCCGTACGCGATCAGCGTGGGCGTGCGTTGCATACGGGTCAGGACGTGGCCGGACCGCGCCGGCGGATCGCCTCGTTGGCGAGGACGTCGCAGCGCTCGTTCTCGACGTGGCCGTCGTGCCCGCGCACCCAGTGCCAGCGCATCGTGTGCTTGCTCGCCTCGGCCTCGAGCTGCTCCCAGATGTCGGCGTTCTTGACCGGCTGCTTTGCGGCGGTTCGCCAGCCGTTCTGCTTCCACTTGGCGAGCCAGCTTTCCATGCCCTTCTTCAGGTATTGCGAGTCGGTGTAGAGGTCGACCTCGCACGGCTGCTTCAGGTTGCGGAGGCCTTCGAGCGCCGCCTGCAGCTCCATGCGGTTGTTGGTCGTGGCGGGAGCGTAGCCGGTGATCTCGCGCCGGTACGTACCCGACACGAGGATCGCGGCCCATCCGCCGGGACCCGGATTCCCCTGGCAGGCGCCGTCGGTGAAGATGTTCACCCGCGTCACTGGCGCAGCAACTCGCGAGCGATGGTCAGGATCTGCATCTCGGTCGTGCCGCCACCGAGCTCGATCAGCTTCGCGTCGCGCGCGAGGCGCTCGACCACGTACTCTTCCATGTACCCGTTGCCGGCGAGGATGTGGATCGCCTCGAAAGCGACGAACGTTCCCATCTCGGCGCAGTAGAGTTTGCCGGCAGAGATGTCGGCGACCGTCTCGTGCAGCGTCCGGCCGGCGAGGTAGTCGGCGTAGACGATGCGCCGCATGTTCGACACCGCGACGTACATGCGCGCCAGCCGGCTTTGGATCATCTGGTACTCGGCGATCGCGCGTCCGAATTGCTTCCGCGCCAGCGCATAGTCGCGGGCGATCTCGTAGCAGCGCTCGGCAATGCCGTACGACATGACGGCGAGGCCGACGCGCTCGGACGCGAGGCTCGCCTTCACGTGGCCGCGCTCGCGGACGCCGCCGCCAAGGAGTTGATCGGCGGGGATGCGCACCTCGTCGAGGAAGATCTCGCCGGTCGGCGAGCCGCGCATGCCCATCTTTTTCATGGGCGGACCGGTCGTGAGTCCGGGCGTGCCGCGCTCCACGACGAAGCTCTGAATGGATCCGTTCTTTCCGTGCGTCCCTTCGCCCTCCTGACGCTCGTCGAGCCGCGCGAGGATCAGGAAGCTGTCCGCGTACGGCGCGTTCGTGATGAAGGTCTTGCTGCCGTTCAGCACGTAGTGGTCGCCGTCGCGGCGGGCGGTCGTCTTCATGCCGCCGAGCGCGTCGCTGCCGCTCCCGGGCTCGGTGAGGCCCCAGCAGCCGATCTTCTCGCAGCGCAGCACCGGGCGCGCGAAGCGCTCGACCTGTTCCGGCGTACCCTTGTTGAGGACGTTCCCGGCGAAGAGCCCGAGGCTGGCACCGTAGCTCAGGGTGAACGACGGGCTGATGCGCGACATCTCGACGGTGAAGGTCGTGCGGGCGTACCGGGTGGTATTGGCGTCGAGACCGCCCTCGGTCTCGGCGTCGGCGGCGCTGCGTCCGCCCGCACGCGGCGTCCGGCTGAGCATCGCGTCGAGCCCGAGCGCGTCGTGCATCGGCCGCATGAGCGGGTAGGGGAGCATCGCCCCGCTCTCCATCGCCGGGACGTGCGGCTCGAGCTCGCGCTGGAAGTAGCTGCGGAACGTGTCGCGGAGTAGACGCTCGGTCTCGCTCAGCTCCATCGGGCGGTCCTCAATCGCTCAGATCCTTGCGGCAGTCGTCGTCCCAGCCCGGATCGACGTCGGGGAGCTCGTTCAGACGCGCGATGCAGCGTCCGGCTTCCTCCAGAGAGACGGCGTTCTCGTAGCGCTCCGCGCCGCATGCCGGCAAGCCGCCGGCGACGATCGACTCGAGCTCGCGGCGCGCGGCCGGCAGGTCGCCGGTTCGCCCCAAGGCCTCGGCGACGACCAGGCGGTTCGCGAGCCGGCACCCGAAGCCGGGCGCGCTCCGCGCCTCCTCGATCAGCTTCCGCCCTGCGGCGGGGTCGCCGCCGACGTAGCGCGGTACCTTGAGCAGCATCGACGCCTCGCTCCGCGTCGCGGCGCCGTCGGGATCGCGACCGGGCGGCAGCCCGCCGCGCGCGCGATGAAAATCTTCCATCAGCTGCGACGGCAGCCGCACGTTCAGCGGGTTCCAGCTCTTGCGGGCGAGGATGCCGCGGGAGGCGGCGTGCCACATCAAGCAGCCGTGCTGCCGGGGATCGACCTCGAGGCAGCGCGCGACCTGTTCGTGGATGGCGGCGAGGCGGGCGTGCCACTCGGGCATGCCGAGGCTCGCGTTCTTGAAGCCGCTTTCGGCGAAGAGGAGGCGGGCGCGATTGCGGTCGCGCTCCGGGACGCTCGCGCAGCCGACGAGGCAGGTGGCGCGCGCGTACGCCTCGTCGACGCGGGCGCGATAGCGGTCGTGCATCACCGGAGTGAGCGGCATCTCGATACCCTCGTTGCGGCTTTTGAAGACGGCGTCGGCCGCGGCGAGCTCGGCGTCGAAGCGCCTGCAGTCGCAGGTCACCGTGCCGAGCGGCGCCGGCGTGCGCCGAGCGTCGGCGGCCGCGGCCGCGGCCGGGCCGGCGCCGACGAGGAACGAGAGCAGGAGAAGGGCCACCGCCGCCACGGACACGCCGACGCTCCTAACACGGTCGGTCGGTGTCGCCCACCGGGTGACGAGCCTATTGCCTGAGCGTTCAGAATATTCTAAACGCTCAGTACATTCAGAGCGCCGGGAGGTAGCGATGGATCGAGCGACGGCGATTTTCGTGGACGGCATCGGGGCGGCGGCGGCGACGTCCGGGATCCTCACCCAGCTCCAAGGACGGATCTTCGCGCTGCTCTACCTGCAGCCCCGAGCGCTCGCGCTCGAAGAGATCGCGGCGGAGCTGCAGCAGAGCAAGAGCAACATCTCGGTCACGATCCGCGGCCTCGTCGAGTGGCACCTCGTCCGCCTGACGCCGGTCGGCGGGTCGCGGAAGGACCACTACGAGGCGGCGACCAACTTCTGGCGCGTCATGCAGGAGGTGATGGAGCGGCGCTTCCGGTGGAACCTCCGCCAGGCGCTCGCGGCGGCGGCCGAGGCCGAGCGCGCGCTCGAGCAGGGCGCCCGCGGCAGCGACGCACCGAGCCGCGAGACGGCCGCGTTCATCACCGGCCGTCTTCTGGGGTTGAAGCTGTTCTTCACCGCCGTCGACGCGGCAATCGGGGCCTTCACCCAGGGCAAGGTCGTCGACGGCGAGGCGCTCCGCAACGTGGTGCCGCTCCTGGCACCCGCAACGAAGCGGCGCTGAGAGGCGTCGCGGAGGTACGACGATGGAACCCGCATTCGGAGTCTTGGCGTTGGCCATGCTGTTCGTCGGAACGCACGTCGGGCTCGCGACGAGGAGCCTCCGTGCGCGGCTCGTCGGTCGGCTCGGGGAGCGCGGCTTCTTCGCGGTGTACTTCGCGATCGCGGCCCTGACGTTCTGGATGCTGGTCGCGTACTACGCCGCGCACCGGTTCGAAGGCGCCGCGGGGCCGGGGCTCGGCGCCGACCCCGTCGTGCACGCGCTGCTCGTCGGGGTCATCGGCGCCGGCGTCGTACTCGCGGTCGCCGGGCTCGTGGCCTACCCGCGGCTTCCGGTGGCGCTCTTCAACGCGTCGGTCCGGGAGCCGTACGGGGTCGAGCGCATCACCCGGCATCCCTTCTTTGCCGGGATCGCCCTGATCGGCGGCGCGCACGCGCTCCTGGCGACCCACGCGAGCGGCGCCGTCCTCATGGGGGCGCTCGCGGTGCTGTCGATCGTGGGCGCGCGGCACCAGGAGGCGAAGTACCTCCGCACGCGCGGCCGGCCGTATGCGGAGTACCTCGCCGTCACGTCGGCGGTGCCGTTCGCCGCGATCGCATCGGGTCGCCAACGTCTCGTCTGGCGTGAGCTGCCGCTCGGGTTCGTGGCACTCGCGCTCGGCCTCACGGTGCTCCTCCGGCTCGCGCACGCGAGCCTCTTCGCCGCCGGCGGCCGGTGGATCGTGCTGGCGGTCGTCGGTGGGGGCGCCGTCGCGAGCCTCCAGAGTTGGCTCCGGTCGCAGCGACGCGCGGCGCGGCCGACGCTCGAGCGGGTGCGGGGATGACCGCCGACGTCGCGGCGCACCGCGCCCGGCCATGGCGCGTCCACACGCTGGCCCCCGACTTCGAGCTGCTCGATCTCTGGGAGGTGCCGGTCGGCGACGCGAACGGATCGACGATCGACGAGACGTTTGCCGACTTCCTGCGCGTCTTCGTCGCGAGCGGAGCCGACCGGTGGCCGGTGTACCGCCTCCGCCCGACGTCGCCCGCCGACCTCCTCCACGCCGCACTGTTGGTCGGCGCCGTCGCGTTGATGTCGTTTCGCCGCGCGCTCGGTCGGGTCTTCGCGCTCGACGGCGACCGCGAGCGCCTGCGCATCCCGGGTCGCCACGAGACGCGGGTTCGCGAGCGCTTGGAGCCGACCGATCGTGTACGCGACACGGGCACGCTCCCCGCCCGCGTCGGCGGCGCCTTCGAGGCCGTCTATGCGTTCGAGGACGAGGCGCTCCTAGAGATCGCGAACAAGACGATCCACGCGCTCCTGCACCTGTCGTGGGTCTCCGGGTCACACGGCCAGCGTACCGTCGTGCTCGCCATCTACGTGAAGTCGCGCGGCTGGCAGAGCCGCGCCTATCTCTCGCTCATCCGCCCCTTCCGCCACCTGGTCGTCTACCCCGCATGGATCGCCCACCTCACCCGCACGTGGGCGGTCCTGCGCCCGGCGGCGCGCGGCGCGGGGTGACGGGCTCTTCTTGCGTGAGCTTCGCCGTCGTGGTGCCTTCACCCCGCGATGACGGCGCCGCCGCTCCTCTGGCATTTCCCGATTTCGCACTTCAACGAGAAGGTGCGATGGGCGCTCGACTACAAGGGCATCCCGCACCGGCGCGAGGCCCTCGGGGCGAGCTATCTTCCCCGCGCGCTCTGGGCGACGGGGCAGCCGCGGTTGCCGATCCTCTTCCTCGACGGGAGAGCGGTCACCGACTCCACGTGCATCATCGCGGCGCTCGAGGACCGACAGCCCGACCCGCCGCTCTACCCGACCGATCCTGACGAACGGAGCCACGCGCTCGCGCTCGAAGAGTTCTTCGACGAGGAGCTCGGCCATCCGCTCCGGACGGCGCTCCTCGGGCCGGTGTTCACACGCGACCCCGCGGCGGCCATCCACGTGCTCGCGACCGGAATGCCGGCCGGCAGCAAGCGCATGATGCTGACCGTCACGAGCGCGTTTCGCGCCTATTACCGGCGCCGCCACGCGATCGACGACGCCGCGATCGCGGCGAGCCGCGGCCACGTCGAAGCGGCACTCGCGCGCATCGAGCGTGAGCTGCGACCGTCCGGCTACCTCGTCGGCGACGCCTTCACCGTCGCCGATCTCACCGCGGCGGCGATTCTCGCGGTGCTCGTGCTGCCGCCGGAGATGCAGTACGCGCCGTCGCCGCCGTTTCCCGTCGAGTTCGACGCGTACCGGGCGAGCCTCGCGGGCCGCCCGGCGTTGCGCTGGGTCGCCGAGATGTATCGGCGGCATCGCGGTCGGTCGGCGGAGCTCGCCGCGTGAGCGACCCCTCGAACCAACCGGACGACGCCGGCTGCTGGTACTTCGCGTACGGCAGCAACATGGGCCGCGCCACGTTCCGCGAGCGCCGCGGGATGACGCCGCTCGCGGCGCGCCGCGCCTACCTCGACGATTACCGCCTGTGCTTCGATCTCCCGATCGGTCCCGGCGAGCGCGGGGTCGCGAACCTCGTGCATGCGCCGGGCGCCCGGACGTGGGGCGTCGCGTACCACCTCGCGACGGCCGCCTGCGTGTTCCTCGACCGCACGGAAGGCGTCGACCGCGGCGTCTACCGCCGGATCGCGACCGTCGTCGTGGCCGACGACGGCATCCGCGCAGAGCGCCTCGCCGCCTTCGCGTATCAGGGAGAGAGGCGCGACGCGCGCCGGAAGCCGTCGGCGCGCTACCTCGGGCT
>JANNPN010000350.1:0-17852 GCA_031400185.1 Polyangiaceae bacterium
CTCGTCGGTGAGGGTGAGACGTTCGTGCACGCGCTCGCGGAGCTGAAGCGGTTCCGGACGGCGCTCATGGAGCGCTACCAGGGCGAGCTGCTCGCGCTGGCACTCGGCATCGCCCGGAAGGTCGTGCAGCGCGAGCTCGCCGAGCACCCCGAGCACTGGCTCGGCATGATCCGCGAGGCCGTCCGTCATGCGCTCGACCGCGAGAAGATCCGCATCCGCGTCGGGCCGGTGCTGCATCGCTTCCTGCTCGAGCACCTTTCGACGCTCCGGCCGATGCTCGAGGACGTCAAGGAGATGGAGCTCGTCGAGGACCAGGCGCTCGCCGAGAACGGCTGCATCCTCGAGAGCCAGTTCGGCGACCTCGACCTCGGCGTCGACAGCCAGATCGGCGCCATCCGCGCGGCGCTGACCCAGGGAGTGTGAGCGTGTCGGACGCGGACGCGGTTCTCGAGCCCGACGCCGCGGCGAACCTCGACGAGGTCGCCGATCGCGGCGGGACGATCACGCGCCACCTGGCGCAGGCGGTCGAGCAGCTCCGCCACGTGAACCCCGTCCGCATCAGCGGGCGCGTGACCGACGTCATCGGTCTCGTGATCGAGGGCACGGGTCCCGGGTTGCCGATCGGCGGCGTCTGCCAGATCGAGCGCCGCGACGGCGGCGACACCATCGCGGCCGAGGTGGTCGGCTTCCGGCAGAACCGCGTGCTGCTGATGCCGCTCGGCGAGCTCACCGGCATCGAGCCGGGGAACCGCATCGTGGTCGCGCGCGACCGGCCGACGATCGGCGTCGGCGCGGCGCTCCGCGGCCGCGTGCTGAACGGGCTCGGCATGCCGCTCGACGGGGGCGGGCCGATCACGGTCGAGCGCGAGGTTCCGCTGTACGGCGCCCACATCAATCCGTTGGAGCGTCCGCCGATCCGGGAGCCGCTCGACCTCGGGATCCGCGCGCTCAACACGCTCCTCACCTGCGGACGGGGCCAGCGCCTCGGCATCTTCGCGGGCTCGGGCGTCGGCAAGAGCGCGCTCCTCGGCATGATCGCGCGCAACACGCGCGCGCAAGTGAACGTGATCGCGCTCATCGGTGAGCGCGGCCGCGAGGTGCGGGAGTTCATCGAGCGCGACCTCGGGCCCGAGGGCCTCGCGCGCTCGGTCGTCGTCGTCGCGACCTCCGACCAGCCGCCGCTCGTCCGCATTCGCGGGGCATTCCTCGCGACCGCGATCGCGGAGTACTTTCGCGACGCCGGCCTCGACGTGATGCTCATGATGGACTCGCTTACGCGGCTCGCGATGGCGCAGCGCGAGGTCGGACTCTCGATCGGCGAGCCGCCGTCGGCGCGCGGCTACACACCATCGGTATTCGCGATATTGCCCCGGTTGCTCGAGCGCGCGGGAGCCTGCAGCCGTGGTGCGATCACCGGCCTTTATACGGTCTTGGTCGAAGGCGACGACATGAACGAGCCGGTCGCCGACACCGCGCGGAGCCTGCTCGACGGCCACGTCGTGCTCTCGCGCGCGCTCGCGAACCAGGGTCACTACCCGGCGATCGACGTGCTGCGGAGCATCTCGCGGCTCATGAACGACATCGTCCCGGCGCCGCAGCTGAAGCGCGCGAGCAAGGTGCGCAACTGGCTCGCGACCTATCGCGACGCGGAGGACCTCATCAACATCGGCGCCTACACCGCCGGCAGCAACGTCCGCATCGACGAGGCGGTCGCGAAGATCGACGCGGTCCACACGTTCCTCCGGCAGGGGCTGAGCGAGCGCAGCACGATCGAAGAGGGCGCGGCGGCACTCGCCGCGTTGACCGGGTGATGTCGGTCACGGGATGGACCGGCTGATGCCCGTCACGGGATGGACCGGCTGATGTTTGTCATCGGAGGGACCCGCTGATGCCCGAGCCGTTTCGACTCGCGCGAGTGCTCCGTCTCCGCGAGCAGCTTCGCCGCCTCCGCACCCACGAGGCGGAGCAGCTCGCCGCCGAGCTCGCGGCCGCGCGCGCCGACGTGACGGGCATCGGCGCCGAACGCGAGCGGAACGGGGAGGTCGAGGCGGTCGAGGCGGCCGCCGGCCGGCTGACCGTCGACGTGCTCCGGCTCGGCCGCGCGTACGATGCGGCGCTCGCGACGGCGGCGGCGGCGCGCGGGGCGGACGCGGTGCGGCTCGGGCACGCGCTCGACGCCAAGCGCGCCGAGGTCCTGCGCGCGCGCCAGGAAGAGGAGAAGTACGTGCGGCTCGCGGCGGCGCACCGCCAGCGCATCCTCGAGGACGAGGCGCGCGAGTCCGATCGCACCCTCGACGAGATCGCCGTCGACCGGCATCGACGGAACAAGGAGCAGGAGCATGGGCAGAGGTGAGGGGAAGCGCACGGTACTCCGGGGGCGGCGGGCGATCCGTTTCGCGCTCGCGTTCATCTTCGGCGCGAAGGTCGCGCTCGTGCTGCTGTCGCAGGGCGAGGCCCCGGCGCTCGCGAGCGGCACCGGCGCGAAGCCGGCGGGCGGCGAGGGTGCCGGCGCCGTCGCCACCGCCCACGCCGCGGAGGCCAAGAGCGGCGCCCTCGGCGCGGTCCGCCCCGACGTCCGCGCGCTCTTGGAAGCGCTCGAGCACCGCCAGGCTGAGCTCGAGGCCCGCGAGCGCGAGGTCGCGAGCAAGGAGCAGCGCCTCGCACTCTACGAGAAGGACGTGACCGCCAAGGTGGCGAGCCTCGAGGAGATCGAGAAACGCCTCTCGACGCGCGCGAAGGCGGCGACCCAGGCCGTCGACACGGCGGCCGAGTCGCTCGCGAAGATCTACGCCGCCATGAAGCCCGAGGCGGCGGCGCCGATCCTGGATCGCCTCGACGACCCGACGGTGCTCACGATCTTCCGCCGCATGAAGGAGAAGCAGGTCGGCGAGATCCTGCCGCTGATGACCCGTGATCGGGCGATCGCGTTGACCCAGGCCTTGGCGGATCAGTAGTCGCGGCGGCGCAGGAAGTGCTGGGTTACGCGCGGTGCACGACGCGATCGGGATCGGCGGCGGCTCCCTCGGCATGCTCGGCCTCCGCGATCCGGGCGACCTGATCGAAGAACCGACACTCCGTTGACGATATCGTTGCGGTGCTACGGCCGGACGAGGATCTTCGCGTGCTGCGCCGGGGTCGCGAGCTCGCGGAACGCGCCCGCGACGCCGTCGAGGCCGACGCGGCCGGTGACGAGCGGGGCGACGTCGATGCGGCCGTCGCCGAGCGCGGCGAGCGTCTCGGCGTACTCTTCGGGAGAGTAGTAGAACGAGAAGCGGAGGCTGAGCTCCTTCGCGAGCGCGAAGAGCGGACGGAACGCGTCGCGTTCCATGCAGACGCCGACGACCACGATGCGGGCGCTTGCAGGCGCCCCTTGCAACATCGCGTCGACGATCCCCGGCACGCCGACGCACTCGAAGAGCACCGCGGGACGGATCGGCGGGTCGGCGGGGAAGAGGGGATGCGGGGGCGCCGCCTCGGCCGCCGATCGTGCGACGGCGACCGCGCGCCAGCTCGCATACGGTGACGTCGCGGCGGGATCGACGACCACGTCGGCGCCCATCCGGGTCGCGAGGGCGCGGCGCGCCGGCGAGAAGTCCGCGGCGACGATCGGCGCGGCGCCGCGGAGCTTCAGGGCCGCGATCACTGCGAGCCCGACCGGACCGCAACCGATCACGAGGGGCACGTCGCGCGGGGCGAGCTCCGCGAGACCGACCGCATGGAGCCCGACGGCCATCGGCTCCGTGAGGGCCGCGAGCTCGGGGGCGAGGCCGTTCGGGATCGGCAGGAGGAAGTCACGCGAGAGGACCATGCGCTCGCCGTACCCGCCCGGCACGTCGTTCGAGAACCCGACGCTCTCGATCGCCGGCGCGCGCAAGACCATCGGGACGCTGCACACCGGTGTCCCGACCGGCACCGTGCGCGGCGTGTCGGGTCCGTAGTCCAGCAGCTCGCCCGCGAACTCGTGGCCGAGCACGACGTCGCGTTCGAGGTCCATGATCTTCGCGACGCCCATCTCGCGCTGGGCCGCGACGAGGGCGGCGCCGTGCTGGAGCGCGTGGAGGTCGGAGCCGCAGATGCCGCAGGCGACGGTGCGTACCAGAACCTCGCCGACGCCCGGCTCGGGATCCGGCAGCGTGTCGAGCACCAGTGAGGCGTTTCGCATTACGACGGCGCGCATGGGTCAGCCCGCGGGACCTTCGCGCACCGCGGCGCTCACTGCAAGTGCCGGGCGAAGTCGGCGATCGCCTCGATGAGCTCCGGGGCGGCGAACACGTCGTTGTGGTGCGCGCCCTCGACGCGGAGGAAGCGCTTCGGCTCCGGGGCGAGCGCGAACAGCACTTCGCCGAGCGCGTAGGGGACGATCTCGTCGCGGTCGCCGTGGGCGATCAGGATCGGCGCCGTGAGGCGGCGGACGTGGCTCCGGACGTCGAAGCGGTTGCCGGCCAGCGCGGCGAGCGGTCCGTAGTGGAGGCGCGCGACGTCGGCGATGCGCGGGAAGGTCGACACCACGACGACGCCCCCGCACGGCCGCTCAGCCGCGAGACGGATTGCGACGGCGCCGCCGAGCGACTCGCCGAAGGCGATCACACGCTCCGCCGGGACGCCGGCGCTCCGCACGCTGTCGTAGGCCGCGAGCGCGTCGAGATGGACGCCGGCCTCGCTCGGACGTCCGGTGCTCTTGCCGTATCCGCGGTAGTCGTAGGCGAGCACCGCGAGTCCGGCGTCAACGAGCGCCTGCTGCACCTCGACGCGGCCGGCGATGTTGCCGCCGTTCCCGTGCGACCACACCAGCGTCGCAACCGGCGCCGGCGGCGTCGCCCACCAGGCGTGCAGGCGCACGCCGTCCTCCGTCGTGATCCAGCGCTCCTCGATGCCGTCGGGCGGCGGCGGCATGGTCCGGTCGGGGAAGAAGACGAGCTGGTCGATCAGCATGACGAGCGCGAGCGTTAGCAGGGCGGCGCCGGCCACCGCTACCAGGGCGGGGCGGAGCCGGGGTGCTCGGGCGTCGGTCATGGCTCGAACGTACAGCACACAATATTCTTGCAGTCGACTGTAAGAATCTGCTACCGGAGGCTCATGGGTGCTCCCGCGCCGGCGCTGACCGTCCCGACCACGCGTCGCGAACGGCGGCGGCACGAGGTTCGGACCCGCATCATCGATGCGGCGGTCGAGCTCTTCGACGCCAAGGGGGTCGCGGCGACGACCGTCGCCGAGATCTGCGACGCGGCCGACGTCGCCGAGAAGACGTTCTTCAACCACTTCGCGTCGAAGCCCGACATGGTGCGCGAGGTGGCGCGCGTGAAGCTCGACGAGACGATCGCGATGATCGCCGAGGCGGGGGCGGCCGCCGCGTCGGTGGGCGAGGGTAGGGTGGAACGCTTCTTCCGGCTGCTCGCCGACCGCGTCGAGGCGGCGGGGCCGATGCGGCGGGAGCTGCTGTCGGCGCTGGTGCACGTGGCCCACGAGGCGGGCACCGGCCCGGCGCAGGCCCGCACGCTGCACGGCGCGTTCACCGCGTTGCTCGCGCCTCCAAGGGCCAGGCGCGCCGACGCGGAGCCACGCGGCCGGCGCGCGGATGGGGCCGTCGCCGTCGAGCTCGTGCTCGGCGCCTTCTACGCACTGATGCTCAGCTGGGCGAACATCGAGAAGTTTCCGTTTCGCAAACGCGCGGTCGCGATGGCGCGGTTCCTCGACCGGGCCATCGCCGATGCCGCGAGGAGGCGACGATGACGATGGAGGTCAACCGTCACACCCCGCTCCCGATCCCGAACGGCTGGTTCGCGGTCGCGTGGAGCAAGGACCTGGTCCCCGGGGACGTGCAGCGCATCCGCTACTTCGACGAGGAGCTGGTGCTCTTCCGGACGCGCGGCGGCGCGGCGCGCGTCCTCGACGGCTACTGCGCGCACCTCGGAGCGCACCTCGCCGAGGGCGGCAAGGTCGTCGACGACTGCATCCGGTGTCCGTTCCACCATTGGCACTACGACGGGACGACCGGGCAGTGCGTTCGCATCCCGTACGCGGAGAAGATCCCGGCGAAGGCGAAGGTCCGTGCTTGGGAGGTCGTCGAGCGAAACGGCATGATCTTCGTCTGGCGCCACGCGGGAGGCGCGCCGCCGCAGTTCGACGTGCCGACGTTCCCCGAGATCGGCGATCCCGCCTGGACGCCGCCGCGCTACTTCGACCTCAAGGTCGCCGTGCACATGCAGGACATGGCCGAGAACAACTGCGACCCCGTCCACTTCAAGTTCGTCCACGGGATGATGAACGTCCCCGACACCGACATCCGCTTCAGCGAGAACGGCGTCTTCATGCACCTCACCGACGAGGCCGAGCGTCCGAGCATGCACGGCAACTTCCGCACCAAGCTCGAGCGCGACAGCTTCGGGATCGGCATCGCGACCGTCCGGCTCGTCGGCATCCCGAACGCGGGGCTCTTCATGCTCGCGGCCACGACGCCGGTCGACCGCGGCCATACGGAGTCGCGCTGGATCTTCACGGTGACCAAGAACCTCGCCGACACGGCCGGCGAGGAGTTCGTCGACGGCCTCTCCGAGGGCGTCCTCGCCGACGTCCGCATCTGGGAGAACAAGATCTACCGCCCGAACCCCGTCCTCTGCGACGGCGATCTGTTCCTCGGAAAGTTCCGCCAGTGGACGAAGCAGTTCTACACGGAGCAGGCGTCATGACCCGGCATCTCGTCATCTCCTCCGATTGTCACGCCGGCCTCCCGCCCGAGCGCTATCGCGACTACGTCGACCCGCAGTACCGCGAGATCTTCGACATCGCCCTGCCCATCCAAGCGGAGGAGGTGAAGAAGGCCGAGAAGAAGTTCCTGATCGACCAGGTCAACGCGGAATGGCGGAAGGGACGCGAGGGGGATCTGCGCGGCGCCTGGGACTCCGACACCCGCCTCCGCGTGCTCGACGGCGACGGAGTCGCGGGGGAGGTGATCTTCCCCGACGGCATCACCGAGGCGAACATGCCGCCCTTCGGCGCCGGGCTCTCGCTGCCGACCGACGGCATCAACGCCGAGCTGCAGTGGGCCGGCGCCCGCGCCCACAACCGCTGGGTCTCCGAGCTCTGCGCCGAGGCGCCGGAGCGCCGTGCCGGCGTCGCGATCGTCCCGGCGCTCTGGGACGTCGACGAGGCGGTGAGGGAAGTGGCCTGGGCGCGCGAGCACGGGCTCCGCGGCATCCTCATCCCGTCGATGTGGGGGACGCACGCCGCGTATCACCACCCGAAGTACGCGCCGCTCTGGTCCGCGTGCGAGGACCACGGGATGGTCGTCCATCTGCACTCGGGCGCCGCGCCCATGGCCGACTACGACGAGCACGTCGGTATGATGGGGATCTACATCACCGAGGTCGTGTGGTGGGCGGTGCGTCCGCTCACGTTCCTCATCTGGGGCGGCGTGTTCGAGCGCCACCCGAAGCTCCGGCTCGCGATCACCGAGTCGACGACGGTGTGGGTCCCGGAGCAACTCGCACTCATGGACTTCCGCTACGACGTCACCCACTACAGCGCGAAGCTCGGCGACTACCGGAGCCATCTCTCGATGAAGCCGAGCGAGTACTTCCGGCGCCACGTCTCCCTCGGCGCCTCGTGCATGCCGCGGCGCGAGGTCGACATGCGTCACACGATCGGTCTCGACGCGATCATGTGGGGGACCGACTTCCCGCATCCCGAGGGCACCTGGCCGACGACGCGCGACCAGATGGTCGACGCGTTCCGCGGCGTCCCCCACGACGAGATCGCCGCGATGCTCGGCGGCAACGCCGCCCGTCTCTACGGCTTCGACGTCGACAAGCTGGCGCCGCTGGTCGACCGCATCGGTCCGCCGCAGGCGCTCTTCGAGGAGTGATCATGGGCAAGTTGCGCTACGTGAAGGACGCCGACGACCTCAAGCTGGCGGCGAAGTTCAACCCCGAGTTTCTGCCGAGCTCGACGAGACAGATCCGGGCCCGGTACGAGACCGATCCCGACCTGATCGCGGCGGTGCTCCCGCCGCCGCTCCGCCCGGCGAGCCGGCCGGAGATCGGCGTCACCATCTCCGAGGTCGCAATCCACATGGCGCCGGGCTTCGACATCGCGATCGGCGCCGCCGTCTTCGGCGCCCTCGCCGTCTACGAGGGCACCGAGGGGCTCTACATGATCACGATGCCGATGACGACCGAGGGCGCGGTCGTCGGCGGCCGCGAGACCTTCGGCGAGCCGAAGAAGCTCGCGCAGATCGACTTCCAGTGGGGCGCCGACGGCACGGTCGGCGCAACCGTCACCCGTCACGGCGTGCCGTACATCGAGCTCCGCGGCACGCGCGGCGCCGCGCTCGGCACGCGCCGCTTCACCGAGCACGCGTTTTGTTACAAGTGCCTCCCCGCGCTCGAGAAGGGGAAGGGCCTCGAGTTCGATCCGTTGCTCGTGCGGCTCGACTGGGAGCACACGCTCGAGCGCGTCGACGAGGTCGCCGGCGAGGTGATCCTCCGCGAGGCGATGCTCGATCCGGTCGCCGACCTGCCGGTCCGCCGGCTGGTGTCGATGACGTACGAGGAGGGGCGGAGTCGGAGCAGCGGGACCGTGCTGACGAGCGTGCCGGCGGCGGCGCTCCTGCCGTACGTCCACCAGCGCTACGACGACATCGTCCCGATGCTGGCGGCGCTGACACCGGACACCGACGCCGCAGCCCGTGCGTGACCTCGCCGGCAAGACGGCGGTCGTCACGGGCGGTGCGAGCGGCATCGGGCGGGCGATCGTGGCGCGTCTGGCGCGCGAGGGGATGCGGCTCGTCGTCGCGGACGTCGAGCCCGCGGCGCTCGACGCCGCGGTTGCGGAGCTTCGCGCCACCGGCGCCGAAGCAACCGGCGTCCAGGTCGACGTCTCCCGCTTCGAGTCGGTGCAGGCGCTCGCGGCGCGCGCCACCGCGCTCTACGGTCCCGTCCACGTGCTCTGCAACAACGCCGGCGTCGGCGCGCAGGAGGACGTGCCGCTCTGGGAGCTGCCGCTCAGCGACTGGCGCTGGACGTTCGACGTCAACGTCTGGGGCGTGATCCACGGCTGCAAGGCCTTCCTCCCCGCGATGCTCGCCCACGGCGAAGAGGGCCATGTGATCAACACCTCGTCGGGAAACGGCGGTCTGATCGTGCTCCCGTTCACGCCGATCTACTCGACGAGCAAGGCCGCCGTGAGCGCCTTCACCGAGGTGCTGCACCATCAGCTCGCCGGTACGAAGATCCGCGCGTCGGTGCTCTATCCGGGGCCGAACGTGGTCGCGACCAACATCTTCTCGGCGGTGCGCAATCGACCGGAGCGACATACGCGGGAGCTCCCGCAGGCGATGCCGCCGATCACGCTCGAGGGCCTCCGCGAGATGTTCGGGGGAAAGCTCGAAACCACCGAGCCCGAGGAGGTCGCCGAGCACCTCCTCGCCGGAATCCGGAGCGACGCCTTCTACATCCTGCCGTCGAGCGCGCGCACGGACGCCGGCGTGCGGGCGCGGACGGAGAGCGTCCTCGCGCGCCGGAATCCCGAGGCGCCGTCGCTCTGAGCGCCGCGGTCTCGCCCGGTCATCTGCGCGCGACGGCCAGCCCGAGGCGGTCGCCGGCGACGTCGATGACGATCCGCTCGAAGGGGGACGGCAGCTGGGTCGCCGCGCCGAGCATCGTCATGCCGTCGCCCGACGGCAGCAGCAGGTTCATCCCGAGGATGCCGTCGAGGACGACCTTCGTGCCATCGGTGCCGATCGTCGCGACGTCGTGGACGACGACGGCCGCGCCGGGGAAGACGAGCGTGCGATCGCCCTCCGCCGTGACGCTCAGGCGATCGAGGCGGAAGCCGGGCAGGTTCGTGTGGCCGCCGCCGACGCCGCCGACCGGGAGCGTGAACTCGGGGCGGCGCGTGGGCTTGCCGTCGGCGTCGAAGAGGCCGAGCGCGCGCGCAGTCGCAGTCGAGATCATCGTGCACGCGGCGCCGGTGTCGAGCAGCCAGTCGCCCTCGGCCTCCGCCGTGCCGAGCTCGGTCGTGACGCCTGCGACGATCGGGTTGGTGGTGAGCGTCGGCGTCGCCCCGCGGTTCCGCGGGTCGCGGCGGTTGAAGTCGACGAGGGTCAGGGGCACCCAGACGTCGACGCGGAGGCCGGCGGCGCTCGGGTGCAGGCGGACCGCGAGTGCCGATCCGGCGTCCGGACTGGGCGCGATCTCGACGACGCGCTCGCGGATGAGGGGCATGCCGACGACGTCGACCATCGCGCCCGGCGACAGGAGCAGCGCGCGCGGGTCCGCGGGCGCGTCGTTCATCAAGAGGCGCTGGGCCGAGAGCCGGAACGGCGGCCCGGTGGCGCGGCGAGTGCGGGTGTCCTCCTCGAGCGTGGGATCGAAGTCCTCGACCCCGAGGCTGATCGGCCGCGACACGCCCATGGCATGCGCGCCGCTCATGCCGGCCTCGTAGTAGCGCGCGCCGGTCTCGGGCTTCACGTCGAAGCGGGCGGCGGTGCCATGCGAAAGGACATGGCCGCTCGCACCGGTGTCGAGGATGGCGACGGCCGGGAGATCGCCGAGCTCGTCGAGAAGGTTTTCGAGGTTGCCGGTCTTCTTCGCGGGGCCGGCGGCGCGCGGACGGTCGCCGAAGCTCAGCACCACCATCGGCTGGGCGGTCGCGGCCTCGCCGGTCCGCGGTAGCTCGAGGTCGCGTGCGCCCGCGGCGGTCCCGAACGTCAGATGGAGCGCGGTCAGGCAGACGACGCTTCGCATGGCTCGGACGACGCCCATCGAGTCGAGGAGTACCGGCCGCGGCGCGAGGGCGATAGCTCGCATCGCGCGGCAGCTTTTACCGGCGGCGGAATCTTCTTCCCTGCGTGTTTCACCGGAGAACACTGAGCGCCTAGCGCACAGGCGTGGCACTCGCATTGCTCCACGGCGTTCGCACATGCAGCTCACACGCGTCACGAGGGACCGAGTCGAAGAGGGGAACGCGACGGCGAGCAACGGCGGCGCCGACCTGCTGGCACTCCTGCTCGCCGGCGAGCAGGGCACGGCCCCGGCGTTTCCAGCGACGCTCGAAGCGGCGATCGGTGGAAGTGGGCTGGTCGAGGACCCGCTCGCGATCGGCGACGCGGAGGGCAGCGACGACCAGGGCCCCGCCGACGGCACGTCCGTGGTCGATGCCGCGCTCGCCGCGGCGCTGGCGCTCGCCACGGTCGGCGTCGAGCCGGCGTCGTCCGAGCCCGTTCCGACGGCGGGCGAGACGGGTGACGCCGCGGTCGGGACCGCGGCGGTGCTCGAGCTCACTGCCGCCGTCGAGCCAGCGGTCCCGACGACGGTCGGCGCGACGACCCCGGGTGCCACGACCCCGGGCGCGACGACCGTGGCCGCGACGTCGGATGGGGGTGCAGCGGAGACGGAGGTCGTGACCGCCGAGACGCCCGTGCTCTCGCAACCGGGCACGACGGCGGCGGCGCAGGGGCGCGATCCCGCGCCGGCTGAGCCGCCCACCACGGCCGCGTCGCACGAGACCGAGATCGCCGCGACGCCGACGGCGTCGACGAGCACGAGCACCGAGCCTGCGCTCCGCGCGGCGGGGGGCGCGGCAGCACCCGAGCCGGTGGTCGCGCGCACGCCGCCGACGGCGAGTCACGCGGCCGCCGCGCCGACGCACGGCGCGGGTGCCGGCATCGAGGGCGAGACGAAGGCGTCCTTCGCGAGCGGGGCCGGCGACCAGCACGGCCTCGATCTCGGCACGTCCGACCGCGAGCACGCGCCGCCCGGGCTCGGCTCGCCAGTGCACGCAGCGGCGGCGGCCTCCGCGACCACGACGGTGCCGCTCGACGCGGCGCTCGCGGCCACCGACGCCGCGGATGCGAGCGCGGCGCCGACCCACGTGACCTCGTCGACCGCGGCCCCGAGTCCCGAGACGGCGTCCGCGGCGCGCGTCGAACGCCCCCTCCACCATGCGGATCTGGCACCGCGCTGGAGCGAGCGTGTCGCCGACGCCGTGCGCCTGTCGGCGCTCCGCGGCGGGGGCGAGATCCGCCTGCAGCTCGAGCCCGAGGGGCTCGGCCACATCGACGTGCGGTTGCACCTGCAAGCGGACGGCGTCCGCGCGGTGATCGTCGCCGAGCACGAGTCGACGCGCGCGCTGCTCACGAGCCAGCAGCAGGTGCTGCAGGACGCGTTCAACCGAAACGACCTCCGGCTCTCGGGCTTCTCCGTCGACGTCGGCTCGGGCGGCGGGGCCGCGAGCTTCGCGCGGCCCGACGACCAGGGCGCGCCTGCCGGCGCGCCGCCGTCGTCGGCAGAGACCGCTTCCACACACGCGGCCAGCGACGACTCGCCGACGGCGGCGGCGCCCGTGCTCAACGGTCGAGTGAGCGTCAGGGTCTAGGCGTCCCATGCGCGAATTTCGAACGAGCGGCCGCGAGCGCGCGGCAGAGGAAGATTCTTCCCGTCCGCGGTCGGAACTTTCCCGGTCACGCGCCCAGGTGGCCGCGTGTCGCAAGGACACGCGCGCTGGCATCGGCGTTGCTGGATGCCCGGCATGATCCCCGCCGGCCTCGCCATCTCCGCCGCCTCCTCGGCGCTCGGTCTCATGTCCTCGGTCGCGCAGGCCGCGACCAGCAGCGACGGGACGAGCGGGACCGACAGCGGCACGGGCACGACCGCGGCCAAGGGCCGTGAGAACGACGTCGTCAATCAGGCCGAGTTCATGAAGCTCCTGATCGCACAGCTGCAGAATCAGGATCCGTTGAACCCGCTCGACAGCGCGAACTTCTCGGCCCAGCTGGCGCAGTTCTCGAGCCTCGAGCAGCTGACGCAGATCAACCAGAAGCTCGCCGAGCAAGCCGAGGGCACGATCGATCGATTCGATGCGGTCGGCTTCATCGGCCGCGAGGTCACGGGCGCGAGCGCCGGCATCGCGGTCAAGGACGGCGTCGCCACGACGCTCGACTACACGCTCGATCGCGCCGGCACGGTGCAAGCGAAGATCGTCAACAGTAGCGGGCAGCAGGTCGCGAGCGTCGTGCTCGACGGCCAGGGCGCAGGCGCACACGAGCTCGACCTCTCGAAGGTGCCGAATGCGCCGGACCTCGACGACGGGGTGTACGCGGTCGTGCTCTCGCAGGCCGATCCGGCCGGCGGCTCGGCCACCCAGATCGGCACGTTCGTGACGGGCCGGGTGACCGGCGTCGACCTGACGTCGGAGACGCCGATTCTGCTGCTCGGCGACCGCATGCTCCTGTTCACCGACGTGACGGAGATCAAGGAAGTCGCGGCCAGCTAGGGCCGGCAGCACTCAGAGACGCAGGACAAAGGAGAAGACGCAGATGGCTATCTTCGGAGCACTCGGCACGGCACGCAGCGGTCTCGTGGCCACCGGCGCCGCGCTCAGCGTGATCGGCAACAACATCGCGAACGTGAACACGGTCGGATTCAAGGGCAGCCGTACGGACTTCTCCGACCTCCTTTCGGCCCAGGGCGGCGGTGGCAGCGCCGGCAAGATCGGTCTCGGTACCCGGATCGGCCGCATCAGTGCCTCGTTCACGCAGGGCAACATCGAGAGCACGGGCCGGCCGACCGACCTCGCGATCGAGGGCAATGGATTCTTCGTGGTCGCGACGGGCGACGGCAACCTGTTCACGCGTGCCGGCAACTTCCGGCTCGACTCGGACGGCAAGCTCGTCACCAACCAGGGGCTGCCCGTCCAGGGCTTCGCGCTGAACGATCTCGAGTCTCCCGTCGGCGCCCCGACCAACATCACGGTGACGGGTGCGAGCAGCCAACCGGTGCCCACGACGTCCATCTCGTTGAAGTCGAACCTGCGCGCCGATTCCGAGCTCATCGCCGGCGGCTTCGACGCCACGTCGTTCGACAGCGCCTATGCGACCTCGAACTTCACGACCTCGATCAACGTGTTCGACTCCCTCGGCGCGAAGCACACGTTGAACCTGTTCTTCACGCGCACCGGAGCCAACACGTGGGACTACAACGTCGGCGTCGACGCGGGCGACGTCGGCGGGACGCCGGGCACGTTGGCGCCTCCCATCGGCAGCGGCTCGTTGCAGTTCAACGAGGACGGCTCGCTCAACACCCTGACGGAGAACGCGCCCGTCACCGTCACGTTCACCGGCGCGTCCGCGCAGACGATCGCCGTGAACTTCGGCACGCCGAATCCCGATCCGATCGCGAACCCCGGGGAGGGCATCGACGGCATCACCCAGTTCGCCGGACCGTCGGCGGTCGGGTTCCAGTCGCAGAACGGCTTCGGCGCCGGCCAGCTGCTCTCGCTCGAGTTCAGCGAGGCGGGCATCGTGACCGGTGTCTTCGACAATGGGCAGACGCGCCCGCTCTTCCAGCTGGCGCTCGCGCGCTTCACCGCGCCCGATGCGCTCCAGCCGCTCGGCAACAGCATGTACCGCGAGTCGGTCGATTCCGGCTCGCCCGCGATCGGGACGCCCGAGTCGGGCGGCCTCGGCAGCATCGTGGCGGGCGCCGTCGAGCTCTCGAACGTCGCCATCGCGCAGGAGTTCATCGATCTGATCTCGACCCAGCGGAGCTTCCAGGCCAACGCCCGCGTCATCACGTCCAGCGACACGCTGCTGAACGATCTCATCAATATCGTCCGGTAGTCGACGCGTCTCACCGGGCGGGCGCGGCGCTTCATCCGCGCCCGCCCGCCTCCTCGCCGCAGCCGTTTCTCCGACAGTGCTCTCGCCAGAAATCTGACCTCCAGGGCCCCCTCGGCCCGAGCCTTCCGAGCACCTCCCCGAAAACCCTCGATTCGGCGCGCTCTTTCGCGATGGGCGTGGCAGCCGACCTGACACGCCGACGGGGCATGGGCCTTGCAATTTCGGTCCGCGACCCCCGGTGCGTTCCGCGGGTCCGATCGCCACTCGCAAGGAGCGTGCATGTCCGAAGAGGCTGCAAAGTCGGCCGACGAAGCCGAAGCCGGCAAGAAGAAGTCCAAGCTCGTTCCCATGATCGGGAGCGGGGTAGTGTTGGTCGCGGGTGCGGTCGTCGCGCTCTGGTACCTCGGGATCGGGCCGTTCGCGGGCGGCGCGCCGAAGCACGGCGAAGCGACGGCGGCGGTCGAAGAGGAGACCGGGCACGGCGGCGGGCACGGCGAGAAGGAGGAGGGCGGCGGTCACGGCGGAAAGCCGGGCGGCATCCTCGAGTTCGAGCCGTTCATCGCGAACCTCGCCGACGACGGCGGTCGCCGCTACCTGAAGGCGACCTTCCAGATCGACTTCGGCACCGCCGAGGTGCCGCCGACCATGCAAGCGCGGCTGCCGCAGACGCGCGACCTGCTGCTCACGCTCTTCACCAGCAAGACCTTCGACGACATCCGCACACCCGAAGGGAAGCAGCAGCTCCGCGAGGAGATCATCGCGCGCGTCAATCAGGTGCTCGACCGCGATCTCGCGAAAGCCGTCTACTTCACCGAGTTCATCGTCCAGTGACGGAGCGCTCGCCCGAAGGATCGATCCCATGAGCGAAACACTCTCCCAGGACGAAGTCAGCGCATTGCTGCGCGGCCTCGCCGACGGCGACGTGCCGACCGAGGAGAAGGTCGTCGAGCCGGGCGCGACCCAGTACTACGACCTTCTGGCCGATGAGCGCATCGTTTCGCGCCGGTTCCAGGCGCTGGACCTGGTGCGCGAGCGTCTCGTCCGCCGGCTGAAGCTCTCGCTCGCGAGCGTGCTCGGAACGCCGCCCGAGGTCGAGGCGAAGCCGCTCGAGATGCTCAAGTTCGCCACCTTCCGCAATCGGCTGGAAACGCCGGCCAACGTCCACCTCTTCACGATGGCGCCGCTCCGCGGACACGCGATCGTCGTGGTGTCGTCGAACCTCGCCTACGGCCTCGTCGACAAGGTGTTCGGCGGGGCGGGACGCGTGCCGGTGAGCGGCGTGCGCCGCGAGTGCTCCGCGATCGAGATGCAGACGGTGCAGCGCGTGGTGGCCCAGGCGCTCGCCGACTTCACCGCAGCGCTCGCCCCGCTGCACGCGATCGAGTGCGCCCTCGGACGCTCGGAGACCAACCCGATCTCGCTCGCGATCTGCAGCCCCACCGACCAGATCCTCGTGCTGCCGTTCCAGTGCGACCTCGGCACCGGCCCGAGCGCGCTCGCCATCGCGATCCCATTTGCGATGCTCGAGCCGATCCGCGCAAAGCTCGGCGAGCCCGAGGCGGCGGAGCGCGGGCCCGACGCGGTCTGGCTCGGCGCGCTCTCGGCGGCGATCGAGGCGACGGAGCTCACGATGTCGGTCGAGCTCGGTACCGTCGAGCTCACCGCGCGCGAGATCCTGAAGCTCAAGGTGGGCGACCTCCTCACGATCGGCGCGCGCGCCGACGAGCCCCTCGGCGTCAGCATCGAAGGCATCCCGCTCATGACCGGCCTTCCCGGAGTCAGCCGGGGCAACAACGCCGTGCGGGTGATCGCGAAAGCCGCCTGACGGCCGCGACAACGAAGGAGCAGCGATGGCAGACGAAGGACAGATCGTGACCCAACCGGCCGCCGACCCCGGCAACTTGGAGCTCATCCTCGACGTGCCGCTCGGCGTGAGCGTCGAGCTCGGCCGGGTGCGGATGCCCGTTCGGCAGCTGCTGTCCCTCACGGCGGGGTCGGTGATCGAGCTCGCGAAGCTCGCGGGCGAGCCGCTCGACGTCCTCATCAACGGGCGCCCGGTCGCGCGCGGCGAGGCCGTGATGGTGAACGAGAAATTCGGCGTCCGCCTCACCGAGATCGTGAGCCAGTCCGAACGCGTCGAGCGTTTGAAATGACCGCCGGTTCGCCCGACATCGCGTGGCCCGCGGTCGCCGCGGTCGTGCTGGTGACGGCCGTCGCGAGCGCGATGCACTGGTGGCTCAAGCACCGCGGCCTCCTGCCGGCCGCCGTGAATCCGATAAAAGTCGTGGCCATGCGCTCCCTCGGCGGCAAGAAGTCGGTCGCGGTCGTCGAGGTCGAGACCCAGCGTTTCCTCCTCGGTCTCACCGACGAGGCGATCTCGTTCTTGAGCGCGCTCCCGACCGAATCGAGGCCGACCGCGCTCGGCACGGTGACGACGCTGCCGACGGCGGTGAACGGATGACCCTGTCCCGGACCCGGATCGCCGCGCTGGCGGCCGCGCTCGTCGCGTGCTCGCCGGCCGCGGTCGCCGCGGCCCCCGCGATGTCGCTGGAGATCGGCGGGAGCAGTAGCGACGGGCTCTCGACGAGCCTGCAGCTGATGCTGCTCTTCACACTGCTCTCGTTCGCGCCCGCGATCATGATCGGCGTGACCGCGTTCGTGCGCATCGTGATCGTCCTGGCGTTCATGCGCCAAGCGGTCGGGACGCAGCAGATGCCGCCGAACCAGGTGATCGTGGCGCTCGCGCTGTTCCTCACGTTCTTCGTGATGATGCCGACCATCCGGGAGGTGAACGAGCACGCCGTCCAGCCGTACTTGAAGGACGACGTCGCGGCGATGGACACGCTCGAGCGCGGGTTCCAGCCGCTCCGCGCGTTCATGCTGCGGCAGACGCGCGAGAAGGACCTGGCGCTCTTCCTCGGTGTCTCGGGCCACGAGCGTCCGGAAACGCCCGCCGACGTGCCGCCCGAGGTCGTGATCCCGGCGTTCATGATCTCCGAGCTCAAGACCGCCTTCACCATCAGCTTCATGGTCTACATCCCGTTCCTCGTGCTCGACATGGTGGTCGCGTCGATCCTGACGTCGATGGGCGAGATCAGCACCGGCGGGAGCGTGATCATGCCCATCGACGTCAGGATCGACGCGACCACCATGTCGAGCACGAGGAACGGGATGTAGACCATGAAGCTGATGGTGAAGGCGGTCTTGAGCTCGGAGATCATGAACGCCGGGATCACGA
>JANNPN010000377.1:0-18381 GCA_031400185.1 Polyangiaceae bacterium
AAGTTCACCGAGCACGGCGACATCAGCGTCCAGGCCGTGTGCGAGTCGCAGAGCTTCGACGGCGTGCGGCTGGATTTCGCGGTTTCCGATACGGGGATCGGGGTACCCGAGCACCGTCGCGCCGCGATCTTCAACTCCTTCGAGCAAGCGGACAGCTCGACGACGCGCAAGTACGGCGGGACGGGCCTCGGCCTCGCGATCTCCGCCAAGCTCGCCGCCCTCATGGGTGGACGCATGTGGGTGGACAGCACCGTGGGAATCGGCAGTACGTTTCATTTCACCGTCCTGCTCGCCAATGCGCCGGTGACGCTGCAACCGCGGATGCGCATCGAGCCGCTGGCGCTTCGCGGGACCCGGGTTTTGATCGTGGACGACAACGCGGTGAATTGCCGGATGTTGGAGGAGATGTTCACTGGATGGGCCATGACGCCGACGAGCGTCCCCAGCGCGGCACTCGCGCTGGAATTGCTGCGCAGCGCGCGCGATGCGGGGACACCCTACGGCTTGACGATGGTCGACGACTCGGTGCCGGACTCGGACGATCTGACGTTCCTCGAACGGTTGCGCTCGGACCCTACGCTGACGGATGCGATCGTCCTGATGGTGAACGGCGGGCGTCCGGTGTGCGCACCTCACCGCAGAGGCGAGCGGGCCGGGATCCCGCACGTAACCAAGCCGATCACGCAGTCGGAGCTCCTCGCGATCGTCATGGCGCTCGAGGAGCCCGGCCATCCCCGCAACCCAACCACCCCGCGGGCGACGGTCTCAGTGACGACGGGACGCCGCCTCTCGGTGCTCCTGGCCGAGGACAATCCGATCAACCAGCAGCTCGCCCTCCGCTTACTCGAAAGGCGTGGGCACACGGTGGCGCTCGCGGTCACGGGTCGCGAAGCACTCGCCGCCACCGGCTCCCAGCGCTTCGACGCGGTCCTGATGGATGTGCAGATGCCCGAGATGGACGGACTCGAGGCCACCGCCGCAATTCGCGAGCGTGAACGATCGACTGGCGGCCACGTTCCGATCATCGCCATGACCGCGAACGCGATGACCGGCGATCGCGAGCGCTGCCTGGAATCGGGGATGGACGCCTACGTGTCGAAGCCGATCAAGCCGGCGACCATGTTCGCCGTGCTCGAAGATCTGGTCGCGAAGGCGGTGGCCGATGCCATCACCGCGGCGGGCACGACCGCGAGCGTGGCGGGCGACGGCACCGAGGTCACTACGCCGCCGGAGTCTTCCTTCGACTTCACTGGGCTTCTCGAGTTCTCTGGCGGCAACGCGGACCTGGTGCACGAGCTCACGCAAATGTACCTGCGGGCGTCGCACGAGCTTTTGACGTCCATTGGGAACGCCATCGTTCGCGGCGATGCGAGCGCGCTGGAGCACGCCGCTCACTCGATGGCGGGGTCCGTCGGCGTCCTCGCCGCGCATCGAGCCGGCGACCAAGCGCGGCGCCTCGCGCTTATGGGGCACCAGCACGATCTCATGGGAGCGGCGGCGCTGTTCGGGGAGCTCCAAATCGAGATGGCGCGTGTCGAGACGGGGCTGAGCGAGCTTGCCTGATGTCTCCCGGGGAAGAAGCCGCATCGTAACGGCAAACTTGCGGATCAGGCACGCGCTATTCTGGGCAACCCTCGCTGGCGTTGCGCTCTTCGGCGTGGAGTGTGCGAGCTTCGCGGTCACGCGCCTGCGCGCGGATCTGTTCGACCAGCGTGAGGAGTTCCTGGACGCGCTCAACCCTGCCGATTTCGAGCGTGCGCAGGCGACAGCCAGCAATCTGCTCGGCTGGGACAATCCCGCCTCGGCGACCATACGGGAAAGAAACTGTGCCGGTGAAGAGGTCGTCTCGACCTTCAGCGCTGATCGAAACCGGATCCACGGCGGGAGCGACTCCCGGGACGCCGTCGTCCTGGTCGCGGGCGATTCCTACACGGCCGGCAACGCGGTCGACGATGAGGACACCTACCCGGCGGAGCTCGAACGCATTCTGAGGGTGCCGACCGCCAATCTCGGCGTGTCGGGTTACGGTCCGGATCAGGCGTTGCTCAAGCTGGAGCAGCAGATCGAACGTTTCCCGCGCGCGCGGCTCGCCGTCCTGTCGATCCTCTATGACGATACGGCGCGCATGCTCAACAGCTTTCGCCCGTTGCTGCAGCGGCCGACCGGGCGAGGCTTCGGGCTGAAGCCGTTCGTCGCCGATGGACGATTTCACGACATCATCGGCACGCAGCCCTTTCGAGACCTCGATGCATTCACGGGCGCGGCACGCGCGGCATATGACGCGGACTACTGGCGGCGGCCGCGGACGTCGTTTCCGTATTCGGCAAGCGTTTTCAGAATGATCGTCTTGCCGTCGTTCTGGATACCGGCGATCACGCAGGTGACCGAAGCCGCGGGCCGCCCGCACTATGACTTTCTGCACCGCGTTCCTGCCGTTCGGCAGAATCTTCGCGCGCTCTATCGGCGATTCATGGAGTGGAGCGAGCGGCGCGGGCTGCATGGCGTCGTCGTTTTCATCCCGGTCGACGATCAGGATCAGACGTCCGGTCTGGTGGCGATTGCGGCTGCGACACCCGCGCAACGCCGCGCGCTGACGTTCCACAACGTCACGACCGGAGACGGTGCCACGTACCGTCAAAGGACTTGGTGCCATCCTTCACCGGCCGGCTATCGGACCATCGCCGCGAGCGCGGCGGAGGCGTTGCGGCCGCTGGTCGCGCCGTAGCGGGGCGCGCCGGGAGTGGGCCCGCGCATGCGGCACCTTGGCGATCCCGCTCTTTCTGAATGTCGTCGACGTGCTGCGCACGGTCGAGCAGCTGTCGCACGGCGCCACCCATTTCTTCCGGAATCCCGAGGGCGGGCCAGTGACGACGACGTGGTGACCGAAGAAATCGTGGTTCTCGGTGGTGAAGCAGCTCGGCATCCGCCGGCCGAAGCTTACGCCGCGCGCCACACGTTCATTTCGTGGGCGCTCACACCAGGCATGAACCTGAAGGCTTTCGCGCGTACGTCGGCACGTCGGGAGCGATGGACGCCGCTCCCGGGCGGCAAGGGGTCGCGGCTCAACAGAAGTCGAGTTTCTCGAGCCCTGCCGTCCGGCTGGTGAAAACTGGCGGCGTCGCGCTCGAGAGCGGCGCCGCCTCGATGCTCAATCGCCGTGCGCGAACACGGCCGGCAGGCAGAGCTCCGACTCGCGCGACGTGTCGACGTGCGTCGGACCGAGGTCGTTCGCGAGCTGGAGGCCGCGCTGCTTCGGGTGCTTCGGCTCTCCGCGGATGAGCTTCACGGGGTAGCAGAGCAGGTGGCCGGCCGGATTGTGAAGGCGTACGGGGTCGTCGTTGATCGCGAGGCAGAGGCGGGTCGGCGGCTTCACTTTGAATCGCCGGCCTGGGCTCGACAGGACGTCGGTCACCGTGACCTGAAGATCGTACGGGAGCTTCGGCGTCTTCCGAGTGACGCGGACTTTGTAGCACTTGTAGCGATCGACCTGATGGGTCGCGTTGGGTGCCATCGGCTGGGCGAGTGCGCTCTGGGTCGGCATGAGCAGCTGGTCGGGTTTGATCGTGTCGAGCGACAGGGTGCCGAGCGAGGTCGCGACCTGCCGCGTGCTGCGGTGGAAGCGCGGCGCGCGGCGCTCGCGCTGGAGACGATAGCGTTCGAGGCTCGTCGCCGGATCCGTGATGCCGCTCCCGTCCCGATCGGCGGGCGCGCAGAGCAGTGTCGGCTTCCGGACGTCGAAGCGCATGGACTCCAGCGGGTCGCTGAGCCGCATTCCGAGAGCCGGCGTGAACGGCGGGCCGCCGCGTGTCAGCTTCGCGCCGTAGCAGAGAAAGTCGTCGAGGATCGATTCCAGGGCTTGGACCGACGGCGTGCCTTGGGGCGTCGGACCTCCGCCCGGCCCGGCGGTCGGGCCGGTGCTCGTCGGAGCCGTGGCCGTCGCCGCGCCGTTCGGCGTCGCGGTCGGGTCTCCGCCGCCAGGGGTCGGCGTTTCCCCGCCCGGGCTGCCGCCGTCCGACGGGCTCGAGGCGGGGGTCGGCGTGTCGTCGCCATCGCTCGCGCCGGGCGTCGGTTCGCTGCTCGGGGTCGGCGCCGAGGTCGGTGTGGGTGTGGGTGTCGGTGTCGCGGGGCACGCCGGCGAGGTCTTCGCGGAGACCTCGTACGTGCCGGCACCATCGTACGTGAGATCGAAAACGCGCAGCACGTACGTGCCGGGTGTCGCGATCACCCGCTCCTTGTGTCCGCAGACGATGCCGCCCACCGCCGTGCCGTCCGCGGCGTATAGCTGCCAGCACGTGTTCATCGTGCCGGACGTCGTGGCGGTCGTGATGTCGACGACCTCGTTCCGCGACGTCGTCGTGAACCAGTACACGTCGTTGTCGCCGATAGCTGCAATGCCGCCGCCATGCGTCTCGCCGCACGCCAGCGTCGTCTCCGGACAGCTCGCGGCTGTCGCGGACACCACGTTGACGTCGATCCCATACGTGCCGGTTTCGTCGTTCGCGAGGTCGAATACGCGAATGGTGTAGGGTCCGGCGCTCGGAAGCGTACGCACGTCGTGGTTGCACTGGAGCGTGCCGATCGGGCTTCCGTCGGCGCCGTAGAGCTGCCAGCACGCTTCGAAGGGCGCCGTCGTGTCGGTGGCCGTGATGCTCACGACCTCGCCGGCTTCCCCGGCAACGAATCGGTACGTGTTGCTTTGGACGACCGACGCAACCACGCCGCTTTCCGAAGCGCCGCACGGGAGCGCCGCGGGGCAGCTCGAGGGGGTCGCCGAGAGCACCTGGAGCTGCACCGCGTAGCTCCCGGTTTCGTCGTTCGACCGGTCGAAGAGGCGCAGCGAGTACGTGCCCGACGCAGGCAGCGTGAACGTCGCCGGCTGGCCGCAGGCGTCCTGGCCCATCACTGCGCCCGCGGAGTCGCGCAGCTGCGCGCACGCCTGGATGGCCGCGTTCGGCGATCTCGCGAGGACGCTCACGACCTCGCCAGCCTCGCCGGTGAACTCGAAGCAATCGGTCTGGCCCACCGCACCGACGTTTCCCGCCTTGACGTCGCCGCACGCGATCGCTTCCGTCGACGAGCACGTCGCTTCCGCCGCGGCGAACGAAGGGAACGTGAGCCCGACGGCAACGCGGATGACCGTTGCGAGCGTCACGACGGCGTGCCGCGCGCGGATGCGGTACCGATGATACTGACCAGCCCCACAGCGATTTGACAGCGGCACGGGAGCCTCCTGGATTCGGTGAACCTCTCGACGGTGCGCGGTGCGGCGCTGGAGGAGCGTAGAGGCGTGCACCCGCACCGTCAATTCCGCGATAACCCGGTGTCCGGTGGTTGAGCCATTCTGGCGCATGCAGCAGAGGGCCGCAGGCCGTCGTAAGCCGCCGCCTCATCAAAAGGAGAAGCCATGCGTGAGAACCCAGAGCGCGGCGCGCCATCCGCGGAGTGTCACGGCTGACGTCGATGGGAATGTCTGGCGGCGTGCTCGCCGGCTGTGTGCGGTCCTGCGGGCTCGTTGGCCGGATGACGCTATGTCGACGGCGGTGCACTAGGCCCCGATACGCATCGTATCGAGCCGTTGCGGTGCTTCATGCGGGAGCGCGGCGAGGGCTGCGGACAGTGCTCGCGTCTTCAGCGGTTTGGCCAACACCGTCGTCGGGCGGACGCCGTGCTGCAGCCGGCTTCGGACCCCGCTCGACGCCAGAACGATGAGCGGAATCCCGCGTCTCTCGAGGGGGTCGAGACTCCCGAGCTCGGGGGTCGGGTTGCCGGCCGGGAGGTCGACGAGAATCGCGTCGAATGGCGGCGTGTTGCGGCGCAAGAGCAGCGCGGCACTCGCCGGCGTCGGCGCAAGGATGGGGACGCAGCCGCACTCTCGTACACTGCGCTCGAGGTGAGCGGCGCCCGTCGCGTTCCTGCTCACGACCAGGATGCGCAGTCCCGCGGCGGGATTCGGGAGCATCGGCATCGCTGTGTTCCCGACGCCGACGCGGACCGCGAACGAGAAGGTGCTGCCGCATCCCGGTGTGCTCTGCACGCCGATCGTGCCGTGCATGAGCGCGACCAATCGCTGCGAGATCGCGAGACCGAGCCCGGTGCCGCCGAAGCGACGGGTCGTCGAGGAGTCGGCCTGGGTGAAGGACTCGAAGATCCGGCCCTGCTGCTCGGGATTGATGCCGATGCCGGTATCGCGCACGTGGCCGTGCAGCACCATCGACGACGGGTCGGACTCCTCATCCGCCGAATCGAGACTCAGGCGCATCACCACCTCGCCCCGCTCCGTGAACTTGAGCGCGTTGGCTCCGAGATTGATCAGAATCTGCCGCAGTCGGCCGGGGTCGCCGATCAGGGTCGTCGGGAGCCGCTCGTCGACGCGGCCGATCAGCTCGAGCGTTTTGCGCTCGGCCTCCAACCCCAGCGTGTCGAGCACGCCGTCGACGACGTCGCGCGGATCGAACTCGATGCGTTCGAGATCCAGATGGCCGGCGTCGATGCGCGAGAAGTCGAGCACGTCGTTCAGGATGCTCATCAGGGATGAGGCGCAGGCGCGGGCTCGTAGCAGAAACTCCCGGCGCTCGTCGTCGTCGGTGGTGTCGAGCGCGAGCTCGGTCATGCCGAAGATGCCGTTCAGCGGGGTTCGGATCTCATGGCTCATGGTGGCGAGGAAGTCGGCCTTCACCTGCGCCCCCTCCTCGGCGGCGTCTTTGGCGAGACGCAGCTCGTCCGCCGCGCGCTTGCGGGAGGTGATGTCGCGGAGGAACCCCGTGAAGACGAAGGTGTCTCCGCGGCGGATCGGCACCATGGTCATCTCCGCCGCAAACTCACATCCCTCGCGCGTCACGGCCGTTACCTCGATCAGGCGATTGAAGAACGGGCTCTCACCCGTCGCGAGGAAGTCCCGGACGCCGTGCGCGTAGTTGGTGCGGTCGCCGGGCGCCAGCAGGCTCAGCGCGAGCGGTTGGTGCAGGATCTCGTCGCGTCGCCAGCCGAAGACGCGCTCCGCCTCCGGATTCCAGCCCAGGATGACGTTGTCGGTATCGACGGTGATCACCGCGTCGAGGGCGGTGTCGACGACCTGACGATGACGCTCCTCGCTGGCGCGCAACTCCTCGTCGAGCGCGATCTGGCGCCAGAGCGCTCGTATCCGTGCCGTCGAGATCACCATCGCGAGAGTGGCGGCCCCGACGAGGTTGACGCCCCAGTGCGCCAATGCAGGCGCGGGAAAGTCCCAGGCGAGGATCGCCCAGGCAAGCAGGCCGGTGCCGACGGTCACCAACGCCGTCCAGTACACGAGCATCCCGAAGGCGCTGCCGAGCAACACCATGACGAGAACGACGGTCTGGGACGGGTCTCCGGTGCCCGCGACGAAGCACAGCGCGTGCGCGACGCCGACGAGCGCTCCCAGCAGGCCGATGATGTGGATGAATCGGATCGGCACGCGGTGCACGCACCACGCCAGCACCAGTTGTGCGACGGCCCCCGCGAACGACGACACGACATAGGGCCATGCCGGCGTCAGCGGCGGCGCGACGAGATACAGCAACACCAGCGCGCCGTAGATCCCACTGACGCACGGCAGCACCACCTCGAGACTTGCAACCGCGTGCTCCGCTACGCGGCGCCGTGTCCCCGTCGCCTCCATCGAAGAAGCATCGCAGCTCCAACGGGCAAGCCTAGTGCGGAATGGCATGGCAGCTTGCACACGGCGTCGCGCGCCACGAAGTCGGCGAGCGGCCACGCACCGGCTCTGCATCCGCAGGGGACGCGATGGTCGAGAGGGAGCGTTTCCAGCCGCCGGGACGGGGTCGTGAACCCGATCTTGTTCGAGAGCTCGAGCTTCGCGCACCCGGGGACGGTGTTGTTCAACCAACCCCCGTTCCTCTCCCTGAATCAGCTCACCTACCAATGCGACTACGTGAATCCGACGGGCCGCACCATCACCGCCGGGAGCAATGTCGCGACCGACGAGCTCTGCATGGCCATCACGTACTTCTTCCCGAGTACCGGGGCGCGGATCTGCGTCAACAACGCCTTGTTCTGACCGCACGACGCGCCGACCTTGGCGAGGAAGGTCAGCTCGTGTCGATAGGAAACGTCAGCCGTCGAGGTCCCACGGCGCGCGCACCGTCGTCAGGCGCACTCGCCGTCACTCGTTGTGAGGCGGACGAGGAAGTCGAGCAGCTCGGCGAGCGAGGCGAAGTGCGTGGTCCGACCGGAGCGGACGTGCTCGACCCGGCCCCGCACGTCTTCACGCCGCGGATCGTAGTCGGCTCGCAGCATCACCACGAAGGCACGTCCAGCGGGCAACGCGGGCCGCTCGCGCGGATCGTGTGTCATGCCGGTGCTTCCTCGTGCGCTGCCACGGACGTCATGCGGAATGCCGATAGACGAGGGCTGCGCGCTCGCTCGGGCTCGGCGAGGCCGACGAGCCCGCCGTCCTCGAGCCGCAAGAGGCGATCGGCAATGTCCAGAATCCGGGGATCGTGGGTAACGAGGACGACGGCACACCCGCGCTCGCGTGCCAATCGCTGCACGAGCTCGACGGCGTCCCGCCCGGCACGCTTGTCGAGCGAGGCCGTCGGCTCGTCGGCGAGCAGCAGCTCGGGCGCGGTCGCGAGCGCACGCGCCAGCGCCACGCGCTGCCGCTGCCCCGCCGAGAGCCGCGCCGGCAGCGCCTCGGCATGTTCTGCGAGGCCGACGGCGGCGAGCGCCTCGTGGGCCCGGCGACGGCGCTCGCCGCCAGCCGGCCGTGGCTCCGAGAGCAACAAAGCCATCTCGACGTTCTCCCGCGCGGAGAGCGGTTCGAGGAGATGGTGGGATTGAAACACGAAACCGATCCGGCGACGGAGACGCACCAGCGTGCGCGGCGACGCGCCGGCGAGCTCCTCGCCGAGTACGCGGATCCGGCCGCGCTGCGGCGCCCGCAGAGCCCCGATCAAGGTGAGGAGGGTGCTCTTCCCCGAGCCCGATGGACCCGTGACGATGACGATCTCTCCCGGGGCGACGCGCGCCGAGACGCCCGACAGCACCTCGCGCCGGAGCGGCCCCTCACCGTAGTGAACCGGGGTGCGTAGCGCGCCGTTCTGCGACGTGTGGTAACCCAGTCATTCGAACGCCACGAAGAGAGCGTACAACTACGGGGCCACGCCCTGGTCGTCGCTGCGACGAATGAAGGACCTGAAGCGCGACATCAATCGCCGGTATGCCCGGGCCGAGGACGTCAAAGGACTGAGGCAAGTCCTGACGACTTTGGTGGGGCTCGCGCTCGCGTGGGGGGTTGCCGTCTGGAGCGTCACCGTTTCGCTCTGGCACACCGCCGCTGCCATCGGGGTGATCGCTCTATTCACCCTCCGCGCCTTCGCACTGATGCACGACTGCGGCCACCGCAGCTTGTTTCGCACCCAACGCCTCAATCGCGCTTTTGGCTTCGTGCTCGGCGTCGTAACCGGGATGCCCCAGTACGTGTGGTCGAAGCATCACGAGTACCACCACACCAACAACGGCAATTGGGAGGTGTATCGCGGGCCCTACGCGACGCCGTCGGTGGACGAGTATGCGGCAATGACGAACATGGAGCAGCGCCTGTATCGGCTCAAGTGTCAGATTGCGGCTGCTCCGTTCGTCGGCTTCGTGTACCTGATCTTCAATCCGCGCTTCACCTGGCTCATGGGCAGTATCGGCCTCGCGGGTCACATCATGGCACGACGCGTGGCGCAGCCGGGTCGATCGATGCGGTCGCACGCCGCCAGTTTCAAAACCCGCTACTGGCAGTCCGGACGAGAGTACCGCCACATGTTCTGGAACAACGTCGTCCTTCTGAGTGTGTGGGCATTGATGTGCTGGGGCGTCGGTCCGACGCGCTTTTTTTCCATCTACGTCATCAGCGTGTCGCTTGCCGGTGGTGCGGGGATCTTGTTGTTTGCCGTCCAGCACAACTTCGAGCACGCCTATGCCAGCGACACCCAACGCTGGGACCGCGATCTTGGCGCTATTCACGGAACGAGCTTTCTGGTGTTGCCGAACTGGCTCAATTGGTTCACCGCCAGCATCGGCTACCATCACATCCATCATCTATCGGCCCAAATTCCGAATTATCGCCTGGCCGGATGTCACGCCGAGCACGAAGGACGCTTCGCAGACGTGACCCGCCTGAGGTTGCGCCACGTTCGCCACGCGTTGACGTACATGCTCTGGGACCCGCGCGCCCAGCGACTCATTTCGCTCCCGGAGTATCAGGAGCAAAGGCGCGTGGCGGCTACGCTCTGATCCCAGCTCAGCCGTGCCGTCAGGCTCGACGCGCCACACTCGGCGCTGCGCCGGAAGCCCCGCGCCCGCGAAGGTCCAGACGACTCCGCCGTTCGTCCTTTCGAACAGCATTCTCGGGCTCTCTTCCAACGAAGACACGCGCAAGGAGCTGGAAGAGGAGGGGCGTCATCGGCGATCCCCCTCCACGGGCCTCCGCTGGCAGAAGACGCTCCGCGAGAAGCCGGATCCCTTCATGCCCGAGGAGCGCGGATCCTCGAGTAGTTCCGGACGAAGACGCCGGCATCGGCGCGACGTCGATCTCGAGCGCGGCACGATCTCGATCACCAAGTCGCGCGACGAGCCGCGATGATCGAGAACAGCTACGGCCGCTTCATCTCCGACCGCGGCTCGCGCCGCTCATGGACGCGATCGGGATGGCGCCCAACGACAACATCGAACCGGGAACCCCGTGGCAACCTTCACCTCTCCAGGCTCGGCTCGGGGACGAAAGCTACGGGTAGTCAGAGGCTTACAAAGTGGTCCCAGGGGGAATCGAACAGGGCAATGGGCGACTTCCTCATCGAATGATTCCTCTGACTGGATAGCGACTTACACGACTTCGACGGATGACGATCTCGTTGAAGTCGGTGCTCAAAATCCCTCGAAAAACCGCGAAACCGATCCTCAAAGCGGGAACGGTTCCCGGTCGGGTGAGGGCGGGGGCGCGCTATGACGTCCGCGCTCTGCATCCGCTATGCGGTCGGCCCATGTAATCTGCCGCTACTGCTCGCCCCGGATCGGGAGCTCACGAATCCGAACGCGCGCCTGCTCCAGGACGACGACGCTGCCCCGCAACAACGCGTCCTCGATCGCGGGGAGATTGGCGAGCAGGAGCTTTGCCTGCACCTTGTGGCGTCGATCGCCTCCGCGTCGAAACAAAATGACGGAGGGCGTGTCTCACTTCTCAACGCCAGCAGGGTACCGAAGTCGGTGTCTGCCGAGACGACAACCCGATCCTCGGCGGCCGCCCTTGCCATGATTTCATCGTCCACCGACGCCTGCATACCGTAGTCGCGCACATGGGTGGCGTCGTGACCCGCCTGCCGCAGGCCGTCCTTCACCAAGGGCGAGAGGGCGTTGTCGACGAGGAACTTCACCGCGCGAGCGGGAGCTCGCGTTCACGGACGGCCTCGGCGGCGAACCGGAGCGCCTCGTGGACGTCCCCTGCTTCGAGATCGGGATACGCCCCCAAGATCTCGGCTTCCGGCATCCCATCGGCCACCATGCCGACGACGGTCGCCACCGGGATCCGCAGTCCGCGGATACACGGGACGCCGCCCATCTGCTTCGGATCCACGGTAATGCGCGGGAACGTCACGACGGTCACCTCCGATGGCGCTTGTTGTAGCACGACGGTTGGGCGTTCTGCCTACCGATGTTTGGCGTGGCGTACCTTCTTCTTGAGCGCTGCGGAAGAAAAGGCCGTGGTACGTCCGCTCGCGAGACCCTTTCGGATCTCCTTCTTGAGATCCGCGAGCCTGGCGTCGTACAGGCGATGGCGTTCATCCAGCAGGCGGAGGCCTTCGCGGATGACCTCGCGCGCCGTGGGGTACAGGCCGCTCTCTTGAGCTTCTTCTCGACGAGTAGCTCGAGCTCGCGCGGCAGGCAGATCGTCATAGCCGCCATGGTGTGGCGTCACCGGGAACGGTGTCAACTTTCGGTGCTCGACCGTCGTATCGCTGACCTTCGAGGCGGGCGCGATTCCCAGTGGGGTGGTGCGCGATGAGCAGCTGGCGGTCAGCCTCGCGTCCCAATGTTCGTGCTGAACGCGACACGGCGCTCACAGCACAGGGGCCGACATTCGACGACGCCGAACGCGAACGTCAGTGCCAACCCGAGAAGAAGTTGACGGTGCTCTCGGCGTTGTTGCCGCTGCTTCGTGTGCTTCGGCAACGCGTCGACGAAGCGTCGGGCGGCGCATCCGATGAGACACCATGAAGCCTCGGGGAGGATCACGAACCGGGGCATCCAGAACCGAGTTGATAGGAAACTGTTGATAGGAAACTGTTGATAGGAAACTTCAGCGGCGTCTTCGCTCGAGTTGGTTGACAGAAATCCCGCTATCGGACGTTCGGACCGCTACTGCCGTTTGCCACAGTTCCGAGCTGGAGCGCGTCGCGGATCTCAGCGACGAACGTGGGGCGTTCATCTCGCCGACGAAGCTTCCGGGTTTCCGCGCTCGATCTAACGCGCGTGTTTGCGTAGTGCTCCGGACTCCACCTCTGGGTCACATGACGTCACCCCGTCGACGACATCGACCGGGCGGAACGGCGCACGTGGCGGGCGACGCGGCCGAGAGTCGGTGACCCGATTTGGAACAGGCTTTTGCAGTGCAGCGCTGACCTGACGTTGCCTGTACGTGGTAGAGCCCGACGCACTCCGGAGGGCACCACGATGAAGAACGAAGACAGGCCATCCCAGGGCGAACGCTTCCGAACCAACTACGACGAGAAACGTCGTCGCGCGCCCGCCCATGCGTATCCTCCTTCGGACGAATTCGTCCTGATGGAGCATCCCGGAATCGCCGCCCGCCTGTTGATCGAGAGCGCGTTGCTGCGTTTCGAGGGTTTCCAATTGAAGGACGTGGAGGATTTCGGGCTCTCGACGCGGGACGTGGTGAAGTATCGTCCGCAACTGCGAGCCGCCCTCCTGGCGATGGTGAAAGAGGGTGCCGGGCCGTTCGAGGCGACGCTCCGTACCGGCGCCGTTGCCTATCTCGGCGCCCTCGAGTTGGAGGAGGCACGCGAAGTATTGGCAGGACTGGCAACCAGCCCCTTCGAAAGCGCGGACGTCCGTAGCCAGGCCGGGCTCGCGCTACGCCGGCTGGGAGCCGAAGTCGCGCGGCCCACGCTCCTCGACATGCTCCAGGATCCGCATCCGGTGGTGCGGAAGACCGCGGTCCGCGCGCTCGGACCGAGCGACGAGGCACAGGATCGGGAGCTATTGTCGCAACACGCCGCCGGCGAGACGGACGTCGAGGTGCTGCGCCATCTCGCTTCCGTGCGCGGTGCTCCGTCGGTCGCCGCTGCGTCGCGCGCGGCCGATCAGCGGAAGAAGGACTCTCGTCCACTCGTGTCCAGCCGTGCCCGCGCGATCGGCAGGCACCGAGGCACCGCACCCCAACTTCTCATCGACTGCTCCGGAAGCGGTCCGCGTGGACACGGCGCGCACGGCGGGCGCGACCTCGTCAGCGAGGAGAACCAACGGAAGATCGTACGAGTTCAGCCACCGGTCGGTGCGTCGTATCGGCAGGTCGGGAAGGGTGGCTCGTCGGTTCGTCTCCGCTACGTCACCGCATCCTCGCGCCAGATCCCTTCGATCCCTGCGTGGAGGATGGACGACCACGAATTCATCCTGGATCTGGATCCGCGGAGCCTCGTTCCGGGCCGTCCGCTTCCGGTCCGGCCCTGCGACGGCGGGGAAGGCCCGGTGTGGGTCCCGGGTGCCCCCGCATCCCCGGTGCTGTTCGAGGTCGCGACGGAAGACGGCCCGGTGTGGAAGGGAGTCGAGTTCGCTCTCCGTGTCCGGTTCCGGTCGCTCGAGGGCGACACCGCTGCGTTGCTGCAGCTCGACGTGAAGATGCCAATGGCACCGGTCCGACGGCTTCGGCTCCTCGTCACCGACGAGGAGCTGAAAGCGGGCGTGAAGGTCGTGAAGGGGTTCTGCTCCAAGGCGACCGGGAGCATCCACGTGGCGGCCACGCTCTACGAAGCGGAAGGTGGGGCTGCGCACGTCGAGGCGGAGCTCTTCGCCCTTCCGACCAATCCCATTTCCATGCTCGTGTACCCGCAGACGACCAGCACCAATGGAGAAGGCCCGGCGCACTACAACGGCTCCGAGGATCGATTCTACTGCTACGCGCGCTGCGAAATCGCCAATGGATTTCCATACACCGTGACGGTCGGTCCGAACGTCACGTGCCGTGTGACGGATGGCGGCCAGGACGTCCAAACGTTTTCCTTCACCATCGGGACGGTGGACATTCCGGCGAATTCGACTCGGAACATTTACATCTACACCTGGTCCGGCTCCGGCTCGGACATCTACGACGTGTTCGAAGGCTTCGGCGATGTCCGAATGGACTTCACGATTGGGACCTCGGCTGGGGACATCACGGACTGGAACGTCTGGGCGGCGATGGCGCAAATCCGTCTCGCGCTCAACTTCGTGGGCAATATCTCCTGGGACGACATGATCACGTTTCAGGACATCGTCGAAACCGAAGGGAGCGCGATCTTGGAGCAGCAGAGTCTTTACATCTCCGAGACGCAGATCTTCGAGATCCCGTCGACGGAGCCCGACTGGAATAGGTTTCGCGATCTGGTTATGAACGACAACAAGGCCAGCGACTGCACCTCGGGCAGCAACGAGGCCAACGACCTGCGAGACGGTTGGAGCTCGCCCACGGATTGGTTGGACGTCTGGATCGTCGAGACGCTTTCCGGTCCCGCCTGCGCGGCGACCGTGACCGGCTTTTCGCCGGTCGATGGTCCCATGAACAAAGGCGGCGATGAGTCCGGCTACATCATCCGGCGCGTGGGCCGGGATTTCTCCTCGGCGTCAGGCCGGCAGGCCGTGGGTAGGACCGTTGCCCACGAGCTCGGGCATTTCCTCGGCCTGCGGCACGTCGACGATGCCAACAACTTCATGTTCGGAACCAACACCACGACGAATACGGCCATCACCCACGAGCAGTACCGGGACATGGCCGATCATGGTTTCGTGACGCGGTTTCAGTTCTGAGCGATCGGTGTTCCGCCCACACTGGTGACTACAAACCGTGGGTGAGGTTGCAAGGTGTGCGGCGCGGAGTTGATAGTCATCTTTAGCGGCGTTTTGGCTCCGGCCCGTTGACGTATCGTCTCTTATCGGACGTGCGCTCCTGAACTGCCGTTCGCCACAGCGGTGAGGGCACGCCCTGCTCAGAGAGCCCCTGCTCGGGATTCCTTTCGGACCGCCTCGCGCATGGTCTGCCTCTCGGAGGTTGATAGGAACACCCAAAACCCGCCAATGATCGACACCTGAAAACCGGCCAACGAAGCGGCCGGCATCGAGACGTTGACAGCGGCGGTTGGGCCCGTGCCCACCGCCGGGATGACCAACGTCTTGAGCCACGACAAACGCGAGCAGGTAATTGGGCTGGGGCGCCTCGGATGGTCGCTCCGGCGCATTGAAGCGGCGACGGGCGTGCGCCGGGAGACGGCGAGCGCCCACCTGAAGGCGGCCGGGATCGTCATTCGGCCGCCCCGGCGCTGGGGACGCGGCGATCTGGATGCCGTGTTCCGACCGTCGGGACTCTTGGCGCCGCGCTGAGCGGCGCCCCCCTCAGTCGTCAATCGAGGAATTCGGTGAGAATGATCCCGAGCGGTCCACCATTCACGACTGCGAACGTCCCCGCGAAGCCACCCACCTCGGACAGCCACTCAGGCACACCGTCGTCGACCAAGGCTTCTTTGACGTTCTGACCGGTATCGGCCGCGACGTTGCTGGCTCCGGTCGCCTCATTGATGGCGGTGCCGATTCCGAACCCAACCTCGAACGCGAGCAGAGCTGCATGCCCCCGCACGCGGAGTGAAGCCGGCCCGGGTGGACATTTTTTGGGGGTGGGGTCGATGAACGTCCCCGTCGCCGGCGGCGCGACCGGGACGCGGTAGACCGGGACCGGTGCTCTTCGAAGGGTCGGTGGTGGTCCCGCCGGCGCCGCCGGTGGCGGTGCGGGGGCAGGCCGCGGCGCGGGAGCGGGTGCAGCAGGCCGAGGCACGTTGGGATTCGCCGGGGACGCCACCTGATATGGAGGCGCATTGAGCACCCCTCTCGGGCTGTTGCCGAGCGGATCGACGAGATTGATCGGGTCGTTCAAGACGTAGGCGTAGAGGTTCGGCCCGCCCGAGAAGCCGCCCGGATCCTTCGTCGTCCAGCGCCCGGTTTCCGGATCGTATTCACGCGCCCCGAAGTGCACGAGCCCAGTCTGCGAGTCGTACAATCCGCCGCCGAGACCGAACGGTTGAAAACCAGGGTTGCTGTCGACGACGACGCCGAATTCGTCGTAGTCCATCTGCTGGATGACCTGGCCGCTCGCGACGTCGACGATCAGGCGGGGACTGCCGAGGTGGTCGGTGATGATGCGGTACGTGGCGCCCCCCTTGACCATGTAGGCCGGTACGTTGCGGTTGTCGGCGTACACGAAACGACTGACGATGGTGCCGGCCCCGTCGAGCTCGGCGATCGGCCGTAGGATGTCTTGGTAGAGCAGCCCCTGGACCAACACCCCGTTCACTTTCTTGCCCACGCGCCGGCCGCGGCCGTCGAGCAGGTAGTCGACACGGGTGCCGTTCGCCAACGTCACACCCGTCAGACTGCTCTCGCCGTCATAGTCGTAGGTCGTGACCTGGCCCCCGACGGTTTTGCTCAGCAGGTCGCCGTTGGGAGAATGGGCGTAGGTCGCCGGTCCGTAGGTGACCAGCCTGTCCCGCGCGTCGTAGCTCCCGGTGGTCGTCCCGCCGCCATCGTCGAAGACGAGGCGGTTGCCGTTTGCATCGTACGTGTACGTCGCGGTGAGCACGCCGTCCTCGCGCACCTCGGTCAGCCGGCCGTCCACGTCGTACGTGTAGCCGAACACGTGCGTGGTGCCGCCGATCGTCTCGCTCCTGCTCGTGAGACGGTTGCCCGCGTCGCGCGTGAAGGTCGCGGCATATACCGCGCTGCCGTTGTGGCTCGCTGCATACGTGGTGGGGATGCCGAAGCCGTCGTAGCCGATCGTATCGCTGAGCTGGCCGACCGTGCTGCCGGTCGGCAGTCCGGTCTGCGCCTGCCGCGTGAACGCGAGGCTTCCTACCTGCGCGGCGAGGCCGTCGGCGTCGTATTGGATGGCGATGGGATTGGCGCCGTTGACGCGGAGCGAGGCGATACGGAAATCGCCGTCATGGGTGCGGCTGACGCTGCCGGTGACGGGGCCGCTCCAGGTCACGCTCGTCGCGAGCCCACCGTCGTACGTGTACGCCAGACCGACCGCCTCGCTCGTGCTGACCGAGAGGATCCGATCGGCGGCGTCGTAGGCGAATGTGCGTTCGTGGGTGGCGAGGTCGAGCAGATTCAGCCGGCCGCTGGCGTCGTAGCCGAATGAGTTCGTCGTTCCGTCGGGACGCTCGAGCTCGGTCGCCTGCCGGTCGGCGTCGTAGGTGACGAGCGTCTCGCGATTCTCGCTCCCGACGACGGGCGCGGTGTAGGAGATGACTTCACTTCGCGCGCTGTAGCCGAACCCATGGCTCGGCTGTCCGGGTGGCGTGACGGAGTCGACGTAGCCGTTGGCGTCGTAGGTGAGCCCGAGCGCCGCGCCCGACGGCAGCGACACCGACGTCGACCGGCCCGCCGTATCCTTGTCCAAGGAGAAGGTGCGACTGAGCGGGTTGGTGACACTGTTCAAGAAGCCATCGGATCCGTATCCAAGCGTGGTGAGGCGCCGATTTCCCACGGGGCCCGTCGCGATGGTGGCCAACCGCCCCTGCGCATCGTAGCCGATGTCGGTTGGTTCGAGATTGCCGAGCTGCGCTTCGATCAGTCGGGCGCGGTCGTCGAATACGGCTCGGTTCTGGCGGCCCGTCGGCGACGTCGTCGTCAGCGTGCGGGTGGCCCCGACGAAGGCGACGGACGCCGCGCGACCGTTGACGGTCACCGCGTCCGTCAGCAAGCCGACGTTCAGGAGAGCGTCGGGACTCGCGAGCGTGACCGTGCGTTGCCTCGTGACGGTCTGCGTGAGACCGCTCGGCGTCGTCACGATCACACTGCTCGGTATGGGGGCACGCATTCCCCAGCGCGGATCGGGTCCGAGCTCCACGCGCAACGTCGTGCCGTTCGTATCGGTCACCGTGCTGCGCCCGTCTTGACCGATCAATGCCGAAGCTTCTGCGCCGGACGGATCGGTACTCGTCAGGCGCACGTCGCCGTTGCTCAGGCGGGCCGCGCGATAGGTGCTCGTCCGGCCGAGTGCAGTGGTGACCGTGACCGTGTGATCCTCGTTCGTGCCGCTGCGGCTGAGAGTCTTGGTGGCGTTGGTGGGGTCGGTGGCGGAGGTGAGCCGGC
>JANNPN010000420.1:0-6768 GCA_031400185.1 Polyangiaceae bacterium
CTCGAGGCGCTCTACGATCGCGGAAGGTCCCGCATATTGCGGCCCGGGGTTCGCGCCGTTCACGAGCACGGTGTTGTGCGCGATGCCGAGCGCCCCATCGACCGAGCCCGCGCCTGCGTAGCCGGCCACCTCCGTCGATCCCGCCCCGGAGTACGACGCCGTCTCGCGTGACAGGAAGCGTCCGCCGCGCCAGATCTGGAAGGTGCCGTAGTCGCCGTGCTGGTGGCCGATGGTGGTCTCGGCCGCGTCGCCGAGCTGGAGCATGAACACGGTCGAGCTCGCACCCCACGTGTTCCGGCCGAAGAGATAGCGCGGACCCGAGGCCCAGAAGTCGAGCGGCAGTGTGCTGAAGGAGAGGGGCGTGTTCGGCACGTCGACGGCCTGGAACTGACGCCATGGCGAGGTCCCGACCATGTTCAGCCACTGGCGCGCGTGCCGTCCGACGTCGTCCGTCGGCCAGTGGTTGGCCATCGTGCTCATGAAGTCGGGATAGTAGTGGAGATGGGCCTGAAAGCGTTCGTTCCAGGCCTCGTCGTCGCTGAATGGAAAGATGGTGTAGCCGGTGCCGGGCACGCCCGGGATCGTCGTCGGCGCGGGCGTCGTCATGTGGATGGTGCTGTAGACGAGCTCGCGCCAGAAGGGCGTCTCCTCATAGAGGTTGCGGCCGAGCAGGCTCGCCGTCACGAACGGCACCAGTGGATACGTGCCCACGACGAGACCATACTCGGAGCCCTCGTACGCGACGCCGCCGCGGCTGTTGCCGCCGGGCGCGGTCGACGGATCGAAGCCGTTCGCCAGCCGCTCGTCGAAGACCCAGTCCAGCATGTTCTCCGCCCACACCGGATCCTCGTCGTACGCCGTGATCGACCACTCGAGCTCGTTTCGCAGATAGCCCCAGTAGTAGTTGTTCTGGTACATCGCCGGCCCGCCCCACGGGTTCTGACTCCACGCGAGGAGGCCGGTGCTCATGGCGTTCACGTACGTGTTGCGCTGCGGCGGCGTCAGGTGGGCGTAGCACCAGTCGTAGACGAGGATGAGCTGCTCGCCGGTCCACCGGCAGGGGTCGCACGCGACGCCGCCCGTGTCGTGCACGTCGCCGAGCCGCGACAGCGCCCAGTTGATCGCCGTCGTGCACGAGCCGGTCGCGTTGTCGCTGAGCAGGCCGTGGAGCGCGACGTCGGCGTAGCCGGCGGCGCTGTCTTCGTGCGTCGGCGGGTTAAAGGGATGGGACTGGAACCACGTGCGGGCGCGCTGGAGACGCTCGGCGTCGAACCAGAGGCGCGGGTGACCGGCGCGGCGGAATCGGTGAACGCGCGCACCCGCACGTGGACATGCACCGTCCGCCCTGGGTACCACCCGGGAAAGATCGTCACGAAACGCACCGTCCCGGCCGCGTCCGTCACCTGCGCGCCGCGCAGGAACTTCCGCCCTGCCGTCCCGTTCGCCGCCTCGTCGGAGTACCGGCCGGCGGCGTCGCAATGCCACACGTCGACCCAGAGCCCCGCCGCCGGCGCGCAGGAGGCGTCGGCCCGCTGGACCGCGATCGCGAGGCGCAGCGGAACGCCCGGACGGATGGTGCCGTCGCTCGGGTCGGCGCGAATGTCCGAGCGCCGGAGCCGCGCGTCGACCCAGAACGGGCCGCCGGTCGTACGCGGCGTCACGGTGCAGGCGGCCGAGACCCGCGACCCGAGGCTGGTGACGGAGGCCGTGACGGCGGCGACGAGGCGCAGGAGCGCGCGGCGACTCATGGCCATCGCCTTCATCGTGCCGGCGCGAACCCGCGAGCGCCAGCCCGCCCGCCTCCTGATCGGCGTCCGACCGGGGGAGCAGCTCAGCGCCGGCCGGCAGGCGCATGCGCGCGGCGCGCGGGCGCGCGCGGATAGAGCCCGAACGTGAGGTGCAGCGAGCACGTCTCTGCCGCCTGCGCCTCGTGCGCGAGGCCGCGCGGCAGATAGAGACGATCACCCGGCGTCATGCGGAGTCGCCGCCGGCGGCGCCCGTGCAGCAGGGCGCTCGACGCGGCCCCGTAACGGTACGGACGAAAGGGCGCGAGACGCGGCTGCACGAGCGTCCAGTGCTTCGCCCCGCGGAGCTGGACGACGAGGACGTCGTGCGCGTCCCAGTGGAGCGCCAGTGTCTGAGAACCGGGTGGCGTGAAGTACGCGTTGCAGGTGACGCGGCGCCCGAGCGCCGCGCCGAGCATCGCGCCGACCGTGGCGATCTTGTCGTCGATCGCGTCGACGCGGCGGATCTGACAGTGCAGCCCGTCCCCGAAGAGTCGCGCGAGGAGGCGCCGCCCGCAACGGCGCCGCGCCGCGGCGCTCCGGCCGCGCGGCTCCGTGACGAGACGCCCGGACGGCGCGAAGACGTTCAGTTGGCGACGGCGGAAGGCGCCCTCGGCGATGGCGAGGAAGAGGTGGCGCGCGACGAGCTCCGGCCAGGATCGATCGGCGGTCGCGCCGCCATGCCAGGGCGCGCGGCCCCAGAAGACGCGACGGAAACGTCCGCCTGACGTCGGCGCCAGGAGCCCGTCGAGCGAGGACCAGGGGTCGACCTCGCCGTTCCGCTCCGGCCGGTACGCCGGACCCGCCGCGACGTCGTGCTCGTACGCGCGCCACGACGGCGCCGGCAGGAGCGCGCGGGCGACGCGATGCTGCGGGCTCCGCGCGATGCGCCGCCGCGCCGCCGGATCGCGCTCGGCCAGCTGCTCGACGAAGTTCGCGAGCCGGAGGAACGAGAGCGCTTGCAGCGTCCGCCGCGACAGCCGGAGACGGCGGCCCGAGACGGCGTCGGAGAAGACGGGAACGCCAGCCGCGAGACGGACCCGTTCCCAGCGCTGCAGGCGTAGGGAAGGAAAGAGGTAGACGATCGCCTCGGCCCGCGCGCCGATGATCGCGGCGAGCAGTCGGCGATTCGTGCGGCTCGGCGTCACGCGCCAGTAGCCGGGGGCGTTCTCGTAGAGGCTGTGGCAGAGGCCGGCCGCGCGCACGACCTCGGCGCAGCCCCACCGGGTCAGGATCCGGTACACGCCGAGGAGATGGTCGGCGAGTTGTCGCGGGCCCATCTCCATGAGATCGAGCCCGAAGGTGTCGTTCAGCCGGCGGAGGACCGTCGACGGGTGCGGCACTACCTCCGCCGGGTCTCGCCCCCCTCGCACGGATCGGCGCGCTTGATGATCCCGCCCTTCACCGCCTTCCGCGGCGCGAGATCCTTGAGCTTGCTGCCCGACTTCTTCGCGGTCTTCTTGCTCTTGGTCGGCATCGTCTCCTCCGGTGCGTCTGTTCGAAAAGGGGGGCGGCGGGACTAGAGCAAGCGCGTATCGACGGCGCAAGCCCGACGCTCAGAATGCTGGGCGGAGAAACGCCGGGCAGCCGTCGTCGATGTAGAGGTCGCCCCAGGCACAGGTGACGCGCTGGTAGTGGGGGCCGCGCCGCCGGCGCGTCGGTCCGGCGATCGGCAGCGGCTCCACGGCGGACGGGAGCGTGGCGCCGCCGACGCCGCCGAGGCGCGTCCAATCGACGTGCGCCAGGAAGTGCGCGATCGCTTCGTCGGTCGCGAGGCCGCGCGGCCGCTCGTAGATGCGCGGCTCGACGGCGAGCGCCGCGCGGGCGTGCGCCTGCCAGAGCGCGAGATAGCCGCGCTCGACCGCCGCCGCGTCGTAGCGCGCGACGTGGCGCGCCACGACCGTGTTCACCGACCACACGAAGGCGCCGAGACCATGGCGCTCGACGGTGTCGCGGGCCGGCAGCGGCCAGCCGCGCCCGCGGTGGCCGCGACAATCGGTGAGGCTGCGGCAGATCGGAAACGGGGTGTCGCGCGGCAGGAACCCGTCGCCGAAGGTCGGAAGCGGGCGTCCCTTCGCGACCCGGAGCGCGACGTTCACGGAGGAGTCGGTCAGATCGCGGAGCACGATGCGGCCGGTCAGTCGGGGACCGCGCCCGCGCTCGCCGTCGACCTCGACCAGCACGTTCTGGGGGTGGCCCTGCAGCTGGATCCCTTCCTCGAAGAGCAGGTGCGCGAGCACGCGCACGTAGGGGCGGAGGAGGCGCTCGACGACGAAGCGCTCGGGGCGGAGCCCGCTCCGGCGCATCGCCTCCACCAGCAAGGGCGGCCGCTCGCCGCGCGGCGCGATCAGCGAGAAGACGGGCACGAGCTCGCGGGCGCGCGGCCCGGTGAGCATGCGCGGCAAGCGCCGGAGGAGCCATCCGGTCCCGCTCTCCTTCTCGACGAGCCCGGCCGGCTCCGGAAACCAGTCGAGCCCGAGACGGCGGCGCGTGGCGCGCGGAATGCCGTCGAGGAGGCGGGACACGACGATGCCGGTGACGAGATAGTACTCGCTGAGCGACCGGCGCACGCCGCTCACTTTGGCGCCGAGCGAGAGCTTGAGCAGGACGGGCTCGCGCCGGCCCCGCCACGCGACGACCGTGCGGTACGACGCCGTCGGGGTCGCCTGCACGTCAGCAAGCCGCTCCGAGCCGTGACGGTCGCGCGCGCGGCGATGCGCGCGCGGCGCTTGCGGGTGCAGGAAGAGCGGCGCCCGTCCGGGCGGCAGTCGGCGTCCGAACGCGGCGCGTACCTCGGCGAGGAGCGGACCGTAGGTCCGCACCGCGCCGGCGGGAAGCCACACCACCGCCTGCGGCCACACCGGCCGGCGCTCCGGCCGATACCGGGGCGCGACGGTGTCGAACCTGAGATTGATCCGCTCCGTCGGGCCGTCGAACCCGAGGCGCTCGTTGACGGTCTGCTCGCGCTCGAGCCAGCGCCGGACGGGCGCTCTCAGCGTGTCGAAAGGGTCGTCAGGGAATGAGCGAGCCATCCTCGCAGGGATCGTTGGTCCTGCGGAGACCGCCCCGCACCTTCCGGCTGCTCGCGCTCGCGGGCTTCAGGTCCTTGGTGACGCGCTTCTTGACCACGGTGGACGGTGTCGTGCCCTTCTTGCTCTTCATCGGAAGCCTCCTTTGGTGTCGGGTTGATACGCGGGCGGCGAAGCGCGAGTCAATCGCGACGCCCTCCGTGGCGGCGAGTTGCGGCTCGGCGCGGCCCGTCGCTAGAGTCCGCGTCGCGATGCCGCCGGCTCTCGATTGTCTCGTCCTCGGATACGACGACGACACCCCGCACCTCTTTGCGCGACTCGCGAGCGCCGACCCCGGCGCCGTCGAGCATCGCACGTTCCTCCGCAACCAGGTGCCGATCGACGGCGTGCCGACGACCTACATGGACGTGTTGAACCACGTCGTCGGCCGGACGCCGCGCTGGCGCACCCGCCCGACGCGGCCCTTCTACCACGTCGGCGAGGTGACCAACCTCGCCGCCCTGTACCTCGCCTCGTATCTCGGCGCGCGCGGCTGCGCGGTCGAGGTGATCGGCCTCGTGTCGGCCGAGCGCGACGAGTTGCGCGCCGTGCTGACGGGCGACGGCGGCCCGGCGGTCGTCGCGATCACGACCACGTTCTACGAGGACGCATCGGGGGTCGGCGACCTCGCCAGGCTCGTGAAGCGCCACGCACCGGGTGCGCTCGTCGTCGTCGGCGGTCCGCTCGTGCAGAATCTCTTCCACGACCTCGACCGCGCCGCCTTCGACGCGACGCTCCGCGCCGTCGGCGCCGACGTCTACGTGCACGAAGCGGAGGGCGAGGAGACGCTGCTCGCGCTCGTCCGGGCGGTCCGCGCCGGCGCCGACCTCGGCGCCGTGCCGAATCTCTTCGTGCGGACGGGGAATGCGATCACGTTCACCGTCGCGCGCCGCGAGGAGAATCGCCTGGACGAGTGCGCGATCGACTGGGCCCGCGTGCCCGCGCCGCTCCTCGGACGGTCGGTGCAGACCCGGACGGCGCGGAGCTGCGCCTACCACTGCAGCTTTTGCGACTACCCGATCCGCGCCGGCAAGCTCGCGCTCGCGTCGGTCCCCGTCGTCGAACGGGAGCTCGCCGCACTGCACGCGCGCGGCGTCGCGAACGTCGTCTTCGTCGACGACACCTTCAACGTTCCCGAGGAGCGCTTCCGCGAGCTCTGTGCGATGATGATCCGCCGCCGGTTCGGCTTGCGCTGGTTCTCGTACCTGCGCTGCGGGTCGATCAAGGCGGCCGACACGGTCGAGCTGATGCGCGAGAGCGGCTGCGCCGGCGTCTTCCTCGGCATCGAGTCGGGGGATCCCGGCGTGCTCGCCAACATGGACAAGGCCTCGACCGTCGACCAATACCGGCGCGGGATCGCCGCGCTCGAGCGGAACGGCATCCTGACGTTCGCCTCGTTCATCGCCGGGTTCCCCGGAGAGACGGAGCGCTCGCTCCGGAACACGATCGCGTTCATCAACGAGGCGGCGCCGACGCTCTACCGGGTGGAGCCCTGGTGGTACAACCACCGCTCGCCCATCCATCACCGTGCCCGCGAGCTCGGGCTCAGCGGATGCGCGTACGACTGGCGGCACGCCACCATGTCGGCCGTCGAGGCGTGCGACGGCGTCGACTGGATCTTCCAGAACGTGACATCGTCCTGGCTTCGATAGTGATGTCGGCCAGTTCGTGGTCGCCCACTACGGCGAGGTTGCCCGGTTCGGACCCTGGCGAGTACTCTCCCGCCGATGAGAGCGCCGCATCCCGACGTGCTGACCGGCTGGGGCCGGAGCCCCCGCGCCGCGGGCCAGGTGGTGGCGTCGGAGGATTTCGCCGCCGTCGAGGCAGGCTGGGTCGCCGCGTCCGGCGACGACGCAGCGGCCGCATCATCGACGGCGGATGTCGCAACCTCTTCGGGCGCAGCGACTGGCGGCGCG
>JANNPN010000459.1:0-6809 GCA_031400185.1 Polyangiaceae bacterium
CCCCTCCCCCGCTCACGATCTTCCGCTCGCCGCGGGCGCCACGCTCCTCACGCTCGTTGCCTATCTCGAGCCCGCCGCCCGCTTCCCCGCGGGTGCGCTCACCCTTTCGACCCTCCTCCTGCTGTGGCTCGGCGCCGTGCGCCGCCGTAGCGCGTCGCCCTGCCCCCCCCCGGCCTGACGCGGCGGCGGTGACCGCGCGCCGAGCGTTTCACCCTCTCCCCTCCACGAGCACCCGAGCGCGATCGAAGATCGCGGTCAGCATCGGCGCCGTGAGCTTCCCGGTCTGCGTGTTCTGCCGGCTCGGATGGTACGAGGCCAGCAGCACGATCGATCCGACCGTCGTCTCTCCACCGTGCGAAAAGCGCGGCAGCGGGCGTGGCAACGGAACGCCGCGGATGCGTTCGCTCGCGAGCACGGTCGCGAACCCGATCTGGCCGAGCGCCACGATCACCTTCACGCATCGCAGCAGCACGCGCTCGCGAAGGAGAAACGGACGGCAGCGCGCGAGCTCGTCGACCGTCGGCTTGTTGTCGGGCGGCGCGCAACGCGCCGCCGCCGTGATCCACGCGTCTCGTAAGCGAAGGCCGTCGTCCTTGTGGTCGGAGGTCGGACGCGACGCGAAGCCGGCGCCGTACATCGCCCGCATGAGCCAGTGCCCGCTGTCGTCACCCGTGAACATGCGGCCCGTCCGGTTGCCCCCGTGCGCGGCCGGCGCGAGCCCGACGATCAGGAGGCGCGCGCGCTGGTCGCCGAAGCCGGGCAAGGGCCGCCCCCAGTAGTCGTCGGCGCGGAACTGCCGCCGTTTGACGCGGGCGATCTCCTCGCGGTGCGCGACGAGACGCGGACACGCTCGGCACGCGACGATCTCGTCCGCGAGCGAACGGAGGGTGGCGGGCACCCCGACGCTATTCCACGACCGGGACGGTGCTTCTAGTCGCCGACGTAGCGGACTTGATTGTCGTCGACCATCACCATCCCCGGGATCTCCCGGTCGCTGAGCCCGTGCTTCACGCTCAGGTGCTCGACGAACGGCGCGCGCTTCTGGAAGCTCAGCTGGTGCGGCCGGCAGAAATACGGCGCCCGGTTGATCGTCGCGACTCCGGGCACTGCGTGATGCGAACCGCCGAACAGGAACTTCACGCTCGTGTCGTACTCGAGCGGAACGTCGACGAAGAGGTCCGTGCGCGGATCGCCGTGCCGAAACCGCGGTTGCTCGCCGGCGTGGACGACCACCGAGACGAGCACGAGCCCTAGAATCGCAACGAGCCTCCGCATCGTCGACGAGTATGCCAGCCGGACCGGGCCGCCTGGAACGTCGATTCGTGCGTCGTCACTTGGCCGCACCCCACGCGGCGAGTCGCGTCGCCGCGTGGGCCGCACGCTCCCACAGCAACTCGGCAGCCTGGTCGGGATTCCAGCGCCCTGCCATCTCGCCTGGCAACAGCATGTGCGTCGTACGCGGCGCTTGCTGCAGGCTTTCGCTCAGGAACGGATACCGCGCGACCCAGCGCGGGACGTCCGAGTCCGAGAAGTAGGGCAGCGACTGCCCTCCCGCGCCGCGCTGGTCGACGCGCGCGTCGGCGAGCTCTGCCGCCTTGTAGCGGCGGATGTCGCGCGCGGTCTCGTGGTACCCGACGGCTTCCGCGATGATGGCGCGCACCGCCGCGCTGCCCTCACCCTCGATGCGGAGGGCGGCGATCGCGTTCTTCGCATCGTCGAGCCGACGCTCATAGGCCTGCAACGGCACGGCGAACCGGGCGGCCTCGTCGACGGTGCCGAGCACGGCCGCCGCGGCAACGGTCTTCGCCGCAAGCTCGGCGGACGCGTCCGCGCGCGGCGGCAAGGTTGCCTCGCGGACCGCGACCGGAGTCGGCGCCGCGGTCGGGAGCGCGGGTGGAGCAATCGCGCGTTCCTCGCGGGCGGACTCTGCGGCCGTCTCGGAGCGCGCAGCGCCCGTAGGTGCTGCCGGCTGTCGGGCAGCGTCCACGACCGGGGCAGCGGCGCCGGCTTGCCCGAACGCCCCCGCGACGAGACGGCCGTCACGCTCGGCCGCGAGCAGCAACAGCAGTCCCTTTGCCATCGCTTCGGCGGCGGTTTCCTCGAGATCGGCGCAGCCGACCGTCCGGCGCCCGTTCGCTTGGCGGATGACATCGCCCGCCTGCAAACCCGAGCCGCGTGCGGGGGAGCCCACCACGACCAAGCCCGCGGCTGCCGGTCCGAGCAGGCCGCGCTCCTCCGCCGCGAGAGAAAACGTGGCGGGTAGCTCACATACGCGTGCTGCGCGCGCCGGGGTGGTCCCAACTCCGATGAACAGCGTGGCGCACGCGCTGGCAATGGCGAACGACGTCACCCGACGGGGTGAGAAAAGCACCCCCTTTTTTCCGCCGTCTCTCCCCTGCATAGGGAATTGTCGCGTTGCACGCACTGATCTAGGGTCCGGTGCGCGCGGCGGAGCTGCCGCACGATCTCTCGCAACCAGACCTTCAATGGAATGGGCGCGAGTGGGGCGGAGGGAAAAGGGGGCCCTCCGCCCCGTTTTTCTTCCTCGTCGCGTGCGCTCGCATCGCATGGGCGCGCGACCAAACCACAGCGCTCGCGGCATTGCCAGCCCGCTGCTACTGCTGGCTCCCATGGCGACGCGCACCTCTCACGATGCAACGCGCGCCGACGGTCACACCGCCGCCGGCGTCCGCTGGGATCTCCGCGAGCTCTATGTCGCGCCCGACGATCCCGCGATCGATCACGATCTGGCGGCGGCCCGCGCAAGCGCGACGGCGTTCGTCGCCGCCTGGCGTGGCCGAATCGCAGCGCTCACCGCAGCCGAGGTCCGGCAGGCGCTCGAGGAGTACGAGCGCCTCCAGGAGCTCGGGCTACGGCCGGGCTTCTATGCCGCGCTGCTGGCGGCATCCGACACCCAAGACCCGGTAGCTCTCGCGCTCGAGCAGCGCACGACCGAGGCGCACACCGAGCTCCGCACCGAGCTCGTGTTCTTCGAGCTCGAACTGCTCGCCCTCGACGACGCGCGTGCGGAGGCACTGATCGCCGACGACGCCCTCGCCGCCTACTCCCACTTCCTGACCCAGCTCCGCCGGTTTCGGCCGCACGTCCTGAGCGAGCCGGAAGAACGCATCCTCGCCCGAAAGGACCTCGGCGGCCGGACAGCGTTCGTGCAGCTCTACGACGAGCTCGCCGGATCCTTCCACTTCCGCATCGACAACGAGGAGCTCACCGAAGGGGAGGTGATGGCGCGCTTGCATCATCCCGATCCGACCGCGCGGCGAGCGGCCTTGACCGCATTGCTCGAGCCCTATGCCGCGGCGCGGGTGCCGCTCACGGCGATCATGAACGCGCTGCTCCTCGATCATCGTATTGATTGCGAGATGCGCGGCCACCGGGACGTCACGGACCCGACGCACCTTTCCAATGAGATTGCTCCCGCCGTGGTTGCGACGATGATGGACGCCGTTGCGCGCCACCGTCCTGTCATCCAGCGCTTCCTGCGCCTGAAGGCCCGCCTCCTCGGCATGCCGCGACTCGGGATCGCCGACGTCTACGCGCCGACCGACGCCGCGGGTCCGGCGATTCCGTGGCAGGAGGGTCGCGCGATCGTCCTGGAGGCGTTCGCGCGCTTCGATCCCGGGATCGCGGCCGTCGCCCGCGACCTTCTCGACCGCGCGCACGTCGACGCGGAGATCCGGCCCCGGAAGCGATCCGGCGCGTTTTGCGCCGCCCTCGCTCCGACCCATGCGCCGTACGTGCTCTCGACGTACACCGAGACCGGCCGCGACGTCGCGACGCTCGCGCACGAGCTCGGCCACGCGATCCACTATTCGCTCGCGCGGCGACAGCGGCTCCTCCACTACGAGCCGCCGCTCGTGCTGGCGGAGACCGCGTCGGTCTTCGCCGAGATGCTGGTCACCGACCACCTGCTCGCTGGCACGACCGATGCCAGCGCCCGCCGCCGCATCCTCGTCGAGACCCTCGACGAAATGTACGGCACGGTGTTCCGTCAGCACGCCCTCACCCGTTTCGAGATGGCGGCCCACGCGGCCCGGAAGGACCATCGCGTCGACCACGACGAGCTGTGCGAGCTCTGGATGGGCGAGCAGCGCGACCTCTTCGGCGACAGCGTCGACGTCGACCCGATGTACCGAACGGGCTGGAGCTACATCCCGCACTTCATCCACAGCCGCTTCTATTGTTACTCCTACGCGTTCGGGGAGCTGCTCACCCTGGCGCTCTTCCAACGGTACAAGCAGGACGGCCCGGCGTTCGTGCCAGTGTACCTCGAGCTGCTCGCCGCTGGCGGCAGCGCGTCGCCCGCCGAGCTAGCCGGACGACTCGGATTCGATCTCGGCGCGGCGGAGTTCTGGGACGGCGGATGCGCCGCCATCGCCGCGATGGTCGACGAGCTCGCCCGTAGCGCCTGACGGGAAGGCGCCCGTCGGGAAGTAGCAGGGTCAGGGAAGAAAGACGTGCGCGATCTCGTCCACCTGGCGCGCGGCGTCGCTCCGGCCGAGCGCAAAGAGCTCGCGCGTATAGCTGCCGTCGAAGAGGACGTAGGAGAGCAGGTCGGCCTCGCCTTCGGGCACGCCGTGCACCGCCGAGCGCATCACGAGGTCAGCGACCAAGCGCGCGGGACGGAGCGACCGCGACCGCGCCGCGTAGCACCGACCGGCCATCCTACCCAAGTCCTCCGAGGGGCGGATGACGCAGTCGCGCACCACCCGGTAGTCGGAGCCGCGCGTCGCCCGGATGATCTCGTTGATGCGCGGGAGGAACTCGGGGCCGAACGCTCGTTCGCCGCCGAGCAGCAGCGCGTTCATGAGACGCATGCGCTGCAGATCGTAGTCGACGTGGTCGAGGAGCATCGCATCGAGGATCTTGCCCGCGAGGTAGGCCGGGTTCCCATACGCGGTCTCGCGCGCGCTCGGCACCGCATCGTCTTCCCGGTCGGGCGGATGGCGAAGCGGCACCACCAGTAGCCGGTCTGCGCCGAGCCGGAGCGCCGGAGCGAGCGGCGTATTCAAACGCAGCCCGCCGTCGCAGTAGAAGTGCCGGCCGATCCGCACCGCGGGAAAGAAGAGCGGGATCGCCGCCGACGCGAGGATATGGGAGGCGCCGACGCGCGCGTGGCGCGCCACAACGTACGGGTCGTAGTCCCAGGGTTGCAAGCTGACGCGCGCGCCGTCGACAAATACGACGCTCCGCCCGGACGCGATCTCGGTGCACGAGACGCAGAGCACGCCGCGCGATGCGCGCAGGTTGCTTCGCAGCTGGCGCCACGGGATCTGCTGGAGGACCATCGCCTCGAGCGCGCTCGTGTCGAGCAGCCCCGGGATCCGGTTCGGCAACCGCTTCGCGCTGCCGCCGGCGGCGCCGGTCGTGAACGGAAAGCTAAAAAGTCGGCTCGGGATGCGGAGCAAGTCCCCGAGGCTCAGGCGATAGACTCGCTCGAGCGACATCGAGTCCCAGGTCGTCACCAGACGCGCGACACGCGTCGCGGCGTCCTCCTGCAGCGTCGCCATCCAATAGGCCGCGTGGATCGCGCCGACCGAGGCCCCGCTGACGATGTCGAAGGACGGCACGAAGCCGAGCCGCTTCGGCAGGTCCGCGATCAGGAACGCGAGGACACCCGCTTCGTACGCGCCGCGCGCGCCCCCGCCGGAGAGGATCAACGCGATCCGCGGCGTCGCGGGTGGCGCCTCCGGCATCCTGCGCCACGCCACGGGCTCGGACGCCATACCGTCCTCGTCGCTCATCGCGGCGCCAGAAAAAAAGGCCCCGGCACGAAGCGGCCGGGGCCTGACGCTCGGGAGAGCGGGTGAAGGGCTTCGAACCCTCGCCCGCGCGGCGGCATCGAACAGTCGGCCATTCGCTATCACCGCTGAAATGCGACGCGTGTTGCGGATGTCGACGAGCGGGTCCCCGTCGAGCAGAACGAGGTCTGCAATCTTCCCCTGTGAAATAGTGCCGAGCGAGTCGAGCGCGCCGAGGTATTCCGCGGGGTTGTAGGTCGCGGCGCGAAGCGCCTCGAGGGGCGTGAGCCCGGATCGCACGAGGAGTGCGAGCTCATCGTGAAGGCTGAAGCCGGGATAAACGAACGCCTGCGGCATGTCGGTTCCGGCGAGCAGCTTTACACCCGCGTTCTTCAGATCGCGCGTACGCTCGAAGCTGAAATAGCTCCGCACAACCATGGAGTCAGCTGGGACCAATCCAGCAGCTCGGCGTTTCCAGCCGCCCTGGACCAATCCCGGGATGTATCTCGCCAGCTCTGGGCGAGTGCTGGCGCTATCGAACATGTGGGCGTAAGGCTGATACACGACCAGAGTCGGCGTAACCCAGGTGTGATTGCGCGCGAGCGTCTCGATGACCGATCGGCATTTCGCCGGATCGTACGTTGAGCGAAGCACCCGAGCCTGTTCCCGCATTTGCGCCAGCTGCCTCTCGGGCGACGCGGTCGTCGTGTCTCCAATTTGCGCGCGAAGAACGCCGTCGCGGGAGGAACAGGCACGCATGAGGTCGTCCTCATGCTCAATGCTCGCCTGCCCCGCGTCCGATGCTTCGATGACGCTCACGGAATACGGGGCGTGGCCAGCGAAAGGAACGCCGAGCTTCTTCGATTCCGCGGCGATTGCGAAGTACGCGGCTCGCGGGACCCAAGAATACACCTTGATGAAATCCGCGCGACGCGATCCGTCCTTCTTTCTGGAGAGCGTATCAACCGCTCGCACGCCGTCTTCTTCCGTTACGACGTGGCTGACGAAACGGGCCCGGTTCACCGGCCCGTCCACTCGCGCTCCGACGAC
>JANNPN010000048.1:0-20852 GCA_031400185.1 Polyangiaceae bacterium
CTGCCGCGGACGCGAAGGGGGAGAGATCCCCCTTTCGAAGATCCCCCTTTCGAAGTGATCACGACGCGAGCCTCCGCGGCGCCGCGAGCACGCGCTCGACATACGTCTCCCAGCGGTCGAGCGTGCGCGCGCGGTCGAAGCGCGCGACGGCGCGGGCCCGTGCCGCCACGCCGAGCTCGGCGCGCCGCGCCGGGTCGCCGGCGAGCGCGAGCACGGCGTCCGCGTAGGCGGCGCCGTCGCATGGTGCCACGAGGATGCCCGCGTCGCCGACGACGTCGGGCAATCCGCCGACCCGATACGCGACGACCGGCACCCCCGCGCTCATCGCTTCGAGCGCGGCGACGCCGAAGCTCTCGGTGGCGCTCGGCAGGAGGAACACGTCGGCGTGCGGCAGCTCGTCGGCGAAGTCGGCGCGCGGACCGACGAACGCGACGGCGTCCGCGATCCCGCGCGCGCGGGCGCGCGTGACGACGGCCTCACGCTCGGGGCCGTCGCCGACGAGCACGAGCCGCGCCGGGAGCGTGCGGCGGACGTGCGCCAACACGTCGATCAGCTCGGGCACCTGCTTCACGGCACGAAAATTCGAGACGTGGACGAGCACCGGGCCGCGGACGGCCGCGGCGCCGGCCGGGAACCAGCGGTCGAACCGCGCCGGGTCACGCACGGCGACCGGCGCGAAGCGCGCGCTGTCGACGGAGTTGGGGATCACCTCGATCGCCGCGTTCGCTCCGAGGGCGAAGCGCTGTTCGGCCTCGCGCCGGAGGAACTCCGACGGCACCGTGAGACCGTCCGACGCGACGACCGCGGTGCGCGTGATCGCGTCGTAGCCCTGCAAGAGCCCGTAGCCCGTGACGTCGCTGCCGTGGAGCGACGTCACGACGCGCGGCGCCGCCGCACCGAGGGCGGCGCGGGCGAGGAACGCGCTCGCCGCGTGCGGCACGGCATAGTGCACGTGCAGGAGATCCAGGGGGTGCCGGCGGCACACCTCGACGATCGTCTCGGCGAGTGCCAAGCCGTAGAGCGGCTGGCCGAGCACCGGGTGGCTCGTGACCGGCACGGCGTGGAACGCGAGGCGCGCGCTCGCTGGAAGCGGTCGGCTCGGCGGGGCGCTCGCGATCACGTGCACCTGGTGGCCGCGCGCCGCGAGGCCCGCTGCGAGCTCGCTCGCGACGACGCCGCTGCCGCCGAGGCTCGCGAAGCAGACGACGCCGATCGTGTGCGAGGTGCTCATGCCCGTTCCGGGCGCGCGACCGCGCCGGTTCTGGCGGACCAGACGAGATCCCGCGGGGTCGGGTCGAACGGGGCGATCGTCGCCAGCACGCGGGCCACGAAGGCGCGCTCGCCCCAGCGTGCCGCAAAGTACGACGGGCCGTAGTAGCGCTCTTGCGCTACGCCGTGCGGCACGAGCGCCCAGCGCACGTGCTGGAGCTCGTCGAGACGCTCGCGGTCGGCGTGCAGGTGCGCGGACGCGATCTTGCGCGCGAGCTTCGCGACCGCGCCCGCGACCGTGCCGCGGGTCTTGTCGATCGCCGTGTCGAGCCCCGGGCCGGCCGCCGTGATGCGCGCGCGCAGGCGGTCGAGCGCGGCATCGAAGGGAGCGACGAGCGTGCGCGCGAGCGCGGCGTCGTCGAGCCCGTCCGCGGCGACCGTCGGCGGCACGAGCTCGTGCGGTGCCCGCGCCGCGTCGTCGGGCGTGATGCCGAGGCGCCCGCAGCGGTCGAGCGTCCGCCCTTCGAGGATGCGGACGCGGGCGCGCGGCACGACGAGCGGCATCGCGATGTCGAACGCGGCGTAGAGCGGGGCGAGCTGCGCGAAGTACCCGACCTCGGCCGGCCCGGCGACGTACGCCGCCGTCGGCAAGATGGCATCCTGCACGAGCGGCCGCAGGAGCGCGCTCGCGCTGCAACAGCGCGGATCCGCGTCGAGCGCCGCCAGCAGCGCGGCGAGGTCGTGGCGCCGCCCGCTCCCGACCTCCACATAGCCGCCGTCGGCGGGGTGCAGGCGGTGGCGCGGCCCGGTCGCGCCGTCGGGATGGAAGAAGGAGAGCGGCGCGCCGGGACGCACGTGGACCGTCTCGTCGTATCCGGCCGCCGCGAGCTCGTGCCGGCGCGCGGCCAGCAGGTCGGCGAGCGCGGCGGCGTCGGTGAGCGCACGGCGGTGGATCGGTGCCGCCGCCGCCGCGATCACGGGATCGCGCGGGTCGAGCATCACGAGCCCCTCGTCGGCGAAGAGCTCGGCGAGCACACCCGTGAACGCCTCGCTCCAGCCGGCACCGGGGCGATAGTGCCGTGCCAGACGCGCGAGATGCGCTTCGGCGTCGGGCAGGTTCCCGATCTCGGTGCGGAGCTCGGCGAGCACGCCGTCCACCTCGTCGGGGAGCACGCGGTGCGCGACCGAGACGCGCTCGGCGGGCGAGGAAGGGAGCCGGAGCGCGAGGGGGGCGCCGTGCGCGCGCGGCACGTGGGTGACGGCGATCTCGGGAAGGTCGTGATCCTCGTTCTGGACCCAAAAGACCGGGACGACCGGCCGTCCCGATTCGGCCGCGAGCGCGCGCGCCACCGCGACGGCCGACGCGGCCTTGTAGACGGTGAAGAGCGGACCGAGAAAGAGCCCGCACTGCTGCCCCGTCACGACCGCCGCCGCACCGTCGCGGAGCGCCGCGACGTGGGCGGCGCGCGCGGGTGCGGTCCCGAGCCGCGCGTTCTGCGCGACGAGTGCCGCGGCGACCGTGGGTGCCAGCGGGCGCGCGGCGCGGGCGACGGCCCGCCCGCGCGTCGCCGGATCCCGGACGTCCCCCGCGAAGAACGCGTGCGCGCGCCCCGCGAGGTAGTCGGTGAATGGCGCGGACACCAATGTCAGGAGCGCTTCTTCTTCCAGTCCGCGATCGTCGTCGTGACCTGCTCCTTGAAGAAGTTGTCGTAGACCCGATCGCCGGCCCCGAGCTTCTGGGCCTGCTCGCCCGCGGCGATCGCGTCCGCCCGCTTTCCCTGCTTCGCCAGGATCTGGGCGCGCACCCAGTGGTTCCACCAGACGGCCTTGATCTCGATCGAGGTGTCGATGAGCTCGAGCGCGCGGTTCAGGTCGCCGCCGTTGTCGAGCAGGTAGCGCGCCGACGAGAAGTGCGGGCGCCAGCTGTCGTTCAGGGTCGTGTCGATGTTCGCCATCGCCTGCGTCGCGGTGTCGACGGCGAGCGGGATCGACACCCGGCGCTTCTCCCATTCGAGGTCGAGGCTCGCCGTGTCGTCGGTGGTGTCGGCGAAGAGGAAGGTCATGCGCTCGCGGAAGTCCGCCGAGCCGGGCTTCACCACGATCCGCACCACGTCCTTCGCGGCGTCGTAGTCGTTGACGCTCGCGGTCGTCGCCGAGTTGAGGATGACGGTCCAGCTGCCTTTGCCGGGAATCGTGTAGAGCGCGTACGTGCCGGCCGGGACGGGCTTGTCGCCGAAGCGGAAGTCGCGGCTCGCCTGCAGGGTCGTCGGCTGATTCGCGCCCGTCCGCCAGAGCTTGTCGTACGGCACGAGCTCGCCCCAGACCTTCCGGTCTTTCACGGCCGGGCTCGAGTACTTCACGGTGAAGTCGGTGAGGCCGACACGCTGATCGACGCGCGCGGGCGGGCTCAACTGCGGCAGCTCCGGCGGTCCTTGCTGCGCGTTCGCCGCGGGCAGGCCCATCAGGGTCAGTCCCGCCACCATCATTCCCGCCGCTCCGGCTCGCAGCCGGGCGCCGGCACCACGCTCGTTTCGTCGCATGCGCATCGTCCTCCGAGGAAATTGGAATCCGCGCACTGTGACACGCGGGCGGAGTCGATTCTACGTGGGGGCGCGGAGTGAGATGCGTGGCGTGCGGCTACTCGAGCGCGCGCAGCCGACTCGCGTGGCGGCGTGCCCGGCTCTCCGCCGCGGCGAGCACGTCGAGGACGACCGCGCCGCAGTCGGCGCCGAGGCGGCCGCGCCGCAGCGCTTGCTCGGCGACGCCCGTGCCGCGGCGAGACATGTCGGCGGCCGCTGTGAGAAGACGCGCGACGCGCGCCGACGAGGCGGACGCCGTGGCGCGCGTGAGGCGGGCGTGCCCGCGCGTCAGCACGCGTGCATATCTGGCCAGTGTGCGCTCGCCTGCGCACTGGCCATCGGCGAGCCGCACGGAGAAGGCGCACGTCACGCCGTCGAGCCCCGTCCGCGGGCGCTGCACGCAGCGGTGCGCGACGTCGGACGGCGAGGCCTCGCACGCGTCGACGGTGCAGGGATCGTGATCGTCGCACTCGGCGTCGACGGTGCAGGACGCACCGAGGTCGATGCGGTAGGCACTGCTGCCGCGCGTTCCGGCATAGAGCTCGGACGGGTTTCCCGGGTCGAGCGCCAGCGTCTCGACGGAGAGGTCGACGAGCCCGTCGTAGAGCGGCACCCACGTGGCGCCGCCGTCGATGCTCCGCTGCACCCCGGCGCCCGCCGCGTAGAGCACGTCCGAGTTCCTTGGATCGATCAGCAGCACGGGGAGCTGATAGAACGGCAGGCTGACCGGGCTCCACTGTGCCCCGCCGTCGGTGCTGGTGCGGATGCCGTCCTCGGTTGCGACGTGGACGACCCCGGCATGCAACGGATCGACGGCGATCGCAGTCACGGCGTCGTGCGCGAGCTCGGTTGCCGTCGTCCACGACGCGCCGCCGTCGGTGCTCTTGTGGAAGCCCTGGTAGTCGTCGGAGCCGATATACAGCGTGCCGGGGGTGATCGGGTCGAGCGCGAGCGCCGCGATCCGGATCGGCGGCGCCGCCGTGGGCGTCCACGGCCCGCCGTCGACGCTGCGGAGGACTCCGCCCGCACAGACGCCGCCGCGCCGCATGCCGGCGTAGACGATGCCCGGGTCGAGTGGATCCACCGCGAGCGTCGCGACGCAATAGAGCGACCCTCCGAACGGATCGAACGGGAAGCCGGCCCAGCTCGCTCCGGCGTCGGTGCTCTGGAACGGACCGTACCGACTCGCCTGGATGAGCGCGTAGAGCCTCGACGGCGTCAGCGGATCGACCGCCAGCGCGTCGATCTGGACGCCGAAGATCCCGGCGGGCGCGAGCCCGGTGTTCACGGCGCTCCAGCTCGCGCCGCGGTCGGTGCTCTTGAACACGCCGTCGCGGTAGGTTCCCGCGTACACGGCCGGCGGATCGCTGGCCGCCACGTCGATCGCGGTCACGTGGAGCTGCGTGAAGCCCGCATTGGCGGCAGTCCAGGTGGCGCCGGCGTCGACGCTCTTCACGACTCCCTGGTCGGTGCCGAGATAGAGCGTCGCCGGGGTGACCGGATCGACCACGAGCGTCGAGACGGTGCGGATGACGTCCGGCAAGGCGCCGCATGCGCTCCAGCTCGCGCCGGCGTCCGTGCTCCGGAAGACGCTCAGCGGATACGTGAACGCGTAGAGGGTCGCGGTCTCCTGCGGGTGCACGACGAGCCGCGTGACGCTTCGGTTCTCGAGCCCGGTCCCGCTCGGGTTCCACGTCGTGCCCCCGTCCGTGGTCTTGAACACACCGCCGACGGTGAGCCGGTTACCGTCGTCGTCGTACTCGGAGAGGGCGGCGACGTACATCGTGGCGGGCGCTCCGGCATCGATGGCGAGCGCCGCGATCGCTGGACTCGTGAGGCCGGCGTTGATCGCGTTCCACGTCGCGGCGCCGTCGACGCTCTTGAAGAGGCCGCCCTCCTGGACGAACGCGTAGACGACGGCGGAGCTCTGCGGATCGACGACGATCGCGTCGACGATCCCGAGGTCGAGGGCGATCTCCTGCCAGGTCGCGCCGCCGTTGCTGCTCTTGAACGCGCCGAAGTAGGTCGGCGCGGCATACACGGTGGATGGGGTTTGCGGATCGATCGCGGTCGGGCCGGAGCCGCCCGCGAAGGGCGGGTTCTGGAACCAGGTCTCTCCGCCGTCGACGCTCTTCGAGTTCCGGTGCGACGTGTAGAGGGTCGAGGGATTCTGCGGGTCGACGAGAAGGTGATGGATCGACGGAAAGCCCTCCAGGCCGAGGCTCTTCGGCTGCCAGCTGGCGCCGCCGTCCGTGCTCTTGAAGACCCCCGACTCCTGGGTGCCCGCATAGAGCGTGGTCGGACTGTGGGGATCGATCGCGATCGTGAGCACGACCCCGGGGGCCTCCGGCCCGATCGGCGTCCAGCGCCCGAGCTCCGCGGCCGCGGGCGATGCGAGGCAGAGCAGCAAGGCGAGGGTCCTCGCGGAGCAGCGACGACCCGTCGGCGACGGCGAGCAGGGGGCAGGCATGGCGCGGGTGAGAGCAACGCAGGTGCCATGGGGCAGCGGTCGAGCTCAATGTCCGCCGAGGAGTTCGTCGGCGCTCGTCGCGCGAATCTGCAATCCCTGGCTGATCTGCGCGGGCGCCGTCCGAGTGTCCGGGCCGCGCGGCGCAGATCGCCGGCACGGTCCGGCGCGGCGGCCGCCCATTCCGGCGGACGTGCTCTGGGGTACCCGCCGACGCTCCTAGCCTTGGACGGCCATGCCCGAGATCGCGCCGCCGGCGGCGACGGCCTCGAGCTCCGCGAGGTAGAGCGCGAGTCGCGGCGCGAGCTGCATGGGCTCGCGCCGGACGCCGTCCGCCCGCTGGGCCCAGCGGAGGCGCCGTGCGAGGCCGGGTGCGAGCAACACGCCGCGGCCGGTGTCGCGCAGGCGCCCCCAGGTGAGCAGCGCCGTGAGGAACCGACGATCGTGCGGTCGTGCCCGGCCGTACGCCGCGTCGTCGCGCTCGTACGCGAGCCCGGCGTGCTCCGGAAACGCCCGGCGGATGGCGTCGGTGTGGAACGTGCGGTCCATGAGCATCCGGGCGGGGAGGGTCGCGAGGAGATCGTAGAGGTCGTGATCGAGGTACGGGGCGTAGACCGTCGCGGTGCCGCCAATCATGCGATACGGCGCGAGCGCGATCTCCCGGCGGGTACGGTTCCAGAACGCGAAGGAGCCGATCGGGTTCGCGGCGCCCGCGTGAGCCGCGAGCTCGCCGGCGACGCGCGCGCGGGCCCGTGCCGGTGCGAGCTGCTCGCGGACGCCGGGCGCGAGCAGGCGGGTGAGCGTCGCCGCATGGCGCGGTTTCATGAAGACCGTCGCAACCTCGTCGTAGCGGCCCTCGGCGTAGGCTTGCACCCGGGGCGGGCTCAAGAAGAGCCCGGCCGAGAGGACGTCGCCGCCGATGCCGTCGTAGACCGTGTCGACGGCGCGCCCGAGAAACTCGCCGACGACGCGAAACCACGCGTGCTCGTCGGCGCAGAAGCCGGTCGCGAGATTCTTGGAGCTCTCCGCCTCGCGCTCGTCGCCCTGGTCGAGCAGGACGTGCGGCACGCCGAGCGCGGCGGCGATGCGCGGGGCGACCGCGGCGTCCTCGTCGGGACGTGGCGGGAAGAAGCGCGCGGTCACGCTGACGTCGGGGGACGCGCCGGCGGCGACGAGCTCGAGCAGGATGTGGCGCGAGTCGCGGCCGCCGCTCAGCGGGACCGCGACGCGACCCCGCGGGGGCCGGCGCCCCATGGCCTGACGGAACGTGGCGACGTACGCGTCGAGCGCGGCCGCGCGGTCGATGTCCGCGGCTGCGGTCGAGAACGGGGCGCCTTCCGCGCTGAGCCCGGCGCGGGTCCAGACCACACGGCCACCCGGTGGCACCGCGCGAATCGCGCGGAACGGCGTCTCGTCCCGGAGGAAGAACCCGACGTGCAGGAAGACGGCCAGCGCGTCGAGGTCGAGCGCGCGGGAGACGCCGCGCTCGAGCAGCGCCGCCACGGAGGGCGAGACGACGATCTCGTTCGCACCGACGGCATAGTAGAGCGGGTAGAAGCCGTAGCGATCGGTCGCAACCGTGAGCCGGCCATCGGCGAAGCGCCACGACGCGAACACGCCGTCGCTCCCGTGCCGCGAAGGCGCGAGGCGGTGGCCGAGCTCGCACTGCGCTTCCCCGTCGACGCGCAGGCCGCCGCCCGGGTCGGCGACGACGCGAATCGATGGCGCGGCGCGCGCGCTCACCACCGGTCGGTTTCGACCGGCAAGGTGCGGGCGGCCCTGGCCTCCGGCGACGCCTCGAAGCCCGGCTCGGCGCGGCGGCGCTCCAGCACTGGCACGTAGCCGCGCTGCCAGATCCGCTTGTACGCGGCGTAGAGATCGGGGCGGAAGCCCGGCGACGTCGTGAGCGCGTGGCGCGCGTACTCCGCGTGGAAGGTGACGCGATCGTACGACGGCACGTAGTACTTGCGGGTGCCGAGCGTCATCGCGGTCAGCCACGGAAACCAGCTCGAGTCGGAGCGCTGGTGCTCGGGGGCGACGTTCACGAGACCGCTCTCGACGAGGATTCGCCGGTCGAAGATGCAGAGGCCGGGGCCGGCGTAGTCGCACTCGGTCAGCACGTCCGGCGCGGGCTGGGTGAAGTCCATCCGGACCTTTGCGAGGACCTCGTCGTTCCACGTCGTCCAGAGCGCCGTCCAGCACGAGAGGACGTCGATCCGCCGCACGGTGAGGAACGTCTCGTAGAGGTGGCGCAGAAATCCTGCGTCGCGGATAACGACGTCGTCATCGACGAAGACGATCGTTTCGTGCGCCGCCAGCATCGCGAGCGCGTAGCGCACCCGGCAGAGCCAGTTGTGGCTCGAGTTGAGGATCTTGGCCTCCGGAAAGCGCCGCAAGAGGCGGCCGGTGGCGGTCCAAGCCGACGCCGTGAGCGGCGCGCCCGGCGCGTTGTTGCAGACGATGAGCTCCATCGCGAGCCCGTCGCGGCGCTGCGCGTGCAAGCCGCGGAGCAGGCTCCGCAACGCCTGCGGGCGGTCGTAGCTGAGGACGATGACGGTCACGCCGTCCGCGTTGCGCACGGCGCCGACGCTTAGCACACCGACGGCGGACGGCGAGGTGTTCGCGATCGAGATCCCTAGGCGTGTTCCCTGTGGTCGTCGGTCGACGGAGACGCGTCCCCATCGACGCGCGCGGCGCTGACACGCATGTGGAAGCGGTGGCAGCAGGCAGGCGGGTCGGGGATGGCTTCTACGGTCGCCGGATCGCTGCCACCCAAGCGCATAAAGCCCGCCGCAGCCTCGCTGGCTTGCGCACACGCGAGCTGCGGCTCCCCGAAGCCATCCCCGACCCACCCGCCGGCGACACCGCACGAAGACACGGGCGATGGAGCCGGTCGAGAAGCCGCCCCGAAGATCAGGGCAGCGAGCGCGCGAGCGCCGCGTCGTCTCCGTCGGGCTGCTGCGGGTCCGTCAGGGCACCGCGCACAGCGCCGGCGGTGGCGCGTCCTTCGCTTTGAACTGCCCCTTGCCGCCGCCGACCGCGGGCGTGTCCTTCTGGACCGTCCCGCCGAACTCGAGGCACTGGAGATCGAGGTCGTCGCCGGTCGCGAGCTCGAACGCGAGGACGCCTTGCGAGGCTTCGTCGAGCGAGAACCCGATCTGCGCCCCCTGACAGGTGAGCTTCAACGACTTCTGCTTGAGCGACGCCGTCTTGCACGGGCCGTTCAGAAGCTTCGCGTCCTTGTAGCTGTAGCCCTTCGCACCACGCGGATTGCCGAGCCCCTTCCACCCCGACGCGGGGAGCACGAAGACGTCGCTCTCGAGCGTCACGGGATTCAGGACGGTGAGCTTCATGCCGACGAGCGTCGGGTCGCCGACGCTTTCCGGGGCCGGGACGCCGAGGAGCGGATCCTTCGATTGGAGGATGAGCTTGCGCTTGGCCGGAACGCCGTCCTGGTCGGCGAGGAGGACCATCTTGCCGCTCACGCGAATCGAATGGTCGCAGACGTTGCCGATGCCGTCGCCGTCGCCGTCGAGCTGGTCGGTGTTGGGCGTCGTCGGGCAATTGTCCTGATCGTCGGGGACGCCGTCGTCGTCGACGTCGGCGACGCCGGTCACGGCGATGATCGCGCGCGGCGTGCAGGTGGCGCCGCTCGGACAGTCGTCGCCCGTGAGGCAGGTCGCTGGCGCGCGCAGCACGCAGGCGCCGAAGTCGCAGAACGCGCCGCTCGCGCAGTCGGCGTCGACGCCGCACGGCGTCCCGACCGCGCACCGGCCGCCGTCGGTCACGAGCACGCGGCTCTCGTCGGGCTCGGCGAGCGGATCGTGCCCCGGGAGGTCGGGCGCCACGGGCCCGATCGTGGTGGTCTCGCCCGAGCAGTAGTCGAAGACCTGCAGCACGAGGTCGCTGGCGTTGCCGTTCCCGGAGAGATCGCGGCCGCCCTGATCGGGCTCGAACGTCAGGAACTTCACCTTGCTGCCGTCGACGCGATACGGGAGGCGCGGGTCGCAGGCGGCGAGGTCGCACGGGCGGACGGCCTGTCCGGTGTTCACGAGCGTGTGGGTGGTCTCGTCCCAGACCTGCAGCACGTCGTCGAGAGCGTCGGTGTCGCCGGTCGGGTGACCGTTGCTCGCGGCGTTCAGGTTCTGGCCGCCCTGCGCGGACTCGCGGGTGCGGAAGGCGACCAGCTGGTGCGTGCCGCAGCTCGTGACTGCCGCGTCGCCGAGCACGAAGTCCTCGGCGGCCTGCTGGGTGTCGCTCGAGAGCGGCGCCGCCGCATCGTAGATGCGCAGCACGCGGTCGTCGTCGTCAGCGTCGCCGTTCGAGCTCAGGCCGCCTTGCGCTGCCTCGGGAGTGAGAAACGCGACGACGTCCGCGGAGATCGCGAGGTGGTCGGCCGCCTGGCCGACGTTCGTCCAGGTCGCATTCGAGCCGGGGAGGGCGCACGGCCCGGCGCCGCCCGCGAGCGCGTGCACTTCCACGACGTGGTCGGCCGCGTCGCCGTCGCCGTTCAGATCGGTGCCGCCGCCGGCGCAGCCGTTCGTCTCTGCGCCGCCCTGGTCGCACTCGCCGACGAGGGCCGCGAGGCGCGTGCTCGAGAGTGCCAGATCGGACGCCGCGCACTGGAGGTTCTGGACCGAGCCGACGCCCGGCCAGAAGTGCACGACCGTGTCGGCGAGGTCGACGTCGGCGTCGAGCGAGCCGCTCGGACAGGACACCGTCCCCGCGGTCGTCTCGGGACGGAGGAACGCCGCCGCCCCGTTCGCGACCGCCACCCGCGCGGCGCCGCAGAGCGTGGTCGTCGTGCCGGTCGCGGCGTCGATCGCTTCCAAGAGGACGTCGTCGATCCGGCCGTTGCCGTTCACGTCGGCGCCCGGATCGACCGTCGTGTTGGCGTGCACGAAGACGTCCCAGCGGTTGTTCGTGTCGCCGGCGATCAGGTCCGACTTGTTGGAGGCGAAGGCGACCGTGTGGCCGTCGTCGCTCACCACCGCGCGGAGCGCGAAGTTGCCGAGATCCTGCGAGCCGTCGGCGGCCGAGCTCATGCGCTCGGCGGTGAGCGTCAGGCGATCGAAGAGCATCGCCTCGATCGACGCGAGGTCTCCGTGGTCGACGAGCGAGTTGCTGCCGTCGAAGGCGACGTAGCGGCCGTCGGCGCTGAGCGACGGCCGATACCAGCCGAGGTTGGTGGCGGCGGGGAGGCCGTTCGTCCCGACGCTGACGCGCGTCGTGGTGCCGAGCGCCATGTCGCGGACGAAGACGTTCCCGGGTACGTCGTACGCGCTCGGGACCAAATCCGTCGCGTCCGACGAGAAGGCGATGAGGCGGCCGTCGGCCGACATGGCAACGCCGCGCCGTCCCGAGTCGGCGTTGCCGCCGAGGTTCGTTCCGAACGGCTGGCTGACGAGCGTCGTCGTGCCGGCGACGCGGTCGCGCACGTACAGATTCGAGACGCCGACGGATACGCCGGGGAGGAACGTGCTCGCGTAGCTCATGAACGCGACGTAGCGGCCGTCCGCCGAGATCGCGAGGCCGGGGTCGCTGAACGCGAAGCTGTCGAGGCCGGAGACGTCGTCGCCCTCGGCGCCGCTCGAGCTCAGGCTCACGCGCTCGGTCGTCCCGAGCTGGCGATCGTGGACGAATACATCGCGCGTCTCGTTCGTGTCACCCGGCACGAGGTTCGCCGCGGTGCTCGCGAACGCGACGTAGCGCCCGCCGGGTGTGATCGCCGCGAGGTATGAGCTGCTGTCGGCTTCGCCGCCGCCGCCGGTCGGGACGCTCACCCGCGTGGTCGCGCCGGACTGGCGGTCGCGGACGAAGATGTCGCTCTGCGTGCTGGTCTTCCCCGGCACGAGGTCCATGGCGTTGCTCGCGAAGGCGACGAAGTTGCCGTCCGCCGAAATCGCGAGGCCGCCGAGGCCGGACTCGCCGTGGGCGACGGCGCCGCCCGTCTGCACGCTCACGCGCTCGGTCGTCGCGTCGGGCGCGGGCTCGTCGAAGATCCCGTCCGCGTCGACGTCGCGGTCGCGGACGTAGACGTCGATGTTGCCCGGGACGCTGCCGGCGACGAGGTCGGTCGCGTCGCTCGCAAACGCGACGAAGCGTCCGTCGGCGGACATGGCGACGTTCGGCGGGAAGCCGCCGACTGCGGCGGCGTCGCCGGTCGTCATCTCCGCGCCGGCGGCGCTCACGCTCACGCGCTCGGTCGTCTGGCTGACGCCTGCGGCCTCGGAGCGCCGGTAGAACACCGTGCCGTTCGAGACCGCGAGGCTCCGGTCGTTCACGACCAGATCGGCGTCGGCGACGCGCGGCGGGACGAGCGTCGTCTCGCCGGCGCCCAATCGAAAGATCCGCAGCACCGCATCGCGCGCGTCGGCGTCGCCGTCGACGTCGCAGCGGCCGTTCGCCGACTCCGACTCGAGGAACGCGAGCACCTCGTCCTCGACGGCGACGGCGGGAAACGCGAACGGCCCCTCGCTGATCGACACCACGGCGCGGCCGGCGGGCGGCGGCACGGTGTTGATGATGCCGGTGCACGCGGCTTCCGTCGGCGGGCCGAGCGCCTCGGCGACGCCGGTCGTGCGGTCGCGGATCGTGACGACGGTATCTCGGAAGTCGTTGTCGCCGTTCGGGTCGGAGAGGCTCCCCGGCTCGAGCGCGGTGAAGGCGCGGAGGTCGTCGGTGCGGACGCCGAGCGAGTCGAGCGTCACCGGCGTCGTCGCCTCGAAGGCGTAGCTCACGCACGGACCCGCGCCGCCGCAATCCGCCATGCAGGGCGCGCCGGTGCCCTGACAGAACCCGGTGCCGGCGAAGGGACGGGGGATCACCAAGGGTCCGATGGGGTCGGGGGACGCGCCGAGATCGAAGAGCCGGCCGCAGGGGCCGTTGCCCCCGCACTCGCCGTCGAGCGTGCAGAGCGTCGTCGGGTCGCCGGCACAGCTCGTGGGACAGCTCCCGCCGGGACAGTCGGCGTCGACGGCGCACTCCTCCGTGGCGTTCGCCCCGCCGACGCAGGTGCCGTGGCGGCGGGCGAAGCGCAGCACGGTGTACGGCGCGTCGACGGAGCCGAACAGCTGCACGACGTCGGGGTTCACGACGGTCGGATCGATCTGCGGCTCGAAGATCGGCGGCAGCGCGCCGCCCTCGGGTGTGAACGAGCCGACGAACACGGCGGCCGGCAGCGCCAGCGGCAGCGGCGACCGGAAGCGCGCGCGGAGGAGCCGCGGGATCGGCGTCGTGCTCTGCACGAGGATGTTCTGCCAGTGGAACGGCAGGAGGAGATTGCCGGCGCTGTCGAACGTCGCGCGGAGCTCGCCGGCCGCCGCCGTGCAGGGCGGGACGTCGAGATGGCAATCGGCCTGGTAGTCGTTGGGTGTCGGTAGCGCCGTGAGATGCGGGAAGACGCCGTTCGGCGATCCCGTGCCGCAGGCGCCGTCGTTCTCGTAGAGCGCGTCGACGCAGGCGAGGAGCCCGCTCTGGGCCGCGCACGACGACGTCGCGAGCCCGCAGGGCAGGGCCTCGCCCTTGGCGGTCACGCCGATCGCGATCGGTCCGGCGAAGGTCCGCGCGTCGCCGCCGGGCGGGAGCAGCGCGTCGCTCTCGGGAAAGCGGAAGGCGAGCGCCGGCACGCCGTTGCGATCGACGACCGCGAGGCCGGCGGTCGCCCCGGCGACGCACGTCGCGGTGCCGCCGCCGGTGAGGGCTGCGTTGCAGGCGGTGAGGAGCGGTGTGACCGCCGAGCAATCGGCGGCGCCGCTCAGCACGACGGCGTTCCGCGCGCCGCTCGGCGGCGTGAAAACGACCGTCACCACGTGATCCGCGCCCTTTTTGCGGAGTCCTTCGGACGCGGTGTCGCACGGGCGGAGCGCCACTTCGAGCTGCTCGCCCGGCGCGGCATACGGACGGTTCGTGACCCCGAGAGCCCCGTTGTAGGTCTTGGCGGTCCCCGGGATCAGGTTGCAGCCGGCGTGCAGCGCGCGCGGCGCTCCGAGCATCGACGACGCGAGTGCGAGCGCGACCAGAACCACGAGGGAACGACGAGGCGACGAGAAGCGAAGTGCGGAAGCTCGCACGGAATGGGTCCTCCGGTCGGACGGGCATACTGCGCGTGCCCACGTGCGACAAGCGAAAACACGGTCACTATCGCGTTCGCTTCATCCTTCACCTCCCGTTCGAGGGCGCCTACTGGATGCCCGCGATCGGGCACGCTTATCGCCACGGGTGCGATGCATGCGGTCTGACGTCGTGCCCCTGACATCGAGTCGAATGCCCGGCCTGCGGCCGCCGTCATCCCTGCGCCGCTCGTGACGAGCCGGGTCGAGCGCCCGCCTTGCTCGACTCCATCGCCCGCCGCGTCGATTTCTCGAATGATCGCGGTCTTGGCGTCGCGGCGCAGCCCTTGCTCCTCGGAGCAGCCACGAAGCTGCCCTGGCTGCGGTTCGGAGCCAGGGGGAAGGATGGCCGCGCTCATGAAACCGCAGAAGCCCACCCGCACTTGCACGATGGTCGTCGGATGCGTTCTGGCGACGCTGTTCGGAGGTCCCGCGTCGTCGGTCGCCGCTCCGTTCCCCGGCACCCTCACGTGGGAGCTGCGCGCGGACCTTCCCGGAGGGGTCTCCGGAGCCGCCGGCGGCGTCGTCGACGGCGCGCTCTTCGTGAGTCAGGGATTTCGCGGCGCCGCGAGCAACGAGCTGTCGCTGTACGACCTGGCGCTCGACGAATGGTCCACCGGCATGGCCGCGCCCGTGTCGCGGCACGCGGTCGCCGGCGCGGTGCTCGACGGCAAGCTCTTCACGCTCGGTGGGGTGCCGGGACCGAGCGACGAGGTCCACGTCTTCGATCCGACCGCCACGGTGAATCCGTGGTCGGTCGCGGCGAGCCTCTCGGATGCCCGGGGCGGCATCGCGGCGGCGACGATCGACGGCAGGATCTACGCCGCCGGCGGACGCCGCGGCGCGAATCCGGGACAGGGCATCCTCTTCGACACCGCCGAGGCGTACGACCCGAGCACGGACGAGTGGTCGCTGCTCGCGCCGCTGCCGCAGCCGGTGTCGGATGCCGCGGCCGTCGCTTTCGGCGGCAAGCTCTACGTGATTGCCGGCGCGCGCAGCGCGGCGCGGACGACGAACGTGCTGCAGATCTACGATCCGGCCCTCGACGAATGGTCCCTCGGCGCGCCGATTCCCGGCGGTCGCGCCGGCGCGCATGCCGGCGTGCTCTGCGATCGCATCGTGGTGTTCGGCGGGCTCGACTTCGAGCTCGGAGGCATGCCGTTCACCGCGATCTACGACCCCGCGGACGACACGTGGGAGTCCGGCCCCGACATGCTCGTGCCGGCGAGCCTCATGGCCCAGGGGCCGACCCAGACCGACGACACGATCTTCGCGGTCGGGATGCATCCGTTCGGCCCCGCATCGGTCGCGGTGCAGGCGCTCGTCGCCACGTGTGATGGTCCGACCGCGACCCCGACCCCGGGAGCAACCGCGACACCGCAGCGGACGGCGACGCCCGTCGCTACACCGACGGCCACGAGCACGCCGCTCGCGACGGAGACGGCCACCCCCAGCGTCACGGCGGTGCCGACGGAGACCGCGGTGCCGACGGAGACGCCCACCCCGACTCCGACCGCCACCGCGACCCCTGTCCCGACGACGACCGCAACCCCCACGGCGACGGAGACCGCGGTGCCGACCGCCACACGGACGCCGCAGCCGACGTCCACGCGCACCGCCGCGCCCACGAGCACGGCGCCCCCGACCTCCACACGCACCGCGACCCCCGTCCGCACCGCGACTCCCGTGCGCACCGCGACGTCCGTGCGGACGGCGACCGTGACGGCCACCCGCACGGCCACGCCGACGCCGACCCGGACCGCCACGCCGACCCCGACCCCGACCCCGAGCGGCAATCGTGCGCCGGAGTGTGGCGGTGCGCGCGCGGACGATCCTGTGATCTGGCCGCCGCTTCACCAGCTCGTGCCGGTCGCGATCGTCGGCGTCCGCGATCGTGACCGCGATCCGCTGTCGATCGTCGTCACCCGCATCGAGCAGGACGAGCCGCTCAACGGCCGTTTCGACGGCAACACGTGTCCCGACGCGACCGGCGTCGGCACGGCGACGCCGCGCGTGCGCGCCGAACGCTCGCTGCTGCGCGACGGCCGGATCTACCGCCTGCGCTTCACCGCCGACGACGGGCGCGGCGGTCGCTGCACCGGCACGGTCGAGGTGTGTGTCCCCGGCCTGTTCTTCACCTGCGGCGACCAGGGATGGCGCGTCGACTCCACGGGGCCCTGCGGCTGATCGGGCGTCGCGCGCTCGCGGTCGCATCGGCCGGCCATCGCGTCCGACGTCCATTCTCGGGGCGTACGCGATCTTGGTAGAGTCCGACGCGACCCATGCGCACGGTGACGACACGCGTCCGGTACGCGACCGCGACGGACGGCGCCCGCATCGCGCTCGGGTGGCGCCGGCTCGTCGCGATGGCTCAGGCGGCGAGACGCGGAAGCACCTCCTTCGCGATCCGCGCGATCGACTCGGCGCCGACCGCGTCCGCGAAGCCGAGCGCGCCGGGGACGACGTAGCAGTAGTCGAGCCCCGTCGCGGCCAAGGCCTGCAGGCGCTGCCGCACGCGATCGGCCGACCCCGTCACCGTGAACCACTCGAGAAAGTCGTCGGGCAGCTCGCGGGCATGCGCGGCGAGGCCCTCGCCGTGGGCCGTCATGTCGTAACGCTCGCGCAAGTGCTGCGCGGCCCGGGCGAGCGGACCGGGCAGGGTCCGCAGGTCGCGTCCCTGAAACGCGGAGAAGCGCGCCCACAGCGCGGCGGTGCCGCGGACGGCGTCCCGGGCGATCGTCTCGTCGTCGTTCAGGACGACGTTGACCCACGCGCCGAAACGGATCGTGGCGGGATCGCGCCCGGCGGCCGCGGCATGCGCCTTGGTGGCGGCGATGAAGCCGGCGACGTACTCGGGGTCGGCACCGACGGCGAAGGAGATGCGATCGGCGAAGCGGGCCGCGATCCGCGCGACGCGCGGTCCGGACGGCACCAGCTCGAGCGGCACGGGCGGCAACCCGGGAAGGAAGCGCAGCCATTCGATCCGACTGTCCACGTCGCCCCGCCGAACGACGTCGCCGCGAAGATATGCCCGCAGGTCGGCGATCTTCCGCTCGTAGCTCGCGAGCGGCTCCGGCACCGTGCCCATGTAGTGGGCCGACGCGTCGCCGCGCCCGACCGCGAGCACTGAGCGGCCCATCGACAGCGCCTGCAACGTCAGCGCGGCGTCGGCGGTCACCGACACGTCGCGGGTCAGCGTATTCGTGACCCCCGTCCCCAGATGAATCCGCGTCGTCTGCGCCGCCGCGCAGCCGAGCGCCGTCCAGACGTCGGGCGCGGCGCCCTGGTTGTCGGTGAAGAGGACGGTGTCGTAGCCGAGCCCTTCGAGCTCCGTCGCGATGCCGTTCAAGAGTGGTCCGGTGACGGTTCCGATTTTCATGGCGCACCGGATAGGCGAACGGCCGCCCTCGGACCAATGCCGGGTCGCTATAGCGTCATGCGCCGAGTGCATGAATCCGGTGCGGACCGCGGCCCGGCGTTGGCGCGTCGGCGTGCTCGCGACCATCCCGTTCGCGGCGGGCGGCGCGGGCGCCGCCGCGTCGAAAGGCGTCCGCCACATCACGCGCGCCGCCGCCCCGGCCCAACTTCCGTCTGGCACGGTCGCGTGCATTCGCTTAGGCTGCGGCGCGATGGCGAGCACCACACGACGAGCCTCCAGCGACCGCGCCGCGCGTCCGCGCGTGATGACGCTCGCCGCCGCGCGGAAGGCCGTCGCCGAGGTGAGCCGCCGGCTCGCGAGCTCGCGGATGGTTCCGGCGACCGCCGGGAACGTCAGCGTGCGCGTGGGGGATCTCGTCGCGATCACGCCGACGGGCGCCAACCTCGCCGAGCTCACCGCCGCGCAGGTGTCCGTCGTCGATCTCGCGGGCCGTCTCGTGCGCGGCGACTTCGAGCCGAGCTCGGAGCTCGGCCTGCACCTCGGGATCTACTGCGAGCACGACGCCGGCGGCGTCGTGCACACCCATGCGCCCGCGTGCACGGCCGTCGCGAGCGTCCGCGACGAGCTGCCATGCATCCACTACGCCATGCTCGGCTTCGGCGGCGCGGTGCCGGTGGCGCCGTACGCCACGTACGGCAGCGCCGAGCTCGCCGCCAACGTCGTTGCGGCGCTCGCCGGCCGGAGTGCCACGCTCATGGCGAGCCACGGTGCGATCACGTACGGCCCGACACTCGCCAAGGCCTTCGAGGCGATGGAGCTCCTCGAGTGGGCGTGCGACCTCTACCTGCGGACGCTCCATCTCGGCGAGCCGAGAGTGCTGACCGCGGAGCAGACCGAGGCGGTCGTGATGACGTCCCGCCAGCGGCAGTACGGGACGATCCGAAAAGTTCCGAAGTCGCGCCGCTGAGCCGACGCCGCCCGGTCGATGCGGGGAGACCCGTGATCGCGCCGCCCGGGGTGCGGGATCGTCAGCGGCCCGGTGTCTCCGGGACGGGCGCTGCCGTTCGCAGCACCCCCGCGGACGCGAGCTGCGCGATCGTCGTCGTCTCGCGGCCGAGCCATTCGCGCAGCACCTCGGCGTTGTGCTCCCCGAGGGCGGCGCTCCGGCCGCGCACGCCGCTCCGCGACGCGCGGAAACGGTACGGCAGCTGGACGACACCGCGGGTGCCGCCCGCGCCGTCGTCCACCTCGGCGACGGTGCCGCGATGACGCGCCGTCGGCGACGCGACCGCGTCCGCCGGCGTCTTGAGCTCGCCCCACGGGAGGCCGGCTTGCTCGAGCACGGTGAAGACCGCGGCACGGTCGTCGAACGAAACGAGGAACGCGGCGATCGCCGCGCGGCGCGCGGCGGTTTTCTCGTCGAGGCTCGCGTCCGCCGCCATGCCGTCGTCGAGATCGTAGAGGTCGGCCAACCGGCGGAACACATGGTGCAGGTAGCCGGGAATCACGAGGTAGCCGCCGTCGGCAAGCTGCCAGTACTCGCCCGACAAGCGGCGGATCGGCGAGTCGTCGATCGCGTGGTGGATGTAGTCGTCCGTGCCGAGCATGGCGTCGAGCATCGCGACGTCGATGCGGTCTCCGATTCCCGTCGCGCGGGCTTGCAGCAATGCCGCGAGGATCGCGATCGTCGCGTGCAGGCCGGCGTCGTAGTCGGCGAACGACACGACCGGGTCGGTCGGCGCGCGCTGATCGAGGGCCATCAAGCGACCGATCACGCCGCTCTCCGCGTGGATGACCGACGCATACGCGGGCCGATGCGCGTGGGGTCCGTCCTGACCGAACCCGGAGATCGACGCCATCACGAGCCGCGGGTTCCGCGCCGCGAGCGCCTCCCACGTGATCCCCAACCGCCCGAGCACGTCGGGGCGGAAGTTCTCGACCAGGACGTCGGCGACGGATGCCAGGTCGAGCACGAGATCGATCGCGCCGGGCGCCTTCAGATCGATGCACACGTTCCGCTTCCCCGCGTTCTGCTGGAGGAAGAACCCGGCGATCCCGTGGCGCTCCTCGCCCCAGAGCCGCGTGACGTCGCCCTCGGGCGGCTCGAGCTTCACGACGTCGGCACCGAGATCGGCAAGCGCGCGTCCGACGACGGGTCCGGACACGACGCGGGTCATGTCGAGGACGCGCACACCCGAGAGCGGAGAACGGAGCGGGGTCACCCGCGCTACGTAGCCGACGCGGACAGCCGAGGCCACATCGCGGGCCGTCCGATCGCGCTCATGGAGCAGGGGAAGCTGCCGGCGCGTCGAGCCTCGTGCGGTGCGGCGTCGTCTGCAACGACGAGGGCGGGGCGCTCACTCCTCGAGCGTCTTCCCGAGCGCATCCATCGCGCGACCGAACCCCTGCCAATCCCCGGCGCGCAAGGCGTCGAGCGCGGTCCGATAGTGTTCGCGCGCCGGCGCGTGCTCTTCCGGGCCATCCGGAGGTGACGCGCTCGGCGGTGCCGGCCCGGCGCCGGCATCCGCGAGGGCCGCGTCGCGCGCCGCGTCGCGTGCCGCAGCGCGCGCTGCGGGACCCTCGCGAAACACCGCCGCCAGGGCCGCGTCGAGCGTCCGCTCCATCGCCAGGCGTTCACCGTACGCGACGATCACGCGCTTCAGCTCCGGGATCTGGCCTTGCGTCGAGCGCAGGTAGAGCGGCTCGACGTACACCACCGAGTCCTCGACCGGGATCACCAACAGGTTGCCGCGGATCACTTTCGACCCCATCTGATTCCAGAGCGAGAGCTGCTGCGAGATGACGGTGTCCTGGTCGATGCGCGCCTCGATCTGTTGCGGACCGTAGACGAGGCGTTCTTTCGGGAGCTCGTAGACGACGAGCTCGCCATAGTGCGCGAGGTCGCTGCGCGCGGCGAGCCACCCGACCATGTTGCTGCGGTTGGCGGGCGTCATCGGCTGCATGAGCAGGAACTCCTCGCCCTCCTCGCCTGGGAGCTTCGTGATCACGTAGTACGGGTCGGCGGCCGCGCGGCGCGCCTCGCCCCCGGCGGCCTCGGTCGGAAAGCTCCAGAGGTCTTCCTTGTTGTAGAACACGTCCGGGTTGGT
>JANNPN010000071.1:0-7731 GCA_031400185.1 Polyangiaceae bacterium
GGCCCGAACATGGGCCGGTGCGGGGGCGATGGTCGGCTAGGTCACGCGGGGGGGAAAGCTCGTGAGAATTTCACGCCCCGAGGGGGGAATGCTCGTGAGAAAAAATCGGCCGGAGGGGGGGAAAGGTCGTGAGAAACGACAGGCAATCGACCCGTGGAGGGCGAATATACGGCGGGGGTCGGGTCACAAGCGGCAGGCGACACCACCCAAACCAGGATTGTCATCCAGTCCCGGTAAGTGGCCTGCTACCTAGGCGCTACCTTCACCGCGAGAGAGATCTGAGGTAGCACGGTAACCTGTTGATCTTTCAGTGCGCCCGGAGGGAATTGAACCCCCAACCTACAGATTCGAAGTCTGCCGCTCTATCCAATTGAGCTACGGGCGCCTACCCCCGCGGACTTAGCGCGATCCGCTCCGCCGGGCCAGCGCTGACGGTCTGACGGCGGCCGGTGCGCGCATCCACCCTCCGACGTCGTCATCCCCTCGCCGAACGTATCGAGAGCGCCGAGAAGACGCGCTAGGCGAGCTCTCCCATGGAGAAGCCGAGGTTCGCGGCATTCGCGCGGATGTGAGCATCCGCGGCCAGAAGAACGAGGTCAGGAAAGGCCTGGCGCAGAAACAAAGCGCTCGCGAGATGGATGGCATCGACGGTACGAACCGGCTCGTTTGGAAACGTCTCTTCGGCCCGCCGCGCGACGTCCTCGGTCACCTCGAGGACCGCCCACGTCGATGCCGCCTGCGCGAAGACCGCTAGCGTGTCAGCTCCTTCCGCCGCCGTCAGACGCCCGTCCCTTTCAGCGCGTCGGATCACACGCCGCGTTTCGATCAACGTCAACCGCGACGTCGCAACTTTCGCTGCCCGTGCGATCGCGCCGCGAAACGCTTCGCCGCCGTTTTCGTCGAAGAGCCAGCGGAGAATGGCGCTCGTCTCCGCGTAGACCGTCATCGGTCACCGCGCTCGGCGTCCAAGAGATCGGCGCTCCGCACGGTGCGACGAAGCGGCGATCGCCGGTAAGCACGTGGGTCTTGCGGCAAACCGGGATCCAGCACTCCCGCTGCCGCCAACCGCGCCAGCGTCTGTTCCTGGCTGCTGGGCAGTGCGGTCGTGGTGGGTTGGCGGAGCTCCGCAATGACTTTGCCCCGATCGGTGACCAGCACCACCTCGCCTTCGCGAACTTCCCGGAGATAGCTGCTGAGCCGGTTCTTCAGTTCTTTCACCGCGACCGCCTTCATCACTTTCAAAGTAGCCCCACGTAGCCACTTTGGTCAATCGTCAATCATCCAACCGATCCACCGCCGCCCGGTTCGCCCCCGCGACCTGCAGCCTGCCGCGCCAGAACGCGTGACGCACGACTGCAATGCCCGCCGCGAGGTCGACGCCGTCCCAGCGCAGCGCGAGCGCCTCGCCGAGCCGCATCCCGGTCCGCGCGAGCGTCAGCACGAACGGATGCCAGCGCGGCTCGGTCTCGCGACACGCCGCGAGCAGCGTGCGGAGCTACCCCGCGGCGTTCCGTTTGAGCTTCAAGAACGTCACGTACCCGCCGCCTTTGCTCGTGAACCTGTGCGTGCAGCCCGTCACCAGATACTTGCCGTTGAACCGCGACCCAGCGGCGGTGAGCGCGACGGTCATCCCGACGCGGAGCGCCGGGTCGCCGTCCGTATCGCCTTCCGCGGTCTGCGACGCGAGGATGCGCTCGCGGAGCGCCGCCGTCGCTACCGCGTCGGCGTCGGCCTGCGAGAAGAACAGGTAGTCCGACTGGAGCGGCTCCTCGCTCGCGGCGTCGGCATGATCCTCGAGATACGACGCACCCGCCGCGCCGCCGCCGGCGTGCCCGACGATCGGCGCCTTGTTGACGGGGTCCCATCCGCGGACCTCCACGCGCGACGGCGCCGCGCCTGCGCTGAACACCCGTGGGTTCACGAGCGTGACGCTCCGCTCGACGGCGCCGTCGAGGGCCGGCGCCGGTGCGAAGAACAGCGTGCCGTCGACCTCGTGGATCTGGTATCCGAGGCGTGCGGCGCGGACGCGGATGAACTCCAGGTCCGTTTGGTTATTTTGGTAGACGTGGTCGTGCCGGATGGGCACCGTCGTCACCGAGACCGAGAGCCCGGCCTCCTCGGCGATGCTCTGCACGATCTCGGAGTCGGTCTTGTTCAGCCAGGTCTTGGTCCGCCGGGTGCGCGCGAGCCGGTGCATCTTGTTGAAGGCCCGGACCACGATCCTTCCCGGGCCGCGGCTCGCGAAGGTCGGCTCGAGGCCGACGACCTCGCCCTTGAAGATCGTCGCGCCGTTGGGGGCGCGCACCTCGAGCACCTGCCCCGGGCCGAACGGCGAATCCGGTGCCGCCTGCTTGCTGACGGCGAGCTCGATCGTGCAGGCATCGGGGGCGTTGGCCGCCCGCTCCACGGTGACGAGCTGCACGCCCGCGAGCGTCACCGCGTCGAGCGCGTTCCCGTCGACGAGAATGGTCGCGGACGTTTTGGCGGCGGCGGGCGACGCCGCGGCGACGACGAGGGCGAGGGCGAGGAGCGCGTTTCGCATGGCGCGCATTCTTCGCTGAGGCCTCCCGGACGGTCAACCGGAAACTGCGGCCCAGCCGGCGGCCCTACTTCATCGCCGTCGCTTCGATCTCCACCATGATGTCCGGGTGAAAGAGCGCCGCGACCCCGAGCAGCGTCGACGACGGGCGGAGGTTCAGCTCGGCGAGCCGCGCCATCCCTCCTCCGGCGGCGCCCTGCATGAAGGCGCCGATGTCGGTCGTATAGTAGTTGAGCCGCACGACGTCGTTGAGGTCGAAGCCGCCGGCCTGCAGCACCGTCTCGAGGTTGGCGATCGCCTGGCGGAGCTGCGCGGCCATGTCGCCGGCATGCAGCGGGGCGCCGTTGGCGTCGACCGAGGTCTGTCCCGAGCAGAGCAGCGTGCGCTTCGCCTGGCCGAGCTCCATCGCCTGCACGAAGCCCATCGCGTCCTGCCACGTCCACGGATTGATAGCGCGTCGTTCCATGCCGCGGACCCTAGGGCATCCTCCCGACCGACGCCAGATGAGCGACGCTGCTGACGGAGGGCACGCCGACCGCGAACCCGCTCGCACACCGACCGCCCACCGCCGGCCGAACCCTCTCTTGACACCGCCGCCACCCTCGGCGATTTTCGCCCTCGTTTCCCTACTCCCCACGCGAGGTTCGACCCATGAAGAGATTCCCCTTCGTCTTGATCGGCTTGATCGCAGCGCCCATGATCTTCGGCTCGACGGCAGCGGCCCAGGTGGAGTCCGCGCCGGCGGCCGCGGCCATCCGCGACGCCGCGCCGCCCCCGGCCGCTCCCGCTCCACCCACGCCGGCCGGGCGGCCCGCTGGAACGCCGCCCAAGTTCGACATGAAGGTCGAGATCGCCCCGACGTCGTCGAAGGCCATCCGCATGGAGCGCACCGGCCCGGCCCGCGATTTCGTGCAGCGCGCGGCGGTCTACCTGCGCTACATCCCGACCAAGGGGAACCGCGCGCACCCCGCGTTCATCAACACCCACAACTACCTCACCTGTCCCGACAAGGCCGACCAGAAGTGGCTCGTCGAGGGCGTGAGCCGGGTCGACTTCGACAAGGGGAGCGGGATCGCGGTCTACGGCTTCTTCTTCAGCCGCCCGACCTGCGACGACGCGACCTTCCACATGGAAGCGATCACGGCCGACTCTTGAGGACCCCTACCGGGGCTTCTTGAAGTCGCGGGTGCGGGCGCCCCGATGAATGACGCCCGGGGGCTCGTTCGAGCCCCAGTAGGGACGCATGGTGCCCCAGTACGGTTGGGTGCCACCGCCGCCAGGCGCCTCCCGCATCGGCTGGAGCTGGCGACGGTCCTGGAGCGGGTCGTTCCGGAAGGACCGCTCGTCGCCCCAATCGGACCGCTCACAGCCTGACCCGTCGCGGTCGCACGGCTCGACGATCTCTTCCTCGTCGTCCATACGGTCGCCGTCGTGCCATCCGGCCGGCGCGACGCTCGCAGTCGTACCGACGAGGGCGAGCGCAACGAGTATGTAGGTCGGACGCCGCATCGTCGCCCCTAGGCCTGGACCATGCTCCAGGTCGTGCCGCCGGCGCCGTCCTTCAAGACGACTCCGCGCGCGAGCAGCTCGTCGCGGATCGCGTCGCTGCGCTTGAAGTCCTTGGCCTGCCGCGCCGCCGTGCGCTCGCCGATCAGGCGCTCGATGTCGGCGACGTCGACGCCGGCGCCCGCGACGTGGCGGCCCTTCTCGGCGTCCAAGTAGCTCGTCGCCGGGTGGCGGAGCACGCCGAGCACGCCGCCGAGCCGGCTGAAGTTGCCGTGGTGCTCGGCGACGGTCGCCGCGTCGCCGCCCGCGTCCAAAAGTCGGTTGATCTCACGCACCTCGTCGAACACGACACCAAGCCCGCGCGCCGAGTTCAAGTCGTCGTCCATCGCGGCGACGAACTGCTCGTGGAACGGCCGCACGCTCGCGGGCAGCGTGGCGAGCTCCGGCGCACGGTCGGCGCCCCGCGGCGCGACGGCCGCGGCGCCGATCTTCTCCTCGACCCGCGCCAGCGTTTCATGGAGCCGGGCACATGCGCGCTGGGCGTCGATCAGCGACTGGTCGCTGAAGTCGACGGGGCTCCGGTAGTGCGTCGCCACCAGGAAGAGCCGGAGCGCCTCCGACGGCACCCGCTTCAGGATCTCCTCGATCGTGAGGAAGTTCCCGAGGGACTTCGACATCTTTTCTTCGTTGATGCGGACGAACGCGTGGTGGATCCAGTGCTTCACGAACGGCGTGCCCGTCGCGCCTTCGGACTGTGCGATCTCGTTCTCGTGGTGCGGGAAGATCAGGTCTTCGCCGCCGCCGTGGAGATCGAACGGCTGCCCGAGGTACTTGGTCGACATCGCCGAGCACTCGAGGTGCCAGCCCGGCCGTCCCGGCCCCCACGGGCTCTCCCAGAACGGCTCGCCCGGCTTCACGCCCTTCCAGAGCGCGAAGTCGAGGTCGGCGCGCTTCCGTTCCCCGACCTCGACGCGCGCGCCCGCGATCAAGTCGTCGAGCTTCCGCTTCGAGAGCTTGCCGTAGCCCGGGATCCTGCCGACGGCGCAGTAGACGTCGCCCGCGGACGCGTACGCGATGCCGCGCTTCTCGAGCTGCGCGATGAGATCGAGCATCTCGGGCACGTGGTCGGTCGCGCGCGGCTCGATGTCGGGCTGGAGGCACCCGAGCGCCGCGACGTCGGCACGGAACGTCCCGATGTAGCGCGACGCGAGCTCTTCCGACGGGATCGTCTCCTCGGCCGCGCGCTTGATGATCTTGTCGTCGATGTCGGTAATGTTGCGGACGAACGTCACCGCGTAGCCGGTGAAGCGGAGGTAGCGCACCAGCGTGTCGAAGAAGACGAGCGAGCGTGCGTGGCCGACGTGACAGCGGTCGTAGACGGTGACGCCGCAGACGTACAGCCCGACCTTGCCGGGAACGAGCGGGGAAAGCGGCTCCTGCTTTCCCGCAAGCGTGTTGTGGAGGACCAGGGCCATCGGACGGCTCCGCCCCGCTACTCGTCTTCCTCGCGGAGCTTCGCCATGACCGACAAGTCCTCGAGCGTGGTCGTGTCGCCGACCGTCTCCTTCCCCGAGGCGAGGTCGCGGAGCAGGCGGCGCATGATCTTGCCGCTCCGGGTCTTCGGGAGCGCGTCCGTGAAGCGGATGTCGTCGGGCTTCGCGAAGGCACCGATCTCCTTGCCGACGTGCTCGCGGAGCTCCTTCTTGAGCGCGTCGTCGGCCTTGGTCCCGCTGGCGAGCGTGACGAACGCGGCGAGCGCCTCGCCCTTGAGGTCATCGGGCCGGCCGACGACGGCGGCCTCGGTCACGCGCGGATGGCTGACGAGCGCGCTCTCGATCTCCATCGTGCCGAGCCGGTGCCCGGAGACGTTCACGACGTCGTCGATGCGGCCCATCACCCAGAAGTAGCCGTCCTGGTCGCGGCGGGCGCCGTCGCCGGTGAAGTACATGCCGGGAATCTGGCTCCAGTACTGCTGCTTGAAGCGCTCGTGGTCGCCCCAGACCGTCCGCAGCATGCCGGGCCAGGGCTGCTTCAAGACGAGGTAGCCGCCCTCGTTGGGGCCGACGGACTTGCCTTCGCGCGTGACGACGTCGGGGACGATGCCGGGGAACGGCTTCGTGCACGAGCCGGGCTTCGCCGGCACTGCGCCGGGGAGCGGCGTGATCAGGATGCCGCCGGTCTCGGTCTGCCACCAGGTGTCGACGATCGGGCAGCGGTCGCCGCCGATCACGCGCCGGTACCACGTCCACGCTTCGGGGTTGATCGGCTCGCCGACGGTCCCGAGGAGGCGCAGGCTCGAGAGGTCGTGCTTCTCGGGCCACTGGTCGCCCCACTTGGTGAACGTCCGGATCGCCGTCGGCGCCGTGTAGAGGATGTTCACCTTGTAGCGCTCGATGATGTCCCAGAAGCGATCGGGCTCGGGCTGGTTCGGCGCGCCCTCGTACATGAGGGTCGTGGCGCCGTTCGCGAGCGGGCCGTACACGACGTAGCTGTGACCGGTCACCCAGCCGATGTCGGCGGTGCACCAGTAGACGTCGGTGTCCTTCAAGTCGAAGACGAGCTTGGTCGTGAGGTAGACGTGCGCGAGGTAGCCGGCGGTCGTGTGGACGACGCCCTTCGGCTTCCCGGTCGTGCCGCTCGTGTAGAGGATGAAGAGCGGGTGCTCGCTGTCGAGCGGCTCGGCGTCGCACACCGCGGGCACGCCGGCGACGGCCTCGTCCCACCAGAGGTCGCGTCCCGCCTGCATGGCGACCTCCGTGCCGGTGCGCTTCACGACGACGACCTTCTCGATCGACGGGGTCTCCTGCAGCGCCACGTCGACCGTCGCCTTGAGCGGCACGACCGCGCCGCGCCGCCACCCGCCGTCGGCCGTGATCACGACCCGCGCGGACGCGTCGTTGATGCGGTCGCGCAGCGACTCGGCGCTGAACCCGCCGAACACGATCGAGTGCGTCGCCCCGATGCGCGTGCAGGCGAGCATGGCGATCGCCGCCTCGGGGATCATCGGCATGTAGATCGCGACCCGGTCGCCCTTCTCGAGGCCGAGCTTCTTCAACGCCGCGGCGAAGCGGCACACCTCGGTGTGCAGCATCTGGTAGGTGAGCACGCGGGTGTCGCCGGGCTCGCCCTCCCAGATGATCGCCGCCTTGTTGCGGCGCGACGTCGTGAGGTGCCGATCGAGGCAGTTGGTGGAGAGGTTGATCTTGCCGCCGATGAACCACTTGGCGTCGGGGCAATTCCACTCGAGCGTCTTCGTCGGCGGCGTGAACCAGCTGAGCTCGCGGCCGATGCCGGCCCAGAACGCCTCCGGATCCTTCGTCGACTGCTCGTAGAGGCGATCGTACTCGGCGGCGCTCTTCACGTGCGCGTCGGCGGCGAACGACGGCGCGCACGGGAACACCCGTTGCTCTTTGAGTACGGACTCGATGTCGGTCTGCGACGCCATGTACGGAGCCTCCAAAGGGTGGGGTAACGAGCAGACTTCGCTGCGAAAAGCCTCGCTGTCAACCCTCGTTGCGCGCTCGCTAGTGTCGTAGTTTGCGCTGGACTTGTTCGGTGTCGGCGGCGGGTGGGTCAGGGAGGGCTCCTACGGTCGCCGGGTTCATGCCACCCAGCGCATACAGCCCGTCGCAGCCTCGCTGGCTTGCGCACCCGCGAGGTGCGGCTCCCCGAAGCCATCCCTGACC
>JANNPN010000104.1:0-12376 GCA_031400185.1 Polyangiaceae bacterium
GCCAGGCCGAGCAGCAAGCGCTGCCCGGCAACTTGTCCGAGCGGGATCAACTTTACGCCCGCGAGCACCTGGTTCTCGAGCCAGCCCCAGGCGTACGCTTCGAGCGTCGGCCCGACCGGGATCTCCCACGCGACGGCGGCGAGTGCGGTCAGGGCGGCGAAGGGCACGTCGGCGCGCTCGACCCAGGGCGCCGCCGCGCCGATCTCGAGGTCGCGGAGCAGGCGGGCGAGGGCGCGGCCGCGGTCGCAGTCGTCGGCCACGAGCTCGCGGGTCTCGCGGAGCGCCACCAAGTGGCGGCTCCAGGCGCGGAGCGCGTCGTCGTCCCCGCGGAGCGCCGCGGCGTGCAGGCGGGCGAGGATGGGCAAGTCGACGCGCGCGAACGTGTGCCCGAGCTGGTCGTCGAGCCACGCCCGCAGCGAGGCCTCGTCGCGGATCCAGCCCGCGTCGACCGCCCATTCCTGGCCTTGCGAGTAGGCGTAGGCGCCGACCGGCAGCGTCGGGCTCGCGAGCTGCAAGAGGCGCAGCAAGGTCGGGTGCTCCGGCGTGGCGCTCAATGGCGATGCTCCCTCGGGTGCTCCGGCGCAGCGCTCAATGGCGGTGTCCCTCGGGATGATCGTGGTCGCCGTGCGCGTGCGCCGGCGCGTCGTCGCCGTGGTGATGGTGCGCGTGCGCCTGACCCGCGTACGCGCCGCGCTCGGGCTCGAAGCGCGCCGACTCCTGCGTGACGAGGAGCCCGAGGCCGCACACCATCTCGTCGAGGACGTGATCGGCCAGGTAGCGCACCCAGCCGTTGCCGACCTGCAGCGCCACGTGGCGGTTCCCGAGGTGATAGCAAGCGCGCGCGAGCCGCAGCGGATCGCCCGTGCGCGCGACCGACACCGCCTCCAACGCGGCGCAGACGCGCACCGTGAACCCGTCGGCGGTGACGAGACGGTCGCCGTCGTCGACCCGCGTCCCGGGCGGCAGCACGAGCGCCGCCGCGGCGCCGCCGTCGAGCGTCACCCGCTGCCGGCTCCGCTGGCGGAGCGCGTAGGGCAGGGTCACCGTGTCGTCGGTCGCGCCGCCTCCGGGCGCTTTGGCGATGAGCTCGAGCATCATGACGTGGTTGGCTCCGTTGCGGCCGCTTCAGAAGAGAAAGTAGCGCTGCGCGAGCGGCAGCTCGCGCGCCGGCTCGCAGGTGAGGAGCTCGCCGTCGGCGCGCACCTCGTAGGTGCGCGGGTCGACCTCGATGCGCGGCCGGTAGTCGTTGTGCACGAGATCGGCTTTGCCGATCGTGCGCGTGCCGCGGACGGTGCCGATGAGATTCCGGAGCCCGAGCCGCTCGGGAATGCCGGCGTCGTCGGCGGCGCGGGACACGAAGCTCATGCAGGTGGCGTTGCGGGCGCCGCCGAGCGCGCCGAACATCGGCCGGTAGTGCACCGGCTGCGGCGTCGGGATCGACGCGTTCGGGTCGCCCATCGCGGCCGCGCTGATCATGCCGCCCTTGATGATCAGGCTCGGCTTGGTCGCGAAGAAGGCGGGCTTCCAGAGCACCAGGTCGGCCAGCTTCCCGACCGCGATCGAGCCGACCTCGTGGGCGATGCCGTGCGTAATCGCGGGATTGATCGTGTACTTCGCGACGTAGCGCTTGACGCGCCCGTTGTCGTGCAGCGCCGGATCGCCGGGGAGGCTGCCGCGCTGCACCTTCATCTTGTGCGCGGTTTGCCAGGTGCGGGTCACGACCTCGCCGACGCGCCCCATCGCCTGCGAGTCCGACGAGATCATCGAGAAGGCGCCGAGATCGTGCAGGATGTCCTCGGCGGCGATCGTCTCGCGGCGGATCCGCGACTCGGCGAAGGCGACGTCCTCGGGGATCGCGGACGACAGGTGATGGCAGACCATCAGCATGTCGAGGTGCTCGTCGATCGTGTTCACGGTGTAGGGACGCGTCGGGTTCGTGCTCGACGGCAGCACGTTCGCCTCGCCGCACACCTTGATGATGTCGGGGGCGTGGCCGCCGCCCGCGCCTTCGGTGTGGTAGGTGTGGATCGCGCGGCCCTGGAACGCGGCGACCGTGTCTTCCACGAAGCCCGACTCGTTCAGCGTGTCGGTGTGGATCGCGACCTGGACGTCGTGACGGTCGGCGACGGTGAGGCACGTGTCGATCGCGGCGGGCGTCGTGCCCCAGTCCTCGTGGAGCTTCAGGCCCATGGCGCCCGCGGCGATCTGCTCGTCGAGCGCGAAGGCGAGGCTCGCGTTGCCCTTGCCGAGGAAGCCGAGGTTCATCGGGAGGGCGTCGGCGGCCTGCAGCATCCGCGCCAGGTTCCACGGGCCCGGTGTGCAGGTGGTCGCGTTGGTGCCGGTCGCGGGGCCGGTGCCGCCGCCGATCATGGTGGTGACGCCCGACATCAGCGCGTCGTCGACCTGCTGCGGGCAGATGAAATGGATGTGCGCGTCGATGGCACCGGCGGTCACGATGTGGCCCTCGGCGGCGAGGACCTCGGTGCCGGGACCGATCACGATGTCGACGCTCGGCTGCACGTCGGGGTTGCCGGCCTTGCCGATGCCGGCGATGCGGCCGTCCTTGATGCCGATGTCCGCTTTGACGATGCCCCAGTGGTCGATGATGAGCGCGTTGGTCAGCACGAGATCGACCGCGACCTGGTTCGTGTGCTGGCTCTGCCCCATGCCGTCGCGGATGACCTTGCCGCCGCCGAACGTAACCTCCTCGCCGTAGACGGTGCAGTCGAGCTCGACCTCGACGACGAGCGCGGTGTCGGCGAGCCGGACGCGGTCCCCGGTCGTCGGGCCGTAGAGCTCGGCGTAGGCGCGCCGCGAGAGCGTCCTCATGCGGCACCGTCCAGGTCACCCATGACGGCGCCGCGAAAGCCGTAGACCTTGCGCTCGCCGGCGTACGCGACCAGCTCGACCGTGCGGGTCTGGCCGGGCTCGAAGCGGATCGCCGTCCCCGCCGGGATGTCGAGGCGAAAGCCGCGCGTCGGCTCGCGGTCGAAGGCGAGCGCCGGATTGGTCTCGTAGAAATGATAGTGCGAGCCCACCTGGATCGGACGGTCGCCGGTGTTGGCGACCGCGACGCTCCGTCGCGCGCGGCCCGCGTTCAACGTGATCTCGCCGTCGGCGGGGTAGATCTCGCCCGGCTTCATTGGATGGGGTCGTGGACGGTCACGAGCTTCGTGCCGTCGGGAAAGGTCGCTTCGACCTGGACCTCGTGGATCATCTCCGCCACGCCGTCCATGACGTCGGCGGCGCCGAGGATCGTCCGGCCGTGGCTCATGAGCTCGGCGACCGTGCGGCCGTCGCGGGCGCCTTCGAGGATCGCGGCGCTGATGAGCGCCACCGCCTCGGGGTAGTTGAGCTTCACGCCGCGGGCGCGGCGGCGCTCGGCGAGGAGCGCCGCCGTGAAGAGCAGCAGCTTGTCCTTTTCGCGGGGCGTGAGCTCCATTCGAGATCCTCGGTCAATCCATGCGGGCGCGAGGCGTCACGTATGCCAGATCCGGGGGGGGACGGCGACGTGGCCGAGCACGAGCGGGCGGAGCGCCGACCAGAGGCGCGTGAAGGTGGCGATCAAGGGCTCGCAGCGCGCGGCGATCCCGCGCGCGATCAGCACGTCGCCGATGAGCGTCGCGGCCGCGAGCGTATCCGACGGCGCGCCGCGACCCGGCTGCGCAGGATCGAACGTGCGGGCGGCCTCGAGCGCCTCGCGCGCAGCCGCGAGCGCCGCCTGGTCGGCGCCGGTCGCCAGCAACGTCGCGCAGGCGGCGTGGCCGTGCATCCCCGGGAGGCCGTCGGCGCCGCCCCGCAAGCGCTCGAGCACGAGCGGGAGGCCGTCGCGATGGAGCTCGAAGCGGAAGTCGATGCGGCCGTCGGAGAACGGCTCGCCGCAGGCCGGGCGCCCGAGGCCGAGGATCTCCCAGCCGCAGAAGCGCGCGTCGCCCGCGAGGTCGATGCGGGTTGCGAGCCGGGCGTGAGCGCCCGCGAAAAGCAGGGTCTCCTGCGGCAGCCATTCGAGGGTCGCGCCCGCGGCGACCGTGGCGTGCTGCGCCACCCGGGCCTCGACGGCGCGGCTCCAGTACCAGCGCGTCGCGGACGGCGTCGTCACGAGGGCATGGGCGCCGGACTCCACGCGCACGTCGAGCGCGAGCGTGTCGCCGCCGACGATGCCCGCCGGCGGATGCAGCACGTAGGTGTGACAGATGCCGTTCCCCTCCGGGTAGAACGGGCGTTGCACGGTGAGCGGGCCGTGGTGGCGGCGGGTCGCGAGCACCGTCCGCGCGCCGCGGCGCTCGAAGCCGAGCGCGAGCGCGGCCTGCCAGCCCGATCCCATCGTGCGTTCTGGGCATGGCGGCGGCGCGGCCGCAACCGTCCCGAGCTGCGTCTCTGCTGCACCGACCCGCACCGACGCTCAGACCGTCAGGTACCGGCGCACGAGCGCGTCGTCGAGCTCGGCCATGAGACCGCTCGCGACGACCCGGCCCTTGTCGAGCACCGTGAAGCGGTCCGCGACCCGGCGCGCCATCGGCAGCTTCTGCTCGACGAGGAGGATCGTGATGCCGAGCTCGCGGTTCAGCCGGATCATGGTGTCGCCGATCTCGTGCACGATGTTCGGTTGGATGCCTTCGGTCGGCTCGTCGAGGATCAGGAACGTTGGCTCGAGCACGAGCGCACGCCCGATCGCGAGCTGCTGCTGCTGGCCGCCGGAGAGGTCGCCGCCGCGCCGGCGCAGCATCTGTCGGAGCACGGGGAACGTCGTGAGTACCATCTCGTACGCGCGCCGCCCGCTGTCGCCGCGATTGACGGCGAGCCCGATGCGGAGGTTTTCCTCGACGGTCAGCCGCGGGAAGATCTCGCGCCCCTGCGGGACGTAGCCGATCTTTCGCATCGCCCGCGATTCCGCGGGCTCGTGGGACAGATCGTCATCGTCGAAGCGGATCGAGCCGTTCTTCACGGGCAGGAGGCCCATGATGCACTTGAGCGTCGTCGTCTTGCCGACGCCGTTCCGTCCCATGAGGCAGGTGCACGAGCCCCGGGGCACCGTGAGGCTCAAGTCCCAGAGCGTGTGGCTCTCGCGGTAGTACTGGTTGATGCGGTCGACGCTCAGCATGGCGATGGGCTCCGCCCTCAGGCTCCCAGGTAGACTTCGATGACCCGCGGGTCGTTCTGCACGGTGTCCATGTCGCCCTCGGTCAGCACATGGCCTTCGTGGAGCACGGTCACGCGGCGGGCGATCGAGCGCACGAACTCCATGTCGTGCTCGACGACGACGACCGAGCGCTCGCCGGCGAGCGAGACCAGGAGCTCGGCGGTCTTCTCGGTCTCTTGATGGGTCATGCCCGCGACCGGCTCGTCGACCAGCATGAGCTGCGGCTCCTGCATGAGCAGCATGCCGATCTCGAGCCACTGCTTCTGCCCGTGCGACAGCGAGCCGGCACGCTGATCGCGGCACTCGAGGAGCCCGATCGTGTGCAGCACCTGATCGATGCGGTCGCGCTGCTCGCCCGACAGGCGCGCGAAGAGCGTCGCCCACACGCCCTTGTCGGCTTTCATCGCGAGCTCCAGGTTCACGAGGACCGGCAGCTGCTCGAACACCGTCGGCTTCTGGAACTTGCGGCCGATCCCGGACATGGCGATCTCGGGCTCGCTCATCGTGAGCAGATCGGTGCTGCGGTCGAAGAAGGCCTTGCCGGCGTCGGGACGGGTCTTCCCGGTGACGACGTCCATCATCGTGCTCTTGCCGGCGCCGTTCGGGCCGATGATGCAGCGGAGCTCGCCGCGCTCGATGTAGAGGTCCAAGTCGTTCAGGGCGCGGAAGCCGTCGAAGCTGACGGTGATGCCTTCGAGGTAGAGGATGGAGCCGTGGAGGATGTCGAGCGCGGTTGTTTCGCGGGTGGTCTCGTCCGCGACGACCGCCGTGCCACTGGTCGCGGGTGGGGCTGCCGCGACTGCCGTGGTCGCCGGTGCAACGATCCCTTTGGATGCCACCGCCGCGTTCATTTCGCCTCCCGCCTCCCGATCCCCACGATGCCGTACGGCAGGAAGAGCGTCCCGAGCACGAACATCGCTCCCAGGATGAACAACCACGCCTCGGGCATGAAGCTCGTGAACTGGGTCTTCGCGTAGTTCACGAGCGCCGAGCCGGCGAGCGCGCCGTAGAGCGTGCTGCGGCCGCCGATCGCGACCCAGATCACGAGCTCGATCGACGTGAGCGGCGCGAACTCCCCGGGGTTGATGATGCCGATCTGCGGCACGTAGAGCGCACCGGCCACGCCGGCCACGATCGCCGACGCGACGAAGATCCAGAGCTTGAAGTTCTCGACCCGGTACCCGAGGAAGCGCGTGCGGTCCTCGGCGTCGCGGATCGCCACCACGATGCGCCCGAAGCGCGAGGTGACGACCGCGCGGCAGCCGACGTAGGCGAGTGCCAGCAACAGCGCCGTGGTCACGAAGAGCGCGACGCGCGTCCCGTCGGCCTGCAGATTGAACCCGAGGAGCTCCTTGTAGTCGGTGAGGCCGTTGTTGCCGCCGAAGCCCATCTCGTTCCGGAAGAACGCGAGGAGGAGCGCGTAGGTGAGCGCCTGGGTGATGATCGAGAGGTACACGCCGGTGACGCGCGAGCGGAACGCGAACCAGCCGAAGACGAGGGCCAGCAACCCGGGCACGGCCACGACCATCACGAGCGCGAAGGGGAAATGCGAGAAGCCCCACCAGTACCAGGGCAGCTCCTTCCAGTTGAGGAAGACCATGAAGTCGGGGAGGAGCGGGTTCCCGTAGACGCCGCGGTCGCCGATCTGGCGCATCAGGTACATGCCCATCGCGTAGCCGCCGAGGGCGAAGAAGGCGCCGTGCCCGAGGCTCAGAATGCCGCAGTAGCCCCACACCAGGTCGACGGCGAGGGCGAGCATGGCGTAGCAGAGGTACTTGCCGAGCAGGGTCACGGCGAACGTCGACATGTGGAGCGCGCCGTCGGCGGGCACGAGCAGGTTCAGCACGGGAACGGCGACGACCAAGAGGCCGAGGACGCCGAGCACGGCGAGGTCGGCGCGGGTCAGGATCACCCGCCGCATCAGGCGTCCGCCGCCCGGCCGCGGTGCGGGAAGAGCCCGCGGGGCCGGCGCTGGATGAAGAGGATGATGAAGACCAGCACCGAGATCTTGGCGAGCACGGCGCCCGCGAAGGGCTCGAGAAACTTGTTGGCGATGCCGAGCGAGAGTCCGGCGACCAGCGTGCCCCACAGGTTGCCGACGCCGCCGAAGACCACGACCATGAACGAGTCGACGATGTGGCTCTGGCCGAGGTTCGGGCCGACGTTGGTGAGCTGGCTGAGGGCGACGCCCGCGAGCCCCGCGACGCCCGAGCCGAGCCCGAACGTCATCGCGTCGACCCATCCGGCGCGGACGCCCATGGCGCGCGCCATGCCGCGGTTCTGTGAGACGGCCCGCACCTGCAGGCCGAGGGTCGTGAAGCGCAGGATGGCGACGAGCGCCAGGAACACCAGGATGCTGAAGACGATGATGTAGAGGCGGTTGTACGTGATCGCGAGCGCGCCGTTCAGCACGAGCTGGCCGCTCATCCACTGCGGCGTCGCGACGGCGCGGTTCAGCGGGGAGAAGATCGAGCGCACGCCCTGCTGCAGGATGAGGCTCAAGCCGAAGGTGGCGAGCAGGGTCTCGAGCGGACGGCCGTAGAGGAAGCGGACGACCCCGCGCTCGATCGCAATGCCGGCGAGCCCGGAGACGAGGAACGCCACCGGGATCGCCGCGAAGAGCGAGAGCTCGAGGTGATGCGGCATCGCCTGCTGCACGAGCCAGGTCGCGTACGCGCCGAGCATCATGAGCTCGCCGTGCGCCATGTTGATGACGCCCATCACCCCGAACGTGATGGCGAGCCCGGTCGCGGCGAGCACGAGGACGAACCCGAGGCTCAAGCCGAAGAAGACCGTTTCGACGAGGCCGTAGACCGTACGCATGCGGTCGATGCTCGCGAGGGCGTCGGTGGCCGCCTGGCGGACGGCCGCGTCGGGCTCGTGCGGCGTCCCGTCGTCGGCGGTCGCGAGATGCGCCTCGAGCTTGTTCCGCACCTCGGAGTGCATGCTGGCGCCGAGCACCGTGACGGCGGCGCGCCGCGTGTCGGCCGCGGGTGAGTCGAGGTCGGCGAGGGCGAGGGCCGTCTGCAGCGCGGCGCGAACGCCGTCGTCGCGCTCGTCGGCGAGCGCGTCCCGCAGCAGCGTCAGGGTCTCGTCGTTCAGCGAGGTGTAGAGCGACTCGACGGCGAGCGTCCGGGCTCCCGCATGCGGGTCGCGGAGACTCAAGCGCGCGAGCGCGGTGGTCAAGCCGCCGCGCATCTGGTTGTTGATCCCGATCTTCTTCAGATCGCCGCGCTCGACCGTCCCGAGGTCGGTGCCGGTCACGGCGTCGCTCATCGTGGATTCGGCCGTGTCGTCGGCGGCGATCAGGAACACGCCGTCCGCCTGGCGAAGGAAGAGATGGCCGGCAAGAAGGGCGTGCAGGATGGGGAGCGCACGGGCGGCGCCGCTGTCCGCGATCTTCGCGACGGCGCCGCCCTTGGTCGCGAAGCTCGAGCTTTTGAGATCCTCGAGCCCCGCGATCAGGGCGGCGTCGTCGGCGCGGCCGGGCACGGCACACGCCAACGACGCCAGCAAGGAGAGCACGACGAGCGGCGCGCGGTGACCGCGCGCCGCTCGTCGATCCATGAGTCGGGCAATGCTCAAAAATTCTGGCCCGAGCACTTCTTCGTGACGGTGTTGTAGTTCCCGCAGTTCAGCTTGTCCGTCCAATCCGCCTCGATGATCTTGCTGTCGGGGAGGAAGTCGGACCAGGCGTCACCCGGCACGAGACCCTCGGTCTGCCAGACGGTCTCGAACTGACCGTCGCCCTGGATCTCGCCGATCAGCACGGGCTTCGTGATGTGGTGGTTCGCGAGCATCTTCGCGGTCCCGCCCGTGAGGTTCGGGGCCTCGACCCCGATGATGGCCTTCTGGACGGCCGCCGGATCGGTGCTCTTCGCCTTCTCGACCGCCTTCACCCACATGTTGAAGCCGATGTAGTGGGCTTCCATGGGGTCGTTCGTCACGCGCTTCGGGTTCTTGATGTACCCGTGCCAGGTCTTGATGAACTCCTTGTTGATCGGGACGTCGACGCTCATGAAGTAGTTCCAGGCCGCCAGGTGGCCGACGAGCGGCTTGGTGTCGATGCCCGAGAGCTCCTCCTCGCCGACCGAGAACGCGACGACCGGGGTGTCTTCCGCCTTCACGCCCTGGTTGCCGAGCTCCTTGTAGAAGGGCACGTTGGCGTCGCCGTTGATCGTCGACACGACCGCGGTCTTCTTGCCGGTCGAGCCGAACTTCTTGATGTCGGCGACGATGCTCTGCCAGTCGGAGTGCCCGAACGGCGTGTAGTTGATCATGATGTCCTCGGCGGCGACGCCCTTGGCTTTGAGGTACGCCTCGAGGATCTTGTTGGTCGTGCGCGGGTAGACGTAGTCCGTGCCCGCGAGGACCCAGCGCTTCACCTTGATGTCGTTCATCAGGTAGTCGACCGCCGGGATCGCCTGCTGGTTCGGTGCGGCCCCGGTGTAGAAGACGTTCTTCGAAGACTCCTCACCCTCGTACTGCACGGGATAGAAGAGGAGGCCGTTCAGCTCCTCGAAGACCGGCAGCACGGACTTCCGCGAGACCGACGTCCAGCAGCCGAACACCGCGGCCACCTTGTCCTTCTCGAGCAGCTGGCGCGCTTTCTCCGCGAAGAGCGGCCAGTTCGACGCCGGGTCGACCACGACCGCCTCGAGCTTCTTCCCGAGGAGGCCGCCTTTCTTGTTCTGCTCGTCGATGAGCATGAGCATCGTGTCCTTCAGCGTCGTCTCGCTGATGGCCATGGTGCCCGAGAGTGAGTGAAGGACGCCGACCTTGATGGTGTCGGCGGCGCCGACGGGCGTCCCGACCGACGTGAGGGCGGCGATCGTCGCCGTGAGAAGCGCCTGTGCACGCAGTTTCATGAGTTCTCCTTTTCTCGTGGTGGTCGCGTCAGATCTGGAGTTGGATGCCGAGCTTGATGGCGCTGACCTCGTCGCCCGACGCGCCCGGCGCGTAGTTGAGCCCCTTCGTCGCGATGTCGCCGTACTGGTACATGAGCGAGATGCGCGCGTTGTGGCCGTCGATGATGTAGTTGAGGCCGACCTCGAACTCGTCGCGGTCGCTCGAGTGGCTCGGGTAGACGCCGGTGTAGCGGAGGTAGGGCTGGAACTTCCCGATGCCGACCTCCTGATCGAACATCCAGAGTCCGACGACCGAGAACGAGTCGCCGTCGAACATCGGGAAGACGTCCGGGTCTGCGAAGGCGGCCGTCGAGTAGCTCGAGTCGAAGTACTTGTACTCGCCGTTGAAGGTCGCGACGCCGACGTCCTCGACCGGCATTTCCCAGATGACGTCCGGGCTCACGCCGACGAAGTGGCCGCGATGCGCCTTCGAGCCGCTGCCCTCCTCTTGGTACTGGAGCGCGGTGCCGAGCGTCAGGATGTGGCCGCCGGTGCCGTAGTACGTGCCGCTCGTGTAGTAGCCCGGGTTCTTCTCGACGGTCAGGAAGTTGTAGGCGACGCGCGCGCCGATCAGCGGGTTGTCGTGCTGATTGGGACCGAAGTCCGACGCCGACTGGAGGCCCGCGAACACGCCGAGCGCATATTGGAACGCGCCTTCCGGCGCCGCGGCGCCCCAGATGACGGCGCCGTTGTCACGGTCGTAGACCCCGGCACCCCCGACCCCGAAGTCGACACTGAAGTCCGCCGGATAGAAGGGAGTCTTATAGGGGTCATAGGTGCTCGAGTAGAACGGCCCGTTCATCTCTTGCCGTTCCGCGGGAACCAGGAGACGCCCTGCCCAGATGTTGAAGAGCGGATGGATCTCGATCTTCGCGATCGCATCGAGCAGGTGGAACTCGGCGAGATTGGAGTTGCTACAGAAGATGCACTCCGTATTCACCTCGATCTTGAAGTACTTGTGGACCTGTCCATTGATGTAGAGGCGGGTATTGTCGACGTTGAAATCCTTCGACCAATCCCTGCCGCTCGGGGCGCTGTCTTCGGTCGCAGCGAACGAGAAGCGACCACCGGCGCCGATGCTGATCCACTTGGTGTCGTCGATCGCGATTTTGCCCCCGGCGTGTGCCTCCGAGGTCTGCAGGAGGGACGCGCCCACGAGGAGCGCCAGACCTAGATACTTCCACGTGCCCATTCATGTTCCCCTTTCGTCTCGAGAAGAGTGGTGAGAGGTCTCGAGCGGGGACGTGAGCGATTTGCATGCCAGTTGACGTAGGCGTTGCTACGTAGCGCCAGACGCGGCGCAGCGCGTCTCGACGACGACGGCGTGCGCGGGAAGCAAGCAGTGTCCGCGAGCACGTGCACGAATCGCGCGCACGCGACGCGCGTGATCCATCAGCAATGTGAATGACCGCCCGCGCGTTTACTTCTTCACGCGCGCGAATCGACACGACGCCGATCGGACGGCACGGGATCACGACGCCGGGCCAGGTGGCGGCGTCGGCGATCACCATCGCGTCGAACGCTCGTCGGCAAACGCGCTCGTGTGCCGTCGTCGCGGGGAAGGGCGAGAGCGGCCGGATCAGCCGCTGCGCCGCGCGCCGATCCCGAGCTCGTGCGCCGCGGCTGCGGTGATCACGACGCGACCCCGCGTGCCCTCCGACGGCATGGGGGTCGCCGGGGCGATGTGCGCGACGGTGAGCACGCGGACCCGCGGATGGGATGGGACGTCGCAGTGCCATCCCGCGTCCGTTCGGCGCTCGATCAGCACGTCGTCGAGCACTACGAGGCCGTTGCGCACCCAGACGACCTCCTACAACGACGCTGCGCTCGGCAATTCGGGTTTCTACGTATCGGGCGCGGTGCGCGGCGATCGCCGCCTGCCGCGTGCGTGCCAGCGGCCCACGGCGCCGAGGCGGCGCGGCGCACCGGCCGCGGCTACCGCCCGTGCTTGGTGGAAATCGAGGTCGGACGCCGGAGCGGTCGGGCGCGTGGACGACGGATGCGCGGCGTGGATCGCGCGCGCGTGCGGCGCAGGCTCTCGATCGTCGCGACGAGCGTCGCGAGCTCGACGGGCTTGGTGAGATGGCAATCGAAGCCCGCGGCGTGGGTGTCCGCGACGTCCTCGCGCCGGCCGAAGCCGGTGAGGGCGATGCCGCGAACGGGCCGCCGCGCCCGGAGCTCGCGCATGAGCTCGAGCCCGCTGCCGTCGGGAAGCCCGAGGTCGCTGACGAGCACGTCGACGTCGACGTCCGCCGCGATTGGGCGTCGAGCGTCAGGCAGGGACGCGGCCCGAGGTGGAGGCGCTCACCGAGCTCGTCGTCGTCGGCCG
>JANNPN010000106.1:0-18088 GCA_031400185.1 Polyangiaceae bacterium
CGGGTCGGAAGGCTCCGTGCACCAGATGCTCGACTTCTGCTGCGTCGACGCGAAGCGCGTCGATCCCGAGGTCGTGGCGGCGACGATCGCGCTCTCGCTCGAGCGCACCAAGACGGCGGGCGGCAACGCGGCGTTTCTTTCGGCGGCGCGCTCGATCGTGGCGACGGTGCTGCAGCGCGGCTCGTTCGAGCGGATGATCGACCGCATCAGCGCGCCCGCGCTCCTCGTGCACGGCACGCACGACCGTCTGGTCCCGGTCGCGGCCGCGCGCGCGCTCGCGGCGCGTCGCGCCGATTGGCAGCTCGCGGTCTTCGAGAACGTCGGCCACGTGCCGCAGCTCGAGGATCCGGACGGATTCGTCGCGGCCGTCGAGGAGTGGATGCGGCGCGCGGGTGAAGCGCTGTTCGCCCGCAGCGCTTCCTAGTCGCCGCGACGATGGACAAGGCCTTCCTCGTGGAGCAACTCGCGCAGCAGCTCCGCGAGACCGCCCGCACGGCGAAGCTCGCGATGGTCGCCGCGAATACCGAGGCGCGCGAGGGCGCGACGCCGGCGGAGCGCCGCGAGGATTCGCGGGTCGCCCAGGAGAACTCGGGGCTCGCCCGCGGACATCGGAGCCGCCTCGAGCGCGCGATGAGCGAGCTCGCGATCCTCGACAAGTTCCGGCCGGGACGATTCCCCGCCACGGCGGCGGTCGGCGTCGGCTCGATCGTCGAGGTCGAGGACGGTGCCGAGGGTCGGACGCTCTTCTTGGCGCCCGTCGGCGCGGGCATGGAGCTCACCGGTCCGGGCGGCGACGGCTTCTTGTCGGTCGTCACCCCGACGTCGCCGATCGGACGCGCCGTGCTTGGCCGGCGGGTCGGCGACACGATCGAGGTCGTCGTGAACGGCGAGGCCACCGAATGGACCGTCACCTACGTCGGATGACTGGAGGCTGCCGGCTTCAAGGCGCGTGGCACGGACTACGTGCGCTGCGACGAGGAGACGCCCAGGCATCGTCGCAGCCCAGCGCGATCGAAGTCGTCGACCTGAACGACGACGGCCGACCGGAGGCGTTCGTCACCGAGAGCAGCCTCTTCTGTTACGGCGGCACCGAGGGCCTCGTCGTGCTCCTCACGAAAGAGGCGAACGGAACGTGGCGGAAGCTCCTCGACACGCCAGGAATGCACCTGGTACGCGACGCCAAGCACGAGGGCTGGCGCGACGTCGAGATCGGCGGGCCCGGTATGGGCCCGCACCCGATCTACCGCTGGAAAAACGGGAAGTACGTCGAGTCGAAGTACGTCGAGTCCAAGTGACGCTAAAGCGCCGCTCCGAACCCGACGCTAGTGCTTACACTCGGTGTGCCCGCACTCGCAGCTCGCGCGCTCCTCGTCGAACGCCGCAGCCTCCGCGCAGTGGGTACTGCAGTATTCCTTCCCATGGGTGTCGCAATTGCACGACTGATGTCCGCAACGATGGGCCATGGTCGAGTCCTCCTGCCCGCATGAGCAGCGGGCATGCCACCCGGCCCCTGCCGCCCACGCAGCGAAATCCGCCCCCGCTCGAGCACTCGAGGAAAATACTTCTCGGCGTTGTTGTAGGCCTGGGTGTGCCGATCCGCTCAGCCGCCGCTCGAGATGTAGCTCTCGAGCTGCTCGATGCGGAACTGCTGCTCGTCGAGGAGCGCCTTCACGACGTCGCCGATCGACAGGATCCCGAGCAGGGTGTCGTCCGCGAGGACCGGCAAGTGACGGAAGCGCTTGTCGGTCATGAGCGCCATGCACTCTTCGATCGTCTGCTCGGGGTGCACGCAGACGACCGAAGTGGTCATGATCTCGCGGACCGGCGTGTCCTTGGACGCCTTGCCCTTGAGGATCACCTGGCGAGCGTAGTCGCGCTCCGAGATGATGCCGACGAGGCGCACGTCTTCCATGACGAGCACGGCGCCGATGTTCTTCTCGGCGAGCGTCTGCAGCGCCTCGAATACCGTGCTGTCGGGGCTGATCGCGATGATGCCCGGGCCCTTCTTCCTCCCCAGTAGATCGTGGACGGTGGTGGCCATGCTTCCTCCTTCCCCGCGCGGGCGACGCCGCCTCGCACGACGGACGACAGTGTCCTCCTCCGTACAACAGACGGCACATGCAGCGAAACAGGAACCTGGAGCGGGTCGGGGGGCCGCCGGGCAGGTGCTGTGTCGGGTGCCGTCCGCCGGAGCGTGCCTACATCCGGAACACGCCGAACCGTGGCTCCGGAATCGGCGCGGCGAGCGACGCGGCCAGCGCGAGGCCGAGCGCGTCGCGCGTCTCCGCCGGGTCGAGGATGCCGTCGTCCCAGAGGCGGGCGGTCGAGTAGTAGGCGCTCCCTTCCTCGTCGTACTTCGCGAGGATCGGCGCCTGGAACTTCTGCTGCTCCTCGGCGGTCATCGTCTGACCCTTGCCGGCGAGCTGCTGCATTTTGACCGTCAGCAGCGTCGACGCGGCCTGCTCGCCGCCCATCACGGAGATGCGGCTCTGCGGCCACATGAAGAGAAAGCGCGGCGAGTAGGCGCGGCCGCACATGCCGTAGTTGCCGGCGCCGTAGGAGTTGCCGACGACGACCGTCAGCTTCGGGACCTGCGCGTTCGCGACGGCGTTCACCATCTTGGCGCCGTCCTTCGCGATGCCGCCGTGCTCGTACTTCTTCCCGACCATGAAGCCGGTGATGTTCTGGAGGAAGAGGAGCGGGACCTTGCGGGCGCAGCACAGCTCGATGAAGTGCGCGGCCTTGAGCGCGGACTCCGAAAAGAGCGCGCCGTTGTTGCCGAGGATGCCGACCGGGTAGCCGTGGAGGTGCGCGAAGCCGGTGACGATCGTCGGGGCGTAGCGCGCCTTGAACTCGTGGAAGCGGCTGCCGTCGACGAGGCGGGCGATGACCTCGCGGACGTCGTATTGCTTTCGCGGGTCCTTGGGCACGATGCCGTAGACTTCGGCGGGGTCGTACGCGGGCGGCTCGGGCGTCGCGCGGGTGACCGGGAGCGGCGGCGTGTGCGGGAGCGACGTGAAGACGTCGCGTGCGATCGCGAGCGCGTGGCGGTCGTCCGAGGCCAGGTGATCCGACACGCCCGAGATGCGGGTGTGGACGTCGCCGCCGCCGAGATCCTCGGCGGTGACCTCCTCGCCGGTCGCGGCCTTCACGAGCGGCGGGCCGCCAAGGAAGATCGTCCCCTGGTTCTCGACGATCACGACCTCATCGCTCATTGCCGGGACGTAGGCGCCCCCCGCCGTGCACGATCCCATGACGATCGCGACCTGCGGGATGCCGGCGGCCGACATCCGGGCCTGGTTGAAGAAGATGCGGCCGAAGTGCTCGCGGTCGGGGAAGACGTCGGCTTGCATCGGCAGGAACGCCCCGCCCGAGTCGACGAGGTAGACACACGGCAGGCGGTTCTCGAGGGCGATCTCCTGGGCGCGGAGGTGCTTCTTCACGGTGAGCGGGTAGTACGTGCCGCCCTTCACGGTCGCGTCGTTGGCGACGATCACGGCCGGCCGCCCGTGGACCGTGCCGACGCCCGTCACCTGGCTCGCCCCGGGCGCGCCGCCCTCGTACATGCCGTGCGCCGCGAGCGGCGAGAGCTCGAGAAACGCCGTGCCCGGATCGAGCAGGCCGTCGACGCGCTCGCGGGCGGTGAGCTTGCCGCGCTCGGTGTGCTTCGCGCGCGCCTCGGGACCGCCCCCCTGGCGCGCCTTCTCGAGATGACGGCGGAGGCCTTCGACGGCATCCCGCATGGCGGCGGCGTTCTCCTGAAACTCGGGGCTCTTCGTGCGGATGCGGCTCTCGATGCGTGGCGTGCTCACGGGCGGCGCTCTCCTCGGGACGACAGAGTTTCGCTTCTCATGCCGGGCGATCGACGATCGCGCCAGCGCTCCTGAGCCGTGCCCGGAGCTCGTCGACCGCCAGGTCGCGGAGCGGCGTCCCGCTTCGAACGGCGAGGGCGGCCGCCGTTCCCGCCGCCTCGCCGGTCGCCATGCTCGGCGGGATCTCCTTGGTGGCGTGGTGGGTGCGGTGATCGACCGAGATGCAGCGGCCGGCGACGAGCAGGTTCTCGACCTCGTCGGTGCGGAGCGAGCGGAACGGGATCGCGTACGTGACGCCGTACTTGGTCCAGTGGCCGGTCACGGCGATCGCGTCGGGGAAGTCGCGGTTCATGTCGTCGCGCGCCAGAACGTATGCGCCGCGCAGGCGCCGGCTCTCGGTGATGCCGAGGTCGCGGGCGATCTCGCAGACGTGGGCATGCTTGAACTCGGGCACCTCGGCGCGGAGGCGATCGATCTCCTGCATGACGAGCTTGCGGCACTCGAGCTCGGCGAAGGTCAGATCTTCCGGATCGGTCGCGTCGATCTTCCGGCCGATCTTTTCGGTCGCGCCCCATGGCAAGAGCACCTGCCCGTCGCCGACCGTGCGGAAGTACCAGCCGCCCTGGTCGAGGGCGCGGTCGAGGTCGCGGACGCCGCCCATGCGGAACCAGAGCCACGGCAGGATCTTCTCGGTGTCGTGCGCGCAGCCGGCGGCCGCGAAGAGGTCGCCGTCGCCGGTCGCGTCGATCACGACCTTGGCACGGATCGCGAAGCGGCCCCGCTTCCCCTGGAACGCGACGGCGTCGATGCGGCGGCCCTCCACGCCGCCGGCGCCGGCACTCGAGAAAATCGGCTCACACGCCCACGCGTGGAAGAGGAGGCGCACGCCTGCGCCCGTCACCATCTCGTTCAGCGCGAAGCGGAGCTCCTCCGGATCGTACGCGACCGAGTACCGCACCTTGTGCGGCGGCGATCCCCAGACGAGGCCCCAGCGGCGGTCGCGCTCGATCGTCGCTGGGTCGGTCGATCCCCACTCGCCCTGCGGCGGGAAGAATGCGGCGCCCCGTCCGGCGACCCGGTCCGTCACCTCTTGGCAGAGCCCGCGGATCACCTGCCGGCCGTCGCCGTCGTCGAGGGTCAGCAGCAGGATGATGAGACCGCCGGTCGCGAGCCCGCCGAGTGCGCCGTGGCGTTCGACGAGCATCGTGTCGGCGCCGGTTCGCGCCGCGGCGATGGCGGCGGCGGCTCCGGCGGACCCGCCGCCGACGACCAGGACGTCGGTCTCGGCCAGCAGCGGCGTGTCGCGAGCCGGCTCACGTATCGATGCCGGCGCGGTGGGCTTGGGCGCTGCGCGCCCACTGCTCCGATGGCCCGAGGCGCCCGAGGTCACCGCGGGGTCGATCGATGTCGGCCCCGTGCGCGTGGGCGCTGCGCGCCCACTGCTCCGATGGCCCTCGGCGCCCGAGGTCACCTCGGGCGCCTCGCGACCCGATGCGCCGCGGGGTGTCCGATCAAGCCAGCTCGCTTCGGAAGAGCGCCGTCACCTTCGTCCACGCGTCGGCGGCGGACGTCGCGTCGTAGTCGGGGCGCTCGTCGCAGAAGAAGCCGTGGCCGACCCGCGGATAGACGACGACCTCGTGCCGCACCTTGGCCTCGGCGAGCGCCTGCTGGATCGCCGCCACCTGCTCGCTCGGGATGTAGCCGTCGTTTTCGCCGAAGAGGCAGAGGATCCGACCCTTGATCTTCGGTGTTCGGCTGATCGTCGGCGGGCCGTCGTTCCCGGGGCTGCCGACCGCGATGCCGCCGCCGTAGAAGCTTGCCCCGGCCGCGATCGGCTGCTCGCACGCGGCGAGGTACGTCAGGTGGCCGCCGAAGCAGAAGCCCATGGCACCGGTGCCGCGGCCGCCGACGTCGGAGCGGCCCTTCAGATACGCGAGCGCGCCGGCGACGTCGGCGAGCGCCTCGGTCGCCGTCACCTTGCCCATGAGCGCGATGCCCTGGGCGAGCCCGTCGGCGTCGTACGCGAGCTCGAGGCCGGGCGCGGTGCGGTAGAACACCTCGGGCGCGAGCGCGACGTAGCCCTCGGCCGCGACCCGATCGGTCACGCTCCGAATGTGGTGGTTCACGCCGAAGATCTCCTGGAAAACGATGACGGCTGGATACGTACCGGGCGCCGTCGGCCGCGCGAGGTACGCGGGCATCGAGAGGGAGCCGACGGGAACTGTGACGCGCTCGTGGACGACCTGCATCGAACGGACCTCCGTGAAGGGTGGGGTGAACCGACGGCGCGCCGTCGACGCCGACGCGCGGAAGCGGAGCTAACACACGGGTTTTCGAAACGCGAGATGCCGACGCGATCGTCGGGGCCCTACTCGCGCCACCTCGGCGCGCTTGCTATGCGGCCCGACCACGGAGGACGCGAACGATGGCCACGACGACCATGTCCAAGAGCGAACGTGAAGCATTTCTTGCCGAGACCCGCATGGGCACGGTCAGCTTCACCGAACCGGGCCGCGGGCCGCTCTCCGTGCCGGTCTGGTTCCACTACGAGCCCGGCGGGGTCGTACGGTTCGCGACCGGCGGGACGTCGAAGAAGGCGAAGCTGCTCGGCGCAAGCGGCCGCATGACGCTCTTGGTCCAGACCGAGACGGCTCCCTACAAATACGCGAGCGTCGAAGGCCCCGCCCGCATCGTCGGCAAGCCCGACTACGAGCGCGACGTCAAAGCGATGGCGTATCGCTACCTCGGCGAGCAGATGGGCGAGATGTACCTCGCAACCGCCGCCGGGGAGATGGAGGGCGCGGTGCTCGTCGAGATGACCCCCGAGCGCTGGCTCACGGTCGACTACTCGAAGAGCTTCGGCTGAACCGCTGCGGCTGAGATTTCTTCGCGTTCGACGACGATCCCTTCGACGAGGCCCGACAGCGTCGCCGCCGACATCAAGCCGTGCGCGGCAGGGCGTGATCTTCTCGGTCGACACCGGCGCGGACGTGATCCAGGCGGCGCTGCGGCGGTGAACGGCTGGTGTCGAAGGCAGGCGAAAGCGGCACGCGCCGTTCGAGGCGAGCGCGATTGATGCCCGACGAATCGCTTGTCACCTGTTTTCGGTCGCGCTCTCTAGTCATGAGGTGATTGTCGGGCCCCGGTGATTCCGCGTACGAAGGCCCGTCTCCATCCGAACGTGCCGCCCCTTGAGTGGGTCGGAGGAGGATCCCCCCGTGACGATGTCCCCTCTTCGCCTCGCCCTGGCGGCGTCCGCCGCGGCGCTGACCGTCGTCCTCATGACTGCGGCCCCGGCTGTCGCCGAACCGACCGCGTGCAAGCGCGCGATCAGCTCCAGTCTTGCCAAGTTCGTCCAGGGGAAGACCAAGATTCTCCGGAAGTGCAACGAAGCGGTCCTGAGCGGCAAGAAGCCGGGGCCGTGTCCCGACGCGATCGCGGCGGAGAAGATCGACCGCCTCGCCGGCAAGCTCCGCCGCACGGTGAGCCAGCGGTGCGGCGGGCAGGACCGCAACTGCGGGCTCGGCGGCGACGACGACAGCCTGGCGTCGATCGGGTGGGACGTCGGCACCTGCCCGAACCTCGAGACCGGCAGCTGCAACAACGCAATCTCCGACTGCAACGACGTCGTCGATTGCATCACCTGCGTCGGCGACGCGGCAGTCGATCAGGCGATGGGCCTCGCGTACGGCATGCTCGCGCCCTCCGCGCCCGGGTCGGCGCTCAGCAAGTGCCAGGCGGCGATCGGCAGGAACCTCACGAAGTATTTGCAACTCAAGTCCCAGGCGCTCGCGAAGTGCGAGGACAAGGTCGTGCTCGGTAGTCAGGTCGGCCCGTGTCCCGACGCCGCCAAGACGGCACCCAAGATCGACCGGGCGTTCGCGAAGGTCGCGCCCGCGATCTGCCGCGCGTGCGGCGGCGGCGACAGGGCCTGCGGCGGCGCCGATGACCTGTCGGCGGCGACGATCGGCTTCCCGGCGGACTGTCCCGACGTCACCGTTCCCGGCGGGACCGCGTGCGGCAACAGCATCACGACGCTGCAGCGGCTCGGCGACTGCGTCGCGTGCGTCGTCGACTTCAAGACCGAGTGCCTCGACCCGCTCGGGGTGCCGAGCCTGAAGAGCTACCCGCTCGAGTGCAGCGGCGTCATCGACCCGACGCCGACCCCGGCGCCGCCGACGCCAACCCACACGACGACGCCGTCGCCCGTCCCGACCGCCACCGCCACGGCGACGCCGACGGGCGGCGCGACGGTCACGGCGACGCCGACGAGCGGGGGACCAACGCCGACCCGGACGGCGACGCCGTCCCCGACCGCGACGTCCACGAGCGGCGGCGCGACGCCCACCTCGACCGTCACCGCGACCGCCACCGCGGGCGTGCCCACCGCGACGCCGACCCCGACGCGTACCGCGACCCCGACGCCGTCTCCGACCGCGACCCCGAGCTGCGGCAACGGCGTCATCGAGCCGCCCGAGACCTGCGAGCAGGGCATTCCCTGCGGGCTCACGAACATCTGCGTCACCTGCACGCTCTGCCTCTGAGTTGACCTGGAAGAGCGCAGAGGCCACGTGTCGCACGGGCGCGTGACCCGGTGCGGGCCGCCTCGTCTCCTCGAGGGGCTCGCCACTACCATCGGCGGCTGAGCTATCGTCGACGCCATGGCGAGTCGTTCGCCGAGACCTCGTGACGCCGAGCCGGACCTGTTCGCGACGGCGCCGAGCCGTCCCGACGGGTTCGGCTACGAGCGCGCATTCCTGTCGCATGCGGAGGAGGAGGGTCTCCTCGCAACGATCGCGAGCCTGCCGCTGCGCGAGTCGCAGTACCGCCAGTACACCGCGAAGCGCCGTACGGTCAGCTACGGCGCGTCCTACGACTTCTCGACCAACGTGCTCTCGCCGGCGCCGCCGGTGCCCGATGTCCTTCTGCCACTCCGCGAGCGCGTCGCCGCCTGGACGCAGATCCCGGCCACGGACTTCGTCTACGCGCTGGCGACCGAGTATCGCCCCGGCACGCAGCTCGGGTGGCACCGCGACGTGCCGAACTTCGGAGCCGTCGTGGGAATCTCACTCGCCGGCGTCGCACGCATGCGCTTTCGCCCGTGGCCGTACGAGCCCAGCGCCGCGCGGGCGCGCGGCTTCGTGGTCGACCTGCAGCCGCGCTCGATCTACACGCTGCAACGCGAGATCCGCTGGCGCTGGCAACACGCCATCTCGCCGACGAAGGAGCTCCGCTACTCGATCACCTTCCGCACCCGTTCATAGAACGTGACGCGGACCGACGCGCGAGAAGTTACGCCAGTACCCCGCCGGCCCCGACGACCTGCTCGGCGATGCGCGCGCGCGCGTCGAGCAGCCCCCGTGGCACGAAGGCCGTGAAGCGCGCGATCGTCGCGAGGTGCGTATCGAGCTCCGGCCCGTCGGTGTCGTTCGCGAACAGCACCCGCGCATTGGACGCGAGCCGCTCGCTCGCGTCGCCGACGAACACCGCTACCATGTCCTGCTCGAGTTTCGCCTTGTCCTCGCCGCGGCGGCGGATCAGCTTCTGGGTGCGCACGACCGCGCTCTCCATCGCGAAGAGGTCGATGATCATGTCGGCGAAGCGCTCGAGATGCATCTGCTTCCGGCCGATCTCCGCCGGCTCGCGCTGCATGAGCAGCTTCGTCGTGTAGGCGACCAGGCGCTTCGCCTGGTTCACCGCGTGCACCTCGTGAAAGAGCGTGTGGTCGACGGGCAGGTGATGGCCGGTGCCGTTCGCGAGGTCGGATTCCACTTCCTGCATGAACTCGAGCATCGGCAGGCCCTGCGTCATCACCCGCTTCATCATGGTGGCGGGGATCAGCAGGCGGTTGATCTCGTTCGTGCCCTCGAAGATGCGGTTGATGCGCGAGTCGCGGTACTGGCGCTCGAGCGGGTAGTCGGCGACGAAGCCGTAGCCGCCGAGCATCTGCAGCGACTCGTCGACGACGAAGTCGAGCGTCTCGGTGCCGAACACCTTCACGATCGACTGCTCGATCGTGTACTCCTCGATCGCCTTGATCACCTGTGGATCGTAATCGGTGGCACCGGGCTCGATGTGGGCGATCGCCGCGTCGATCAGGCCCGCGGTGCGGTAGCTCGCCGCGTCGGCGACGTAGATGCGGACCGCCATATCGGCGATCTTCCGCTGCACGGCGCCGAACTCGACGAGCGGCGTCTGGAACTGCTTCCGGTCGCTCGCGTACTTGACCGCGTACTCCATGCACTCGCGCGCGCCGCCGAGCGCGGCCGCGCCGAGCTTCAAGCGGCCGACGTTCAGGATGTTGAACGCGATGCGGTGTCCGAGCCCGAGCTCGCCGAGCAGATTGGCGGCCGGTACGACGACGTCTTCCAGGATGAGCTGGCACGTCGACGAGCCCCTGATGCCGAGCTTGTGCTCTTCGGCGCCGGTCGAGACGCCGGGGTAGGAACGTTCCACCAGGAACGCGCTGAACTTCTCGCCGTCGACCTTGGCGAAGACCGTGAAGAGGTCGGCGAAGCCGCCGTTGGTGATGAACTGCTTGACGCCGGTCAGGCTGTAGTCGCCGTTGGGAAGGCGCGTCGCCTTCGTTTTGGCGCCGAGCGCGTCGCTGCCGGAGCCGGGCTCGGTGAGCGCGTACGCCGCGATGAGCTCCCCCGACATGAGGCGCGGCAGGTAGCGGCTCTTCTGCTCGGCGGTGCCGTAGAAGAGCAGAGGCAACGTGCCGATGCCCGTGTGCGCACCCCACGCAACCGCGAACGACGCGAGCTTGAACGCGCGCTCGCCGATGAGCGTCGACGTCGCCTTGCTGACGCCGAGGCCGCCGTGGTGCGCGGGGATGTCGAACATCAGGAGCCCGAGCTCGCCCGCTTTCTGGAGCAAGCTCCGCATGACGCCGGGCGCCTGGGCCTCGATCGCGTCGACCTGCGGCAGCACCTCGCGCCGCACGAAGTCCTCCGCGGCTGCGGCGATCTGGTAGTCCTCGGGACCGAGATCTTCATAGGTGAAGCAGTCCCGAATGGTGGTGCCGGTGAGAAAGGAGCCGCCGCGTGCCAGGGGTTCGCCGAAGGTCATGACGGGATGGAAATCAGCAAGCGATGTGCCAGGTCGCACGGCGGCTCGACGCGACAAGTCACTGAACTGTCATACGAAGATCGTCGCCGCATCACCCTGTACGGTCGTGCGGTCTTGCAAGGCTCGGGGCGGTCCCAGCAGTCCTGAGGCGCAGACTCCAGTTTCAATCGCGAGGCGAGCTGCGGCAGGGCGCGCATCATGCTCGGGGCGCGGGGGCGCACCTCCGGCTCCCGACGTTGCCACGGGCGACGAGGAGGAGCGGTCCCCCCGGTGAGCTAGCTCCTGGCTGCGGGATCGAGCGGTCGCAGCGACACGACCTTGCCGCTCGCGGTCCCGGTGCTGCGCTCGCTCTCGGCGGCGCGCGCCTTCTCCGCGGCGGCGCGCGCGGCGAGCTGTTGGTCCATGCGCTTCCGCGTCGCCATCACGCGCTTCGCGTCGCGGTAGCCGGCCTCCATGAGCGCGCGGTTCTTGCTGGGGTAGGCGTTGAAGACGTGCAGCGGACCGAAGCCGCTGTATTGCTCGCCCGGCTCGATGACGGTCACCGGCACGTCGTGCAGGCGGCCGTTCTCCATGCGCGCGTAAAGGTACCCCATGTTCCCGATCGTCCGCCACATGACGTCGGTGAAGCGCTGCACGAAGTCGAGCATGCTGCGGAAGCGTCCTTGGTACGGGAGCTGGCTCGCGATCGGCGCGAGCAGGTAGATCTCGGTGGCGCCGAGGCCGAGCGCGTGCTCGAGCGGGATGTTCCACGCGAACCCGCCGTCGACGAACCAGTCGTTCCGGAACTGCACCGGAGGGAAGAGGAACGGGATCGCGTAGCCGGCACGGGAGAGCGTCCGGAGGTCGCGCCAGCTCTTGCAGTCGCGCTTCGAATACACTTCGCCGCGTCCGCGCGACACGTTCAGCAGCACGAACTCGAGCTCGATCCGGCTCTCGAAGATCTTCGGGAAGTCGATGTGCTCTTCGATCGAACCGGACAGGCGGTCCATCGAGAACATCGAATGACCGAAGATCAGGTTGTGCCGCAGGCTCGGCGAGATGATGCGCGGGATCGAGTAGAACCCGTTCCATGCCTCTTCCAGCTGCGGCACGCCGCCGGAGACGTAACAGCACGCGTTGATGACGCCGATCGAGCTCCCGACGATCGCGTCGGGCTTGATGCCCTGTTCTTCCAGCAACCGCAGCGCGCCCACGTGATGCGCGCCGAGTGCCGCTCCGCCGCCCAGGATGAAGACCCGCTTCTGCTTCTTGGCCATCGCGCTCCCTAAAAGAACCAATTCGACCGGCGGCGAAGGCCTTCCTGGATCATGTCGTGGATCCGGCGCTTCACCTGCTCGACCTTCTTGCCGATGACCTCGTCCTCGTCGTTGGCGTTGCCGCGAAACTCCATCGGCTGGCCGAAGTAGATGTGGTAGCGGACCGGCAACGGAAAGTAGTTGAGCAGGATCGGGAAGGCCGGCATGCCGAGCAGATCGGCGAGCGGCTTCACGTTACCGATCGAGATCGCCTGCTCCTCCGACCCCACGACCGCGACCGGCACGATCGGCGTGTTGGTCTCGAGCGCGAGCCGCATGAAGCCGTAGCCGAACTCCTGGAGTTGGTAGCGCTGCGCGAACGTCTTGCTCATGCCGCGCACGCCCTCGGGAAACGCGATCACCGCCTCGCCGTGCTCGAGGATGTCGCGCGCGTTCTTCGGCGTGCCGACGACCCCGCCGACGCGTGCCATGAACACGTTGAAGAAGGGCAGCGTCGGGAGCCAATATTCGCCCATCCCGCGGAGCGGCCGCGGCGGGTCGGCGTCGAGCACGGTCGCGATCGCGATCATGCCGGCGTCGATCGCGATCTGGCCGGCGTGGTTCGGGATCACCAGCATGCGGCCGGACGGCAGCGTCTCGAGCCCGTGGGTCTGGACGCGGAAGTAGTAACGATAGATGAGCGCGAACAGCAGCAGCGTGCGGCGCGCGACGTCGGGGTTGAAGCCCCACGGGTCGTAGCCGTAGCTGTTGAGCTCGATCGGCGAGCGCCGGATGCGCTCGCGGAGCTCGTGGTTCAAGTCGCGGATGAGGCGCGGGGCGAGGCTCTCGAGCACGCCGCCCACGAGGTCCGAGAGCGCGCCGAGCGAGTCGGCGAGCGGCTCGGTCGGGTCGAAGGGCGGGGCGAGGTCGTCCATCACGGCGGCGTCGGCGTCGGCGAGGAGCGTGGAATGCCCGGGCTCATCATGCATCAAGATGCCCCCGGTGCCGACCACCCCGCGGGCGCGACCGCGGCGTCGGGGGGTGCGTTCCGAGGGGGTGGTCTTGGGGATTCTCGCCATCCGTGTCCTCAGTGCCGGACGCTGCCGAAGATCTCTTCGAGGGTGAAGAGCGGCTGGAACTGCGTGGCCTCGCGGAACCGGCGGCCGTCGATCGTGCAGGGATACTTCACGAAGTCGAGCGCGCCCGGCGGCAGGTGGTAGAGCCCGAGCCGGAAGAGGCCGTCGATCGCGTTCCGGGCGAGCGGCTCCGGGAGCGGAACGGCGGTGCCGCCGGTCTCGCGGATCGCGACCTTCAACGGCACCGCGCCGGGGCCCGTCACGTTGAAGATGCCGCGGATGCCGGTCTCGAGCGTCCGGCCGATCGCCTCCGCGAGGTCCTCCTCGTGGAGGAACTGCACCATCGGGTTGAAGCCCATGATGGTCGGCACGTAGCGGAGCTTGAGATACCCGCCGATCGAGTTGTGGACGTAGTAGCCGAGCGTCGGCACCGGGCGGAGGATCGCGGTCGCGATCTCGGGGTACTTCCAAAGGAACGTGTTACAGAGCGTGTCGACTTCCGCGAGGTCGCGGATGTCCGGATAATGCCGGCTCACGTTCAGCGCCGTGTCCTCGTCCATGTAGTACGGGCTCTCGGGGAGCGCGCCGTAGACGTACGAGCTCGAGAGCACGACGAGCTGCTTCACACCGTAGGTGGCGCAGCATTCGAGGAGGCGCTTCGTGCCGGCGACGTTGATCTCGTGCCGGACCATCGGATCGGCCCGGAAGTGCCGCACGAAGGCGAGGTGGACGACGGCAGAGGGACGCTCCCGCCGAAAGATGTCCTCGAACTTCTTTTTCCGGAGGTCCATCGTGTGGACGGTGATGTGGTCGGGATGCCCCTCCCACGGCGCGCGGTCGACGCCGCTCACGGCGAAGCTGTCGGCGACGCGCTTGGCGACCAGCCGACCCTGTCCTCCGGCGATGCCGGTGATGAGCAGGCGCTCCACTGCGGCGTGTCATACGCGACGGGGTTCCCGTCCGCAACGCCGCGGAAACACGACGATCGTTCGTGCGTGACCGCGATCGCACAGCATGGCGCGTGCGCCGTGCCGGGACGCTCAAGTTCTCGCGGCGCGCGTCCGATAGCAGGGCGGAGATGCGGGGATGACGACGACCGGGGCGCAGGATCTGGCGCGGCTGCGCGCGGAGATCGTGAACGCGCGCGACGTGCCGACGATCCCGGTCCTCCTGCTCCGCATCCTGCGCATCGTCGACGGCGAGCGCGCCTCCGCGAAGGATCTCGTCGACCTGATGCAGCGCGACCAGGCGCTTGCGGGCCGCGTGTTGCGCCTCGCGAACAGCGGCTTCTTCGCGTGCGCGCGCGAGGTCGGCACGCTCTCGCGCGCGGTCATGCTGCTCGGCTTCTCGACGGTCAAGAACCTGGCGCTCGGCATCAAGATCATGGAGACGCTCCGCGGTCGCGGCGGGCCCGAGGTCGCGGCGCTCTGGGAGCACTCGGCACTCGTCGGTGCGGCGGCGCGGTTGATCGCGCAGCGCACGCACGGGGCCGACCCCGAAGAGGTCTTCACCGCCGGCCTTCTGCACGACATCGGCAAGGTGATCCTCCGCATCCGCTTCGATGCGATCTACGACCGCGTCACGAGCGGGGCCAACCCCGCCGGCGCCACGCCCGACACCACGCCGGTCGTCGCGCGCGAGCGTGACGCCTTCGGCGTCGACCATGCGCAGGCCGGCGCCTGGCTCGGCGAGGCGTGGTCGCTGCCGGTCGCGATCGTCGAGGCCGCGGCCGCGCACCACGACGAGATCGGGCCGGAAGCGAAGCTCTCGACGCCCGTGATCGTGAACCTCGCCAATCGCCTCGTACACTGGACCGACGTCGACCAGGGCGTGTTGGCTCCGGAGGCGGAAGCGGTGCTCGCGGGTGCGGCTGGGCTCTCGTTCGGCGCCTGCGTCGAGATCGCCGCGCAGCTCCAGGGCCAGAAGGACGACCTCCGGGTGTTTTATGGAGCGGACTGAGCCCATGAGCCGAGCCTGTCGCGAGGCGACCTGCCCATGAGCCAACTCTTCCGCGAGGCCGTCGGCGACGCCCAGGAGCAGTACGACACACTGCTGATGCACCTGTCGCTGATCCGCGACCTGACTCACTGCGGCCAGAACGCGCCCACGTTCGAGGCGCTCGCGACCCAGCTCGCCGAGTGCATGGTGACCGGGCTCGGGCACGAGCGTGTGGTCGTGGTCACCGGCCGCACGCCGCAGGAGCTCGCAGTCGCCGGGAGCTTCAGCCAGAGCGAGCGTTTCGGCGGCGCTGGTGAGCCGTCGCCCGCGATCCTGCACGCGCTCGCGTACGACGTGATGCGCGAGGGCGCGTTGATCCGCTGGGGCGGCGAGGGCGTCGGCCAGCGCCGCCCGGTCCCCGCCGGCGTCGAGGGCTCGGTCGTCGGCTTCCCATTGGCGATCGGCGGCGAGTGCGCCGGCGCGGTGCTCTGTCTCCAGCTCGTCCCGCTCGTCTGGGATCTCGTGAGCCAACGGGCGCTCGAGCTCGTCGGCGAGATTCTCGCGCAGGTGGTCACGATCGCCCACATGCGGCTCTCGATGACCGAGATCCAGCGCGGTCTCGAGACCGAGCTCGGCAGCACGCGGAAGGAGGTCGAGCAGCACGAGGAGACCCTGCGCGCGCAGTCGGAGCGCATCGGCGACCTCGCGACCTCGCTCATTCGCTCGAACCGCGCCAAGAACACGTTCCTGGCGCTCATGTCCCACGAGCTCCGCACGCCGCTCTCGGTGATCCTCGGGTTTGGATCGCTGCTTCGCGAGGGGCTCGTCGGCCCGGTGAACGCGCAGCAGAGCGAGTACCTCGACCGCATCCACTCGAACGGCCGCCATCTGCATCAGCTCGTGGAGGACATGCTGTTCTTCGTCGACGCCGAGACTGTCCGCATCGCGCCGACGCGGGCGGAGGTCGAGCTCGCCGCGGTGCTGCGCGAGGTCGCGGAGTCGATGCCGCGTCACGGGACGCCGGACGCACCCGCGTTCGTCGTCGACGTGGCGCCCGACGCCGGCGTCCTGCACACGGACGCCTCGCTCGTGCGACGCGTGCTCTTCCACGTGATCGGCAACGCCTTCAAGTTCACCGAGCGCGGCGAGATCCGCGTCGAGGCGACCCGGGCGCCGGGCGGAGGTGCCTGCGTGATCCGCGTGGTCGACACCGGCATCGGCATCGCGCCCGCCCGGCTCGGCCGCATCTTCGAGCTCTTCCGCCAGGGCGACGACAGCCACACGCGCCGCCACGAGGGCATCGGGCTCGGGCTCAGCCTCGTGCGCGCCTGCATCGGGCTTCTCCACGGCGACTGCCGCATCACCCCAGGCTCCGCCGGAGGCACCGTCGTCGCGCTGACGATCCCGGATCTGCCTGCACCGGCGGCGACCGCCGTCGAGCCGCTCCGCGCCCGCGGCTAGCCGCCGCCATTCCGCGCGGGTCGAGCCGAACGCGAAGAGCGACTCGAGCGGGTGCTAGTAGAGGACGAGCACGAGCGGACTCGGGTTCCGGGTGCGGCGGAGAGCGGCGCGATTCCTCTCGGTGTCATCGATGCTCGCTCGAAGAGGCGTCATCTTATGGCGGGTGGCGGTGGACGCGAGTCCCGGCGACGGTGTCGTCGTGACGAATTCGAAGGGAAAGGGCCGCGTCACCCTCGTCGACGTGGCGATCACCAACAGCGCGGGTAACGGCGTCGCCTTCGACCGTCGCGCCACCATCATCCGCTCGCAGGTAAGCGACAACGGTCAACACGGAGTCGTCGTCCGCAACGACGGCGTCAACGACTGCGCCCGCGGCCGTATCTCGGCCAGAGCCTCGCTTTTCATGAACAACGGCCGCGACGGCGACTGCGGCTCCGCCGAGGTCTGCGCCGACGTCGCCACTTGCTCGGCCCGCGAAGCCCAGCTCTCGGACAGCACGTGCGCGCGCAGCCGCCAGCTCGGCTCTGGCATGCCCGGCTCCACCTGCGGCGTCTGCGAGTTCGACTAAGCCGTCTTTCGGCTCGTTATCTCCAAGGCCGGCTGCGCGGAGGTAGCGGAGCATTCGGGAATCTGCGGGTGGATCGCTTCTCGATCGTCTCGCGACTCAAAGTCGGCGTGGCAAGGTATCGAACGACTCAGCCCGCGCCATCAACGCCCGGCCGCTGTCGCCGCGCACGAACGGCGGCGACAGCGAGGACCTTCCTTTCGCTAGCTCTTTGGCCCCGCCGGCACCTCAGGCTTTGGCACATTCAGATCGACGTTGACGGTCTTGCCCGGACCGCCGCCGCCCCCGACCTTCGTGAAGAAGAAAAAGCCGGCGACGAGGACCAAGAGGACGATCGCGACGATCGCTACACTGGATGAGCTGTTGTCTGCCATGGTGGGTCTCCTTATTTTTGAGGGGGTTGCGCTCCTGGGCGGGTAATGCACGCGCCGTGCCGCCGCCGGGCGCCATGTGCCGATCCGAAATACGTTGTTTTCCGGACGCCCCCACGAACCCCCGCGCGCAGGCGCACACGCCGAAACGCGCTTCTTACAGCACGGCCTACACTCAGAGGACCGGCACGACCTCGACCGCGACCGCGACCGTGTGCTGCCCGCCGCCGAGGATGACGCCCTTCACCGGGCTCACGTCGCCGTAGTCGCGTCCCCACGCGACGGTGACGTGCTGGTCGCGCGGAATCGTGTCGTTGGTGGGATCGAGGTCGATCCAGCCATGGCCCGGAGCGTAGACGGCGAGCCACGCGTGCGAGGCGTCGGCCCCGACCATGCGCTCGCTCTTGGCCCCGGCGGGCAGCTTGTCGCCCGCGAGGTTCAGGACGTACCCGCTCACGTAGCGCGCCGCGAGCCCGAGCGAGCGGAGACACGCGATCTCGAGGTGCGTGAAGTCCTGGCACACGCCGCGCCGATGCTTCAGCACGTCCGCGACCGGCGT
>JANNPN010000163.1:0-16545 GCA_031400185.1 Polyangiaceae bacterium
GCTCTCCGAGGCTTTCATCCGGGGGCAGATCCGGGCCGCCCTGCCCATCGAGGTGGGCGTCCAGGACGGGGCGCTCTGGTACTGGCAGGACGGCCGGGGGGGTCGAGACGGCGGAGCACCGCGCTCGCCGGTACGTCCACCATCGCCGGCGGAACGCGTACGGCGGGCGGCGCCGGCACCGGCCGCATGGTCGCGATCTCCTGCTCCTGGGCCGCGAGCCGCGCCGCCGCCGCAGCGAAGTCGACGAGCACGAACCGCACCGTGTCGCCCGGCCGCAGCTGGCCGACCTTCCACAGCTCCGCCGCCGCGATCGTGAGCGGACACACGAAACCACCGAGGCTCGGGCCGTCGGGGCCGAGAATGATCGGCATGTCGCCGGTGAAGTCCAGCGTGCCGACCGAGTAGCCGTTGTCGTGGAGGTTCGAGGGGTGCAGGCCCGCTTCGCCGCCGTCGCTCCGCGCCCACGCGGGTTTCGGACCGACGAGGCGCACGCCGGTGCGGCTGCTGTTGTAGTGCACTTCGTAGTCCGTCGTGAGCAGCGTCCGGATGTCGCCGGGGGTGAAAAAATCAGGGGCGCCGTGCGGGCCGTAGAGCGCGGCGATGGTCCAGTGCGAGCCGTATGCCGGGCGCAGCTCTTCGGGGAGCACGGCCGGCGCCGCGAGCGTCGCCGGGTCGGGATCGGCGACGAGATGCAGCACGTCGCCGGTCCGGAGACACCGCCCCGCGTGCCCGCCGAAGCGGCCGAGCGTAAAGGTCGACTTGCTGCCGAGATAGTCCGGGACGTCGAGCCCGCCGCGGATCGCGACGTAGCTGCGGAGCCCCGCCGCCGCGACCGCGCCGAGCCGGAGGGTCGCGCCCGCCGGCACGTCGAGGGGCGCCCAGTACGGGACCGGCACGCCGTCGAGCTCGCCTGGCATCGCCGCACCGGCGAGGCATACGACCGCCGCGCGGTTGAACCGAAGCGTCGGCCCCGCGACCGTGCACTCGAGGCCGGCCGCGTCCGCCGGGTTCCCGACGATGCGATTCGCGAGCCGGAACGCGAGCGCGTCCATCGGCCCCGACGGCGGGACGCCGACCGCCCAGTAGCCGAGCCGCCCGGGATGATCCTGCACCGTCGTGTGGGTGCCGGGGTCGCGGACGTCGATCGTCGCCGGCGCGTACGCGAGATCGCGGAGGGAGCGCGTCGTCTGCGCCCCGGCGCGGAGGACGTCGGTCGCGGCGACCGTCCGGAGGTACTCGAGGTTGGTTTCGATGCCGGCGAGGCGCGTCGCCGCGAGCGCGGTCCGCAGGCGTGCGACCGCCTCGTCGCGCGTCGATCCGTGCACGATCAGCTTCGCGAGGAGCGGATCGTAGTACGGCGTCACCTCGCTGCCGCGCTCGACCCAGCCGTCGACGCGGACGTCCGGCGGAAACGTGACCTCGGTCAGGACACCTGCGCACGGCTGGAAGTCCTGGTTCGGGTCCTCCGCGTAGAGGCGCACCTCGATCGCGTGGCCGCGCGGCGCGTGGCGATACGTCGCGAGCGGCAGCGTCTCGCCCGCCGCGAGCCGCACCATCCACTCGACGAGATCGACGCCCGTGACGGCCTCGGTCACGCCGTGCTCGACTTGGAGCCGCGTGTTCACCTCGAGAAAGTAGGGCTCGCCGCGCGCGACGTCGTAGACGAACTCGACCGTCCCCGCCGAGCGGTACGCGACCGACTCCGCGAGCCGGACCGCCGACGCGGCGAGCAGCGACCGCACGTCGTCGGCGAGCCCGGGCGCCGGCGTCTCCTCGACGACCTTCTGGTTCCGGCGCTGCAGCGAGCAGTCGCGCTCCCCGAGCGCCGCGACGACGCCGCGCCCGTCGCCGAAGATCTGGACCTCGATGTGGCGCGCCGACTCGACGTAGCGCTCGACGAAGAGCCCGCCCGTGCCGAAGTTGCCGCGGCTGAGGCGCTCGACCATCGGGAAGGCCGCGCGGAGCGCGGCGTCATCCGAACACCGCGCCATCCCGATCCCGCCCCCGCCCGCCGTGCTCTTCAGCATCACCGGGTACCCGACGCGGGCGGCCTCGGCGCGCGCCTCCGCGACGTCCGCGACGATCCCGCTTCCCGGCAGCAACGGCACTCCCGCCGCCTCCGCGAGCGCACGCGCCTCGTGCTTCAGACCGAACCGCCGGATCTGCTCCGGAGCCGGTCCGATGAACGCGAGCCCCGCGGCCTCGCACGACGCCGCGAAGCCGGCGTGCTCACTCAAGAGCCCGTAGCCGGGATGGACCCCGTCCGCACCGTGCTCGCGCCCGGCCGCGAGCACGCGCTCGCCCGCGAGATAGCTTTCCTTGACCGGCGGCGGTCCGACGCACACCGCGACGTCGGCGAGCGCAACGTGCGGCGCATGCGCGTCGGCCTCCGAGAACACCGCGACGGACTCGATGCCGAGCCGCCGGAGCGTCCGCATGATGCGGCACGCGATCTCGCCGCGGTTCGCGACGAGGACCCGGCGGATCATGCCGTCCCCACGGGCGTCAATCCCAGATGAGGATGCGGATCGGGGTTGGATTCCAGCCGTTGCAGGGATTGTTGATCTGCGGGCAGTTCGAGATGACCGCGAGCACGTCCATGTCGGCGCGCATCTCGACGTACGCGCCCGGACGCGAGACCCCGTCGACGATGTCGAGGTGGCCGGTTTCGGTCACCGGAACGTTCATGAAGAAGTTGATGTTGCTCACGAGGTCGCGCTTCCCCATGCCGAGGCGCGCCAGCGCCAGGAGGAAGCTGTCGCGGCAGTTGTGCATGGACAGCGTGTCGTGGCCGAACCGGCAGGTGTTGCTCTCGGCGCTGCACGCGCCGCCCGACGTGTCGTGGCGGCCGCACGTATCGGCGACGATCGTCAACATCGCGCGTCCCTCGCTCGAGCGGAGCACGCTGCCCGTCGTGAGGAAGATGTTGTTCTGCGCCCGGATCGTCTCCGGCGCCGAGTAGCGCTCGCTCGTGTCGGCAGCGCCATAGAAGATCGTGTCGACCGCCTGGTTGCCTTCGAGGTCGACGATGCGGATCGTCTGCCCCTTCCCGACGAGGTGCGACCAGGGATCGCCCGCGGAGACGACGACGTCGAGGACGGCATCCTCGCGGCGGAGCGCGCTTTCGACGAACGCGCTCATGGCACGCGCGCGACGGCGCCCGTGGAAAAGACCGCCACGTCGCTCATGGGAAGAGCGCATCCGTGTTCCGGAAGCCCCGGCCCGCCTCTTCGCAGAACGTGCGGCAGCGGTCGTCCACGCCCGGCAGCGGCGATCGCCAGACCAGCAGGCGGATCGGCTTCGGGTCGTACGTCGGCGACGGGTGCAGCGGGTGCGGCGTGTTCGAGAGCGCGACCAGCACGTTCATCTCGGCGCGGAGATCGATGAACGCGCCCGGCTTCTCGCAGCCGTCGATCCACTCGAGCGCGCCACCCGCTGCCACCCGCACGCGGGTGAAGAAGTTCAGGTTCGGCATGACGTCGCGCGGGCCGAGGCCGTGGCGGCCGAGCGCGTAGAGGAAGTTCGTCCGGCCGTCGCGATGGCGGTCGTTCCGGAGGTGCTGGTAGTCGCCCTCGCCGTAGCGCGCCCGGTTCGTCTCCGGCGTGCTGCACCCGGCGAGCGTGTCGTGATGGCCGCTCGTGTCCTCCGTGATCGAGAAGAGCACGCGGCCCATGTCGGAGAAGAGCACCCGTCCCGCCGTCACGAAGATCATGTTCTGGATCTTCACCGTGTCGGCGGCGTTGTAGCGCTCGACCGGGTCGTCGGCGTTGTAACAGAGGCACGACACGCCGCGTGAGCCTTCGAGGTCGACGATCCGGAGCGTCGTGTGGCGGCGGATGACGCGCGTCCAGTAGGCGCCGCCGGGAATCGTCTCGTCGCAGAGGACCGTCGACGGATCGACGGCGCTCACGACGCGTGCTCCCCGGGCGCGGTCCGCGCGCCGAACATGCGGGCGAGGAGCGCGTCGCGCACGCCGACTTTCGCGCGGTTCTCGTGCAGCATCCCGACGATCTCGCGCTTGTACGCGAGGAACTCGGGCGCGAGCTTCTGCTCGAGCGTGCGCTCGGCGGGAAGGTCGATCCGGAGGTCGGCGCGGACGCGGCCCGGTCTCGGCGTCATGACGATCACTCTATCGCTCAAGAAGATGGCCTCGTCCACGTCGTGGGTGACGAATAGGATCGTCGTCTTCCAGTGCAAGCGGACCAGCAGCAGGAGCTCCTGCATCTCCTCACGGGTTTGCGCGTCGAGCGCGCCGAAGGGCTCGTCCATGAGCAGCACCGCCGGCTCGTTCGCGAGCGCGCGGGCGATCGCCACGCGCTGCTTCATGCCGCCCGAGAGCTCGCGCGGATACGCGTCCCGGAAGTCCGCGAGCCCCATGAGCTCGAGGAGCTGGCCGACGCGCTCCAGACGGGTCAGGATCTCGTGCTCCGGCAGGTCGTAGTCGACCGCATTGGCACGGAGGCGGCGCGGGAAGCGCGTGTTCTCGAAGACCGTCAGCCACGGGAAGAGCGTGTAGTTCTGGAACACCATGCCGCGATCGGCACCCGGCTCGCACACGCTGACGCCGTCGACCTCGACCTCGCCGCCGCTGCAGTCCTCGAGCCCGGCCACGATGTAGAGGAGCGTCGACTTCCCGCACCCCGACGGCCCGACGAGGGACACGAACTCGCCTGGCTCGACCGCGAACGTGGTCGGCGAGAGCGCCTGCGTCGCCTTGGCGGCGCGGACGAAGGTCTTCTCGACGCCGCGGATCCGGAGCTCGCCGTTCGCCATACCCGCCGTCGTGCTCAACGCCGCTCCGTTCCCGCCCAGTGGAACATCCGGCGGTTGAAGGCACGGAAGAGCATGTCGAGCGTGAGCCCGAGGACACCGAGGAGGATCAGGTACACGAAGATCTTCGGCGTCTGGAGAAATCGGGAGAACTTGAGGATGCGGTAGCCGAGGCCCTCGTTGGCCGCGACGAGCTCGGCGACGACGAGGTAGGTCCACGCCCAGCCGTTGCAGAGGCGAAGCGCGTCGAAGATCCCCGGAAGCGCCGCGGGCCAGATGATGCTCCGGATCACCTCGAAGCGGGTCGCCCCGAGCGTGTATCCGACCTGCAGCAGGTTGTAGGGCACGCGCCGGACCTCGTCGGCAACCATCAACACCATCTGAAAATAGGTCCCGACGAATATCAGCATGATCTTCGGCGGCTCGCCGATCCCGAAGAGCACCATCATGAGCGGGATCAGCGCCGGCACCGGGATGTAGCGGATGAACTCGGTGAGCGGCTGCAACAGCCCCTGCCCCACCTGGAACGAGCCGATGACGACGCCGACCGGGATCGCCAAGGTCACCGACAAGAGCACGCCGAGCGTGACGCGAACGAAGCTGACCTTCACATCGGTCCAGAGGTCGCCTTCGACGAGGAAGCCGCGGGCCGCGTCCCACACCTTTTCCGGGGTCGGCATGAAGACCGGGTTCACGAACTGCTGGTGGCTCGCCCACGCCCACACGAGCACGGCCGCGACGAAGCTCGACACCGTGAGCATCGTGTACGCGGGGGCGGGAATGTCGCGGCGGAGCGCGAACCAGCGGACGCGCGGTCGGCGCGGCGACGACGGCGGCAGCGCGTCCGCGCCGGTCGTCGCCTCCACGACGTACTCGAGCTTCCGCGCGACCGCCATCCCTACTTCTTGAGCGCCTGGACGAACTTCGGCTCGAGGGCGGACTCGTAGTCGGGGACCTTTTTGATTTGGCCCGCCTTGACCAGGAACTCGGAGATCGCCTTGCCGGCGCCCGCGAGCGACGTCGCGTCGGCGGACTTGGTGAAGCCCTTCACGTTCATGTCGTAGTCGAAGAACTTCGTCCCCGGCATGAAGGCCTTGTAGGCGTCGGGCGGCTGCTCGACGACCTTCGCCATGATCGCGACCGCCTCGTCCTCGTTCTTTTTGATGAAATCGATGACGTCGAACCACACCGCGACCAGCTTCTGGATCTCGGCGTCGCGTTTCTCGACGACCGACGCCTGGCAAATCGCGATGTCCGGGATCAAGCCGGGAATGTCCGCCGAGCTGTAGATCACCTTGCCCGTGCCCTCGCGCTGGATTTGCGACACCCACGGTTGCCAGATGACGGCCGCGTCGACCTTGCCGGCGATGAACGCGGCGGCCGCATCGGGCACCGTGAGGTTCGTGTACTTCACGTCGCTTTCCTTCAGACCGGCTGCCTCGAGCGCCTTCAGCATCAGGAAGTGGTCGCACGTGCCGAGCTCGGTCGCGATCGTCTTGCCCTTCAGGTCCTTCACCGACGCGATCCCGGGCTTTGCGATCATCGCGTCGTTGCCGGCCGAGTTGTCGAGGATCACGACGGTCTTGAGCTTGATCCCCTCCGCGAGGGGCGCCATCGCGTCGTTCCAGGTCTGGAGGTTGCAGTCGACCCTCCCGGTGTTCAGCGCGGTCAGCGAGTCGGTGTAGACGGGGAACCACACGAGCGCGACGTCGACCCCGTGCTTCTTGAAGAGGCCCTTCACCTTGGCGATCTCCCAGGCGGTGAAACCCGGCCAGTCGCTGTACCCGACCTTCAGCGGCTCCGCGGCGGCCACGGCCGGCAAGAAGGCCGGCGCGATCAACAGTGCGGCGACCAAGCAGCTCATTACGAGTTTTCGCATCGTCTCGCTCCCTTTCGTCTCGAAGAACCGTTCGTAGCGTTCGATCTCCCGGTCGCTCGCGTGCTAGTGCACCATCGCGGTCGTCGTGCAACCGTTGTGCCGCGGGAATGGGCATCGGAAGCACAGCGGTTTACTGTCCGCGCTGCACTCGTTCTGGGCGACCGCGTGCCTGCGCGTTGAGCAGCGCCGCGGCCGGGGCGTGCCTCAGCGTACCGCGAGGAGGAGGATCAGCGCCGCCAGCGCGATGCGGTACCAGCCGAACGGCCGGAGGTCGTGGTCGCGGACGAAGCGCAGAAGGACGGCGATGACCGCGAGCGACACGAGGAACGAGATCACGAGCCCGACCGCGAAGATCGGCACGTCGGCCGGGACGAGGTCGGCGCGCGCTTTCCAGAGCGCGTAGACGGAGGCCGCGCCGAGCGTCGGGATCGCGAGGAAGAAGGAGAACTCGAGCGCGGTCGCGCGGACGAGACCCGCGAGCAACGCGCCGATGATGGTCGACCCCGAGCGCGACATACCGGGCCAGAGCGACGCCACCTGAGCGCAGCCAACGAGGAACGCCTGGCCCCATGTGACGTCGTCGAGGCGTGCCGTCCCTCCGAGCGGACGCCCCGGACGGTCGATCGCGAGCAAGAGCACGCCGCCGACGGCGAGCCCGGCCGCGACCGGCAGCGGCCCGAACAGAACGCGGACGATCCAATCATGGAAGAGGAGTCCGACGACCGCCGCCGGGAGGAAGGCGAGCATCACCTTGCCGACGAACGCCTGCGCCGCGGAGTCGCGCCAGACGTCGCGCACGAGCGCGCCGATGCGCTCGCGGTAGAACCAGACGACGGCGAGGACCGCGCCGAGCTGGATGAAGATCTCGAACGCGGCCGCCTTCTCCGCAGGAAACTCGAGCCAGGTGCCGGCGAGGATCAGATGACCGGTCGACGACACGGGCACGAACTCCGTCACGCCCTCCACCACCCCGAGCGCCACCGCGATCCAGAAGAGACTCCCCACTTGGTCGTGGGTCGATAGCACACGCGACGGATCTCGTAGAGGGGATGCTCGCTGCCTCTTTTCTCATCACCGCCCGCGCGCCGAGCATGCGAACCGTTGAAACGGCCTGCCTTTCCGGAAGTCTGACGATGGGTCTCCGGAATCCGCTCGTGGCACCGTGCTTGCTCCCCGCCCGGCAGGTCTCGCTGCGCGCATCCACGCGCACCGCCATCTGAGGAGGGCATGATGACGAAGACGAAATGGTTGTTGCTGGCAAGCCTGTTCATCGCGACGAACGTCGGTGCCGAGGGAGGTCTCACTCTCGAAGAACGGGTCCAGCGTCTCGAACGCAAAGGAGAGCTTCCGGCCGAGGGGTGCTGCGACACCTCCGAGCTTCAGAAACGGCTCGATCAGATCGAAGCCCACATCAAGAACCTGCCGTTCGGCATCAAGCTCGGCGGCGGCATCGCGACCTCGTACCAGTACAACTTCAACGACCCCGACTCGAACATCACGTCGCTCCGCGCCTTCGACCGCGACAGCAACAGCTTCGTCCTCGACCTCTTCCAGCTCCAGGTCTCGCGCGCGCCCGGTGAGGACGGCGTCGGCTTCGTGACCAAGGTCAACTTCGGAAAGCTCGCCGAGCGCATGGCCGCCGACTGGGACGGCGACGGCACGATCGGCAACGTCGCCGAGGAGCAGAACTCGGTCGAGCTGCAGGACGCCTTCATCACCTACAATTTCCCCGGGCTCCCCGACCTCCAGATCAAGGCCGGCCACTACGCGACCCACATCGGCGCCGAGGTCAACGAGCCGTGGGCCAACCCGAACATCAGCCGGTCGCTCGCCTTCACGTGGGGCATTCCGATCACCCATACCGGCGTGCAGGCGAGCTACGCGTTCGGCACCCAGGCGAGCCTGATGCTGGGCGTCGTGAACGGCTGGGACAACATCGTCGACTCGAACGACGGCAAGTCGATGGTCGGGAGCCTCGCGATCACGCCGGTCGACCAGTTCGCGTTGATCGTGAACGGGATCTACGGCGCCGAGCAGGCCGACCGCGGCGACAGCAAGCGCGGCGTCGGCGAGGTGATCGCGACCATCAAGCCGGTCGACAACTTCGCGATCATCCTCGACTACGTCTACGGCAGCGAAAGCGACCTCGACGTCGGCGGCCGCGAGGAGTGGAACGCGTTCTCGGGCATCATCGCGTACGACATCGTCGACGTGCTGCCGGTGCCGATTGGCTTCGCGTTCCGCGGCGAGTACTTCGACGACTCGGACGGCACGCGCCTGCCCACGCCCGCCGGCGGCGGCTTCGGCGACTGGCAGAACGCCTGGGAGGTGACCGGCACCTTCAAGGTCGTGCTCGCCGAGGGCCTGATGCTCCGCACCGAGTACCGCTACGACGCGTCGGCGCATCAGCTCTACGAGAAGAGTCTGGTCGGTGACGCGGACGACTTCCAGGACGACCAGCACACGGTCGCCGCCGAGCTGTCGTACGTATTCTGAAAGGATGCCGGAGCGTCTATGAAAAAAATCGAAGCGATCATCAAGCCCTTCAAGCTCGACGAGGTGAAGGAAGCCCTCGCCAAGCAGGGCATCAACGGCATGACGGTCTCGGAGGTGAAGGGGTTCGGGCGCCAGAAGGGCCATACCGAGCTCTATCGCGGCGCCGAGTACGTCGTGGACTTCCTCCCCAAGATCAAGATCGAGATCTTGGTCTCGGACGAGCAGGCCGGCCCGGCGGCGGAGACGATCATCGCGACCGCCAAGACGGGACGGATCGGTGACGGCAAGCTGTTCGTGTTGCCCGTCGACGACGCGGTCCGCATCCGCACCGGCGAACGGGGGGACAGCGCGCTCTAGCGCGGGACGCGGGCGAGAGGCTCGAGCATCGGACACGTCATGATCGTGGTTGCGGAAAACGACGACGGAACCCGCACGGTGCTCGCAAGCGCTCTCGCCCGCTTCGGTTACGACGTCGCGTCGGTGACCGACGGGCAGCTCGTGCTCTCGACGCTCGCGAGCGGCCAGGTCGGTCTCCTCATCCTCGACCTCCGGATGCCGGGCATGAACGGCTGGGAGGTGCTCCGCCGCTTGAAGGACACGCAAAACCCGGGGTCGCCGCCGACGACGAGGCCGCCGGTGATCGTCATCTCGGCGCAGAGCGACCCCGAGACGCAACGCTTCGCGACCCGGCTCGGCGCGGCCGCGTTCCTCGCAAAGCCGATCGACCTGCACGATCTCAGCCACACGGTACGGCGCGTGCTGCGTCAGACGCAGCCGTAACCCCTTCGCTCTTTCCTGGTCACGCTTGTGGAGAGCGTGCCCGGACCACGACGCGGCCGCCGAGCGCAGCACCCCGGCGGCCGCGTAGTGCATCCCGCAACCCTCGAGGCCATCCGGATCCGCGGGGGTGGTGGGTCGATTCGGAGCGAGTCTGCTCGCGTGATTTGCGAACGCCACGGCGTGGGTGTGTCGGGGCGTAGGCGCGCTGGGTGCGACGCCCCACGAGTGGAGAAGCGACCCGCCACTCGCCCGCCGACGCGCAATCGTCGGAACGGATCGTTCGCCGCTGGTCTGGCTCAGGTGAAGACGGATGCACGCTCGGCAAGGGTGGCGACCAGCATGCGCTGGATGCGCTCGCGGATCTCTTCCTTGAGGCGATTCACGAGGAGCTCGTCGCGGTGGGCGTCGGAGCCGTACTGGCCCGCCAGGTCGATCGGGGCGCCGAAGACGATGCGCCATTTCGTCGGGAGCGGGACGAGGCCGAGCGCGCCCAGCCAAGGAAACGTCGGGGTGATGGGGAAGTACGGGAGGTCGAGGCCGCGTGCGACCCAGTCCAGTCGGGCCAGCACGGGATGGATCTCCTCGGCGCCGACGACGGCGACCGGCACGAGCGGGGCCCCGGTCTGGAGCGCGAGCGACACGAAGCCGCCGCGCCCGAAGCGCTGCAGGCGATAGCGGTCGCGATAGTATTTGCCGAGCCCCTTCGCTCCCTCCGGAAAGGCGATGACGGCTTGCTCGCGACGGAGGAGGCGCCGCGCGTTCTGCGCCGACGCCCGCACGATGCCGGCGCGTGCGAGCAACGGCCCGAGGAACGGCGTCCGATAGACGAAGTCCTCGACGAGCGGCCGCGCGTGGCGGCCGCCGCCCGGATGATGCGTGCGGAGCGCTTCCGCGATCATGACGCCGTCGTACGGGAACAGGCCACCTGAATGGTTGCCGACCAGCAGCAGGCGGCCCGAGAGCGGCACGTGCTCGAGCCCGAAGGCCTCGACGCGCCACCACTGCTGGTAGAGCAGCCGGACGAGGGGCGTCAGACGGGCGTGGAAGGCGGCGTCGTAGCCGAACTCGTCGACGCTGTCGGCGGTGCCGAGCATGCGGAGCCGGACGAAGGCGCCGGCAAGCCCGTCCCGCAGGAAGGCGCGGCCGACGTCGGCGTAGAATCCCAGCACCTCTTCACCGACGTCGCGGAGCCGGGCCGCGATATCGTAGTCCCCGCCGGCGCCGAGTCCCGCGATCACCTCGTCGATCTCGCGCTCGAGCTCGCGGAGGCGGACACCGAACGCGTCGTGATCGGCGTCGCCGGCGCGCCGACGGCGACGGCGCGTCCGCTTCGCCGGGGGCGTCCTCGACACGTCCGGATGGAGATCGATCACGCGTCGAGCCATGCACGCGACCGTAGGGAAGCGGTTTCGCAATGTCAATTTGACCGCGCCCGAGCACGCACGTAGTAAAGCGTGCGATGCTCGACGCCGTATTGCAGCGCCGCCTCGTGTTCATCACCGGCAAGGGCGGCGTCGGGAGAACGGCGGTCGCGACCGCGCTCGCCCTCGCCGCAGCACGGGCCGGAAAGCGCACGTTGATCGTCGAGATCAACCCGCTCGGCCGCCTCGGCGAGTACTTAGGGGATCTGACGCTCGCGCCCGAGCCGACCGAGATCACGCCCGAGCTCGCGGCCGCTGCGATCGCGCCCGCCGTCATCATGGAGGACTTCCTCGCCGGCATGCTGCGGATTCGCGCCCTCGCGCGTCGCTTGCTCGAGAGCAACACGTTCCGCGTCGTGACCGCCGCGGCACCCGGCCTCGAGGACTTTCTCACGCTCGTGCGGATCGCGGAATGGGAGGACGAGCGCGTCGGGTTCAAGCGCCGCCGGCATCGCTTCGACCTCGTGATCGTCGACGCGCCCGCGACCGGCCACTCGGTGCCGCTGCTTGCGACCCCGGGCACCCTCCTCAAAATGCTGCCGTTCGGGCCGCTCACGAGCACGGCACGGGATCTCGCCCTCCTCCTCGGCGACCCGAAGCGCGCCGCCGTCACCGTCGTCACGCGCGCGGAAGAGATGGCGGTCAACGAGACCCTCGAGCTTGCGACCGCGCTCATGCGGATCGGGGTCGCGCTGCTGCCGGTCGTCGTGAACGCCGTGGACCCGTTCCGCTTCACCCGCACCGAGGCGCAACGTCTGCGCTCCGAACCGTCCGACCTGCCGCCGAGCTGGCAGCCCTATCTCGGCGTCGCGCGCTTCAGCGTCGCGCGCCAGCGCGCCGCGGATCGTCAGATCAAGCGGCTGACGCAGGCGCTCCCGGACAAGCCCGTCTGCCTTCCCCACGTCACCGCCGGCAGGATCACCCTCGCGGCGCTCGAGCCCTTGGCCGACGCGCTCGTCCGCCCGAGCGCCCGCGGCTCGCGCCGGGTCTCGTGACGAGCGCGCTCATGACCGACCCCGAGCCGGCGGCCACGCATCAAGAAGCCCAGAGCGACGGGGCACCGAGCGACGGGCCCTTCGCCGCGCTGCTCGACCGCCAGCAGCTGCTCGTCTGCGTCGGGAGCGGCGGCGTCGGCAAGACCACGACTGCAGCGGCGCTCGGCGTCGCCGCAGCCCACCGTGGTCGCCGGACGGCGGTCCTCACGATCGACCCGGCGCGGCGCCTCCGCGACGCGCTCGGCATCGCGACTCTCGACGGCGACCCGCACCGCGTCCCGCTCGGCCGCCAGCCGCAGGGCGGCTTCCTCGACGCGATGGTGCTCGACACCAAGCGCACCTTCGACGAGCTGATCCAGCGCTACGCTCCGACGGAGGCCGCAGCCACGCGCGTCCTCACCAATCGCATCTACGAGAGCATCTCGACGGCGCTCGCCGGCTCGCAGGAGTACATGGCGATGGAGCGCCTGCACGCGCTCGCCACGAGTGAGGACTACGACATCCTGGTCGTCGACACGCCGCCGACGCAGCACGCGCTGGACTTCTTGGAGGCGCCGGAGCGCCTGACCGCGCTTCTCACGTCGCGCGCCGCCGCCATCCTGCAGAACCCGAGCTTGATCCTCGCTCGTGAAGGCTCGCGCCTGGTGCAAACAGCGCTGAGCGCCGTGCTGCGCGGCCTGGAGCGTTTCACCGGCTTCGAGCTCCTGCGTGACGTCGCCGAGTTCGTGGGCGGTCTCGAGGAGTTCTCCGCCGGGTTCCAGGAGCGCGCCGCGACCGTCGCACGCTTCCTCCGCGCGCCCGCAGCATCGTTCGTGCTCGTGACGACGCCGGAGCCGGCGCGGATCGCGGAGTGTCTCGCCTTCCACGCCGAGCTCGTGCGCACCGGTTTGCCGTTCGCGGGTTTCGTCGTAAACCGCGTACTGCCGCCGGCGCTGCTCGGCCGCCCGCCCTTCCCCGACGTCGAGCGCGCAAGCGAGGGCGACGTGCAGCTCGGCCGGAAGCTCGCCGAGCTCCAGCGCCGCTTCACGAGCCTGGTGCGCACCGAGCGCGCGGAGATCGAGCGCCTGCGAGCGGCCGCGCCGCACGGGCTCCTGGTGGAGGTCCCGCTCGCCATCGACGAGCCGAGCTCGCTGTCTCGGCTCGTGACGCTCAGCGCCGCGTTTTAGGTGACCCGCGAGGGCGCGCGACGATTGTTCTAGCGCGACGATTTTTCTTGACCGCGTGCGCTGTCCGGGGTTAGGCCCGAGAACGTTCCCGACCAACTGCCACTCTGCCGTGGCGGAAGAGGTGCGCGATGGGTGCGAACGTACGTCGTCGTTTCGTGGTGTCCGCACCGGGTCTCGCGGTGCTGACGTTCCTGCTCGCGGTCTCCGTCGCTGACGCGATCGAGATCCGGAATCCGGACACGCTGCCTCGGTATACCAGCGATCTCGCGCGCGCGTACGCGCCGTGCCTCGCACCGAACGACCAGACGGCCGACGGCACCGCCGCGTGCAGCCCGGCGATCACATCGGCGTGCACGTTCCGGCGCGGCAGCATCGAGTTCCGGTCCAAGGGCACGATCCGCGTCGATGCCTCGATCACCGACATCGCCGGACCCGGCACCTGCACGACCGGCACCTACACCCTCGAGCTCGGGCTCCGCATCACCGCCGACGACGACACCTGCTCGGGCGGGGAGTGCACCTCCGTCGACCAGACGCTCGCGATCGCCTTCCTGAACGATCCGCCGAACGACCTCGATCTCCAGGCGGACTCGATCGAGAGCCTGCTCTCGGGTGGTCTCACCGGCAGCAACGTCAACGTGCAGCACGCGACCGTCATCGCGCCCGACGGCCTCCCGATGGCGGCGGCGGGAATCGACGGCGACACCGCGACGTCTCATCTCGCGTCGGTCGGCACCGGGTACCAAGCGTGCGCGACGCCGACGACGGCCGGGTTGCTCGGCCCCGCCTGCGTACCGTCGTGGCCGACCGCGTGCGATCACGAGGCGGGCAGCATGCGCTGGCGCGGCGGCGGAGTCCGCGGCACCTTCCTCGACGTCGAGGTCGACGACCTCGTCGGGGCGAGCCCGAGCTGCGCGAACGGCATCCACAGCGCGACGTCGCTCATCCGCGTCACCACTCAATGCGTCGCGAGCACGCTCTGCACGGTGCCCGACCATGCGGTCGTGCTTCCGGTGACCGCGAAGAACGGCGACATCAACGCCGGCAAGATTCCCCTGTCGACCATCCCGGCCTTCGCGTCCTCACCGGCGGCGAGCCTGCAGGTCCTCGGCAATGCGGTCTTCGATCCGGACATGAGCCTGCTCGCCGCGCCGGCGCTGAACGCTCTCCTCCGGCTCACCAAGATGAAGGTCAAGTTCCAGCGCGACCTCACCGAGCCCGACGCCGACAGCATGCGCATCGAAGCGATCTTTCCGAGCGGTGCGATCGACCCCAACGCGCCGCCCGGCACGACGTTCACCGTCGCGAGCCGCACGGGGACCGTCTACACGGTCACCATTCCGGCCGGGCTCTGGCAGCTCTCGGCCCCGGTCGGGACCCGCTGGGACTTCGAGGACGAGAGCGGCGGCCTGAACGGCGTCCGCAAGATCAGCATCAAGCAAGCGAAGCTCGACGGCGAGCCGAACGGCTACAAGATCAAGCTGCAGGCCAAGGACACGACGGTCACGCCGGGGTCGCTCGGCGTGACGCTCTCGATCGCGATTCCGATCGAGGGTGGGTTCGACACGGCGACCGCCCGCCACAATCGGACCTGCAAGAGCAACGGGCGCACCTACCACTGCAAGTAGTCACGATGCGGGCGGCGCCGGCGCGGAGGTCGGCGCCGCTCCGAGCGTCGGGGCAGCCGCCGCGGCCGGGCGGGTCGCGACCTCGGCGATCGTGTCATGCACGAAGCGGAGCTTCGCGATCACCGGCTCCGACAGCACGAACGGGTAGCCGTCGACGAGCCCGAGTCCGCGGTTCAGATTGTTGAGCACGTAGGTCAGCGGGAACCACGCGTCGATCTTCTGCTCGAAGGGCCCGAGGGGCGGCGCGTGCTTTGCGGCCTCGAGGGCGGGCTCGTCGGGGCGCCGCGGCTGCAGGGACAGGCCGCACGCCGCCGCCGTCTCGAGCGTGTCGGTCATGTGCAGGTAGTGCGCCCACGTCTCGGCCCAGTCCTCCCACGGGTGCGCGCTCGCGTAGGTGCTCACGAAGTGCTCCTGCCACTCCGCTGGCGCACCCTCGGCGTAGTGCGTCTTCAGCGCCTCGCCGTAGTCGACCTGCTCGTCGCCGAACTGCTCCCGGAACGCGGCGAGCCGCTCGGTCCCGGCCACGAGGCGGTCCCAGTAGTAGTGGCCGATCTCGTGGCGGAAGTGGCCGAGCAACGTCCGATAGGGCTCGTGGAGCTGGAGCCTCCGCCGCTCGCGCTCGGCATCGTCCGCCTCGGCCACGTTGATCGTGATGATGCCGTTGCTGTGGCCGGTCAGCACCGGCGTGTCGGTGTCCGCGAGGAGGTCGAACACGACGCCGCGCTCCGGCTCGACGGTCTTGTTGGCGACCGGAAGGCGAAGCCGCAGCAGGTTGTAGACGAGCCGGCGCTTTGCGACCTCGAGGCGATACCAGGCCTGCTTGTTGCCGGCCTCAGCGAGGTCGGGGATCGTACGCGTCAGCCGACACGACGTGCAGAGCGGGTCCGGGTCGCCGGCCGGCACGGCCCAGTTGCAGACGTTCTCGCGATCGTAGTTCGCGCAGAGGCGGTACGCGTGGCCCTCGGCGCCGCGCTGCGCCGACCGCCAGCGTCCGTCGTCCGCGGGCTCCAGCGACAGCACGTCCTCGACGTCGGGTGCGAACGCGAGCGCATGCCCGCACGAGAGACAGCGAACGTTCTCGAAGAAGACGAGGTTCCCGCAGTGGTCGCAGTGGAAGATCTTCATGGCGCCGCGATCGTCGCCACGCCGGCCACTGGTGTCAAATCTCTGGCTTCGTCGGCGGACGGCGGCGCGGCTTCGGACGGTCGCGCTCGGCGAGCAGCCGGTCGACCTTGATGTTGAGGTTCACGAGGCTGCCCTGGAGCGCCTCGATTTTCGAGAGCAAGCGGTTGTAGTCCGCCTTCGACGGAAGGTTCAGCAGCCCGAGCACCCAGTGCATGTTTCGATCGACCTGTCCCTTGGTCTTGGCGGCGCTCTGCAGCGCCGACGAGAAGGCTTCGGCCATCTTGG
>JANNPN010000232.1:0-8592 GCA_031400185.1 Polyangiaceae bacterium
CGACAGGCCGAAGTCGATGACCTTCACCTGGCCGTCGACCACCAGCACGTTCTCGGGCTTGAGATCGCGATGGATGATGCCGTGGCGGTGCAGGTAGAGGAGCGCGCGCAGCAGCTGCACGAGCAGATCGGCGCGCGTCGACGTCGGGGCCTCGGCGGCCGCCTCGGTGATCGTGCGAGCGCCCTCCTCGAGGTCCATCGCGAGATACGGCTGACGGGCGTCGTCGAAGCCGTAGTCGAGGGTGCTCACGATGTTCGGGTGGCGGAGCGCCGCGAGCACGCGGAACTCCTGGGCCAACGCGAGGCGCGCGTTCTCGAGGTCCTCCTCCTCGGCGGTCAGGCGCAACCGCTTCAAGGTGACGAGCCGACCGGTCAGACGGTCGAGCGCGCGGAACACCGAGCCGAGCCCGCCTTCTCCGAGTCGGCTCAGCACTTCGTAGCGCCCGCCGACGAGCGGACCACGCACCGTATCGATGGGAGCCACCGCGGACACGCGCTTTCTGCTTAGGGCGTCACTCCGGGCGGCTGATGCCGAGGGAGCGCATCAACACGTAGAAATGCGAGCGGGCGACGTCCACCCGCCGCGCCGCCTCGACCACGTTCCAGTGGGACGCCTCGAGCGCCTCGAGCAGCACGCGACGCTGGAACCGCCGCGTCGACTCCTGCAGGGACGCGCCCGTCTCCGTGCGCTGCGCGACCGCGAGCGGGAAGAGGTGATGGCGCTCGATCCAGTTGGCGTTCTCGGTTGCGGCCCGGATGACCGCGGCCTCGACGACGTGGGCGAGCTGGCGGACATTGCCCGGCCACTCGGCGGTCTCGAGCGCCTCGAGCCCGCCCGGCGAGAACGCGATCAGGCGGAAATCGTGGCGCGCGACGGCGGCGCGACAGAAGTGGTTGGCGAGCGGCACGACGTCGTCGCGGCGCTCGGCGAGCGACGGCAGGCGAAGCGGCAGCACGTGCAGGCGGTAGTACAGGTCGGCGCGGAAGCGACGCTCCTCGACGGCGGTCACGAGGTCCGAGTTGGCCGCGGCGAGGACGCGGACGTTCGCGTAGCGCGGCTCCGCCGCGCCGAGCGGGAAGTACTGCTTGGCCTGCAGGAGCTGGAGCAGCTTCGCCTGCGCGGCGAGCGTGAGCTCGCTCACCTCGTCGAGCAGGAGCGTCCCACCTTCCGCCGCGGCCACCTTACCGGGGATCCGCCGCGTCGCCGTCGAGTGCGCCCCCGGGATCGCGCCGAAGAGCTCGCTCTCGATCAAGTCCTCGGGCAGCGCCGCGCAGTTGAGCTCGACGAACGGGCCACTCGCGCGGCTGCTGTTGTCGTGGATGACCCGCGCCATCAGCGACTTCCCGGTGCCGGTCTCGCCCGTCAGCAGCACGCTGATGTCGAGCGGCGAGATCTGGGCGACCTGGCTCAGCACCTGCGCGAGCGCGCGGCTCCGGCCGACGATCCCCGGCGCGGAGAGCCGAGCCCGGGCGGCGTTGGTCGAGTCGGAGGCCTCGAGCCGGCTCCGTTCCGCGAGGAGACGTCCCGCGATGCGGGCGAGATGACGCGCGAAGATCTCGGCGTCGGCGCGATCGTCGGGGCTGAACGCGCCCGGTCCCTGGAGATACAGCACGCCGAGCCGCGCGCCGTCGCCGAGCGGGGCGCACAGCACCGCCTCGATCCGTCCTTTGACGACGCTCTCGCGATGGCGGAACCGCGGGTCGAGGAGCGCCGACGCCGTGAGGATCGTCCGGCCGGTGGTGAGCGCCTCGGCGATGATGCCGCGCGAGACGACCCGGCGGATCTCCGCGACGCCGTCCTCGCTCAAGCCGTGCTGCATCGACCAGCGCTTCCCGGAGTCGCCGTTGTCGAGGATCTCGAGGTAGCCCTGCCGCGCCCCCGTCAGCTCCACCATCAAGCCGAGCGCCTGGGTGAGGAGCGGGTTCAGATCACGATGATCCTCGAGCTCCAGCAGCCGGCGATAGAGATCGCGCTCACGGCCGGTGCGGTCGCCTAGGGGCTCGGCCATCCGCTTCTACTAATCGCCCTCTGCCCGACCCTGCAAGCCGGCGCACATGCGTCGTGCTCAGCGCGTCGCGAGCACATAGGCGAGGAGCGCGATCGCCGCGGCGTTCCGGCGCACGTCGTCGGGTCGGAGCTTGTCGAGCGTGTCCGCCGCCGTGTGGTGGACGTCGAAGTAGCGGCGGCCGTCGGGGATCAGGCTGAAGGCGGGCACGCCCTCGCGCACGATCGGCGCCACGTCGGCGCCGTAGGCGCGGTCGCGGAAGCGGCGGATCCCGAAGCGGTCGAATGCCGGCAGGAACGGCAGCATCGCCTGCATCGCCGCGGGACCGCCGCCGACGCCGATCGCGTCGGGGGCACCCATGCCGAAATCGGTCTCGAACGCCGCGACGTGCCGGTCGCGCCGGTGCCGGCGGTGGTAGTCCTTGGCGCCGGCGAGGCCGTACTCCTCGGCGGTGAAGAGCACGGCCCGAATGGTACGCCGTGGGACGAGCCCGCTCGCCCGGAGGAGCCGGAGCGCCTCCATCACCGCGACGCAGCCGGCGGCGTCGTCGGCCGCGCCGGGTCCGACGTCCCACGAGTCCATGTGCGCCCCGAGGAGCACGATCTCGTCGGGGCGCGCGCTGCCGCGGAGCTCGCCGATCGCGTTCGCGCTCGGCGCGTCCGGGAGGAAGCGGGCGCCGAGGGCGAGCTCCACCTCGACCGGACCCTTGCGTGCCAGGCGGACGAGCATCTCGGCGTCCTCGATCGTGACCGACGCCCCGGGGATCTTCGGGAGGTCGGTCGCGTAGTCGAGCGCCCCCGTGTGGAGGGTCGCGAGGCTCGTCGCGGTGACCGAGCGGACGAGCACCGCGCGGGCGCCGTGCTGCGCCGCCGCCGACGCCGCGTACAGACGCGCCTGGACGCCCTCGAGATACCCGGAGTCGTCGCGCGCCTCGTCGTAGGGCGCCATGCGATGGTTCACGAGGACGATCGTGCCGCCGAGCGGGCGGGTGGACTTCCGGAGCGCGTCGAGGTCGTCGAAGACGACGAGCGGCGCGCGCACCGTCCCGTTGGTTCCGACCGAGCCGCCGAGCGCGAGCACCGGAACGTTGCGCTCGAACGGCGCCACGATCCGGGCGCGCTCCTCGCCGCGCACCCAGTGCGGGACCTTGACGGGCTCGAGCCGGACGTCGACGAGCCCGTCGCGGCGCATGTCGGCGACGGCCGCGCGGAGCGCGTTCTCGAGAGCGGGGGTGCCGGCCATGCGGCTCCCGTGCTGGTCGACGAGCTCGACGAGGCGGTTCCAGGCCGCGTCGGGCGCCGCCGCCGAGACCTCGGCGAGACGCGCCGCCGCCGCCTCGACGTCCGCGACGAGCGCGCGCGACGGCATGGCGATGCCTGGTGCGGGCGAGGCGGTCACGGCCGGGCTCGGCGCAGCGCCGGGGCCGGCGGGCGTGGATCTTCGCGCGGGCACACATCCGGCGACGAGCGCCAGCCAGACCGTGCCGATCGCGACCGCATCCCAGGCACCTTTCACAGGTAGCTCAACCAGGCCGCCCGATTCCGCCGTTTGACGCCGGCGAACCACACGCTCGGCGGATAGAGCAGCGCGACCACCGCGATCCAGGTCGCGTAGACGAACGGCAACGAGCGGCCGAGGCCGCCGCTCGGCATGAACTGGTGGGTGAGCGCCGCGCTTCCGAGGCTCGGCCACGCGACCGCGACCGCGAGCACGTGGATCAGCGCGATGTGGAGGACGTAGTAGAAGAGCGGCACGCGTCCGAACACCTCGACGCGCTCTTCCCACGCCGCGAGCGGCCGGTCGAGCACTCCCAGCAGCACGAGCCCTGGGCCGAGCGTCATCAAGAGGAAGAGGAGCGACGGCGGGTACTTCTCGCAGTCGAGGAAGCCCGCGAGGCCGCGCACGGAATCCCACGGGTGCGGGTCGCCGTAGAGGCCGCTCGCGCGCAGCACGACGAAGCCGGCGACGAGCGCGCCCCCGAGCAGTAGCATCCGCGGGCGGCGGACGGCGCGCGGCAAGGCGACCCACGGTCCGAGCGCGTAGCCGGCCGCCATGACGGCGACCCACGGGATCAGCGGGTAGACGACGAACCAGCGCGCGCCTTCGAACGGCACGAGCGGCCCGGGCTGATGGAGGACCAACCAGAGCCAGCGCGAGCCGCCGAGCGTATCGGCGGCGACGCCGTCGAGGAGGTTGTGGCCGGCGATCGTCGCGACGGCGAGGACGGCGACGAGCGGCAGCGGCAGCCAGACGAGGCCCGCCAGCACCACCATCGCCGCGCCGATCGCCCAGATCACCTGCAGGATCACCACCTCGGGGCCGAGATAGAAGATCCACGCCGCCCGGATCACCGTGACCTCGAGCAGCACGAGCCAGAGACCGCGGGTGAGCAGCCAGCGCGAGAGCGCCGCCACCGAGCCGAGCTCACGCCCGTGCAGCCACGCCGCCGTCCCGGCGAGGAAGACGAAGACGGGCGCGCAGAAGTGGGTAATCCAGCGCGTGAAGAACAGCGCCGGGTCGACCGCCGCCAGCGCCGCGACCGGCGATCCGACGAACGCGCGCGTATGATCGAGCGCCATCACGACCATGACCATGCCGCGCAGGCAGTCGATCGCTCGGTTCCGCTCCGGACGCGGATCCGGCGTCGACACGGGCTCGCGACGCGCGGCGCCGTCGTCATGCGCGCGCATCGCGCTGGCGGTCGCCGTCGACATTCAGTCCCTACTGGCTGATGCGCCGGGCTGAGGGAACCAGACGGGCTCGCGTCCTGACGCTCGACACGCCGCCCGCCGGTCACGCCTTCGGCTTCTCGTGATGCCCGCCGAACGCGAAACGCATCGCCGAGAGCACGCGGTCCTGGAACTCGGCCTCGCCGCGCGATGCGAAGCGCTCGAGGAGCGCCGCGGCGAGGACGTGCGTCGGCACGGCCTCGTCGATCGCGGCGTCGAGCGTCCAGCGGCCCTCGCCGGAGTCGGACACGTGCCCGGAGAAGCCGTCGAGGTGCGGGTCGCTCGCGAGCGCGCGCGCCGTCAAGTCGAGGAGCCAGGACGCGATCACGCTGCCGCGCCGCCAGACCTCGGTCACGTCGGCGAGGTCGAAGTCGTACTGGTAGTACTGCGGGTCGCGGAGCGGGCTCGTCTCGGCGTCGGCGGCGCGCGCGTGCTTTCCGATGTTGGCGTGGCGGAGGATGCTGAGCCCCTCGGCGTACGACGCCATCAACCCGTACTCGATGCCGTTGTGGATCATCTTCACGAAGTGGCCGGCGCCGCTCGCGCCGCAGTGGAGATAGCCCTGCTCCGCCGTGCTCTGCCGCGACTCGCGTCCCGCGGTCGTCTCGAGCGACCCGCGTCCCGGGGCGAGCGTCGCGAAGATCGGGTCGAGGCGCGCGACGGCTGCCGTCTCGCCGCCGATCATGAGGCAGTAGCCGCGTTCGAGGCCCCAGACGCCGCCGCTCGTCCCGCAGTCGACGTAGTGGATGCCGTTGGTTTGCAGACGCTGCGCCCGGTCGACGTCGTCGCGGTAGAAGGAGTTGCCGCCGTCGATCACCGTGTCGCCCGGGGCGAGCTTGGGCGCCAGATCCGCGAGGGTCTTGTCGACGAGCGCCGCCGGCACCATCATCCACACCGCCCGCGGCGGGGTGAGCTGCGCGACGAGCTCGTCGAGCGAGCGCACGCCCACGGCCCCTGCGCCCGCGATCGCGTCGACCGCCGCCGGCACCACGTCGTAGGCGACGCAGTCATGGCCGCCCTTCAGCAAACGGCGGGTCATGTTGGCGCCCATCCGTCCCAACCCGATCATCCCGATCTGCATGTCACGACCCTCCTTCGCTGCGTTTCGGACGTTTCAGCTTCGGCTCGATCCCGGCGGCGAGATACGGCTCGATCCATCCATGCCCCGCGTCGGGCCAGGCGTCGAACATCGGCAGGTACGGCTTGATGTCGAGGATCGGCGTCTCGTCGAGGAGGTCGATGCCGAGGACGCGGATCTCACCGCGCTCCACGTCGACCGCTTCGAGGGCCACGTTCGTGATCCCGAGCGGCGACGGACGGTCGGGGGCGCGGGTCGCGAAGAGGCCGCGCTTCGGCCCGCCCCGCGGCGGCCGCACCTTCGGTCCCCAGCCGCCGCTCCGGTGGAACCAGAAGACGAGCCAGATGCGCCCGAACCCGGCGAGGTCGGCCAGCGCCTCGCGGTACTCCTCGGCGACCTCGATGACCCCGCTGGTGGCGGGCGAAGCCGGCGGCTGGTGCGGAGCGTCCTCGCGCCGCGTCCAGGGTGTGCGCGCCCGGCCGATCACGCGGAGCCGGAGGTCCACGGCGGCAGCGTCGGTACGATCGTGTGTGTCCAAGGCGGAGAGCTATCTAGTACAGTTCGCCCGCATGAGCATGCGGAGCCGTACCGCGGCGATCGACGACGGCGGGCGTGGGGGCGACGTCACCTACACGGATGCCCGCGGCACCCTCACCTTCGCCTGGGAAATGGCGTCCTACGGGATCGAGATCATGGTGCCGACGGCCGAACGGTGGGAGGAGCAGACCGGCCTGCCGGTCGCCGAGCGGCTCGAGACGCTCCGCTTCATCGCCGAGCGCGCGAGCGCCAAGCGCGGCGGCCCGGGCTGCACCTTCGAGGTCGTGGAAGGCCCCTACGCGGCGATCCAGATCCGGCTCTGAACGGGCGCCGTCCGGTCCCCCAGGCAGGCGTCTATGGCCCTCGCGCTCTCGCAATTCCCCGTGAGCGATGCTACAGAACGCGGGTTTTCAAACCCGTCCTCCTCGCGGAGGATGGGAGTTCGTCGGGAGTGCGCAGAAGCGCTCGCGGGAGGTGGACGTCTCGCACGTCCGAGCCTTCTCGTCCGGGCGGCCAACCACTCGAAACCTTAGAGGCTGGTCGGGCTGTCCTCCCTTCCCGCCTCGAGTTTTTGGAGGAGGCACCCGCATGATTCGGGCACGTGTGACGTCATCGTTGTTTGCAGCGGTAGCATTGGTGTTGGCGGCCGCCGGTCTGGCCGGCGCGAGCGAGGCCGAGCTGATCCTGCCGAACCTGGCCTCCGAGCGGTTCCTCGGAGTCGACGGCTGGACCCTGCTGCTCGTGATGGGTGCGATCATCTGCACCTTCGGCCTCGTCTTCAGCTTCATGCAGTTCAACACGCTGAAGAACCTGCCGGTCCACCGCTCGATGCTCGAGATCTCCGAGCTCATCTACGAGACCTGCAAGACCTACCTGGTCACCCAGGGCAAGTTCATCCTGATCCTCGAGCTCTTCATCGGCGCGATCATGGTCGTCTACTTCGGCTTCCTGATGCACTTCGACGCCATCAAGGTCGTGGTGATCCTGATCGCGAGCCTGGTCGGCATCGGGGGCAGCTACGGCGTCGCCTGGTTCGGCATCCGCGTGAACACCTTCGCCAACTCCCGCACCGCGTTCGCGAGCCTCGGCGGCAAGCCCTTCCCGACCTACGCCATCCCGCTCCAGGCGGGCATGAGCATCGGCATGCTGCTGATCAGCGCCGAGCTCGTGCTGATGCTCGCGATTCTATTGTTCATACCCGCCGACTTCGCGGGCGCCTGCTTCATCGGTTTCGCGATCGGCGAGTCGCTCGGCGCCTCGGCCCTCCGCATCGCCGGCGGCATCTTCACGAAGATCGCCGACATTGGATCTGACCTCATGAAGATCGTCTTCAACATCAAAGAGGACGATGCCAGAAATCCCGGCGTCATCGCCGACTGCACCGGTGACAACGCCGGCGACTCGGTCGGCCCGTCGGCCGACGGCTTCGAGACCTACGGCGTCACGGGTGTCGCGCTCATCACGTTCATCCTCCTGGCGGTTCCGGCCACCCAGGTGGGCGTGCAGGTGCAACTCCTGGTGTGGATCCTCGTGATGCGCCTCATGATGCTGATCGCGAGCGCCGTCTCGTATTGGATCAACGACGCCATGGCGCGCAGCCAGTACCAGAACGCCGACAAGATGAACTTCGAGGCGCCCCTCACGAAGCTGGTGTGGATCACCTCGATCGTCTCGGTCGCCATGACCTACGTCGTGTCCTATTTCCTGATTCCCGGCCTCGGCGACGGCACCCTCTGGTGGAAGCTCTCGACGATCATCACGTGCGGCACGCTCGCCGGCGCGATCATCCCGGAAGTGGTCAAGGTCTTCACCTCGACCGAGTCCGGCCACGTGCGCGAGGTCGTCACGGCGTCGCGCGAAGGCGGCGCGTCGCTGAACGTCATCTCCGGCCTCGTCGCCGGCAACTTCAGCGCGTACTGGATGGGCCTCGTGATCGTCGCCTTGATGAGCGCGGCCTACGCCGTCTCGCTCTTCGGCCTCGACGTGCTCTTCATCAAGGTCGGCGAGCTGACACCGGCGCCGGTCTTCGCCTTCGGCCTCGTCGCCTTCGGCTTCCTCGGCATGGGCCCGGTCACGATCGCCGTCGACTCGTACGGCCCCGTGACCGACAACGCCCAGTCGGTCTACGAGCTCTCGCTGATCGAGAACGAGCCGAACATCTCGGCCGAGATCAAGAAGGATTTCGGCTTCACCCCGAACTTCGAGAAGGCCAAGCACTTCCTGGAAGAGAACGACGGCGCCGG
>JANNPN010000306.1:0-8425 GCA_031400185.1 Polyangiaceae bacterium
CGCACAAGTGAGCGCCTGAGCAACGACGCAGATCGGCCTTTTTCAGCAACCTGCTAGGCACGCAGTCCCTCCCCCGGCTCGATGCTCGCCGTCCGGTACGCCGCGACGGCCGACGCGGCGAGCGCGCTCGCGCAGACGACCGCGAAGGCGAGCGCCAGTTGCTCGGGATGCAGCACGCACTGGAGCATCGCGCTGCCGTGCGTGGCCGCCGCTCGCCGCACCATCGCGGCGCCGGCGGCGAAGCCGGCCGCCGAGACGACGCACGACAGCACCGCGAGCGTGAGGCCCTGCACGACGGGGAACAGCACGCTCACGAGGCGCGTAAACCCGAGGAGCGCCATGACGGCGAGCGCGCGCCGTTTCCGTTCGACGCTCGCCCACAGGCTCGCCGCGAGACAGAGGAAGAGCGCGGCGCCCGCGAGCGTCCCGAGCACGACCGCGATGACGTCGAACGCACGCTGCACGCGGAGGAGATCCTCGATCCGCTCCGCGTTCGAGCTGATGCGGTAGCCCCGGGCCTCGAGCTCGTCGCGCAGCGGCAGCACGCCGTCGATCGAGCGCGCGAACAGCCGGAAGCCGTCGTACGACTCCCGCGTGGGCCGCGCCGCGTTGCCCGACCACCCGAGCTCCGGGACCGCGTACCCGGCGCGGTAGTCGTCGACGCCTTCGACGACCGGCAGCGTGACGAACGCCGCGCGTCCCGGCTCGAGACCTTCCGCGACGACGCCGGTCACGAGCATCCGCCAGCGTCCATCGTTCGGTCCGTCCGGGGCGAGGCCGCCCTTGCGCTCGACGACGAGCCGGATCCACTGCCCTGCCTCGACGCCGGCGCGACGCGCCGCCGCCGCCGACAGCACGACTCCACGGAGGTCCTTCGGCGGCCGGCGCACGTCGCGCAGCACGGGATCGCCGCGTCCGGACGGCACGAGCTCGACCTCGATCCGGTCGGCACCCGTACGCTCCGCCTCGATGTCGACCTGCGCCCCGAGGAGGTCGACGCTCGGGATCACGAACCGCACGTCCCGGCGCGCGCGCATGTCGTCGAACCACGCGAGCGGATACTTCGCCGAGAGGTCCTCGAAGCTCGTGCGCATGCCGAGCGCGCGCGGGTCGGAGAGGATGCTCCGGCGCTCGCCCTCGACGTAGCCGGTGCGGAGCCCGGCGAGCACGAGCGCCGGCGTGATCACCGCGACGAGCGCCAAGACGCTGCACGACGCCGATCGCCAATCATGCCGCAGGTCTTTGAGCGCGAGCGCTCCCATGATGAACGCGTGGGGTCCCATCATCCTGGCGAGCCTCACGACGTCCAGAACTCCGACACCCGCCCGGCCGCCTCGACCCGGCTCTCGTGGTGCACCCAGTCGAGGCCGACGCGCTCGAGATGGTGGCGGGCGTGGCTCGAGACCACGAGCGCGGCTTCGGCTTCGCGCGCGAGCTCGACGAGGAGGTCGAGCGTGACCGCCGCGTTCGCCTCGTCGAGCGCCGCCGTCGGCTCGTCGGCGAGGATGAGATCGGGCCCGTGCACCACGGCGCGCGCGATCACGACCCGCTGGCGCTCGCCCGCCGAGAGGTCCGACGGGCGCCGGCGGAGGCACGACGCGAGCCCGAGACGCTCGGCGAGCGCCGACACCCGCGCCGCGTCCTGAGTCCCCCGGAGGCGCAGCGGAAGCTCGATGTTCTCGCGCGCGGTCAGGAACGGCAGCAAGCCGCCCTCCTGCAGCACGTAGCCGACGTGGTGGCTGCGAAGGCGCGCGAGGTGCGCGTGCGCGCCCCGCTCCCACTCCTGCCACACGTCACACGGGCCGGTGTCGGCGACCGTGAGATCGAAGACGTCGGCCGTCGTCGGCCGGAGCGCCAGCCCGAGGATGTCGAGCATCGTCGTCTTCCCGGCGCCGCTCGCCGCCATGAGGCAGAGCTGGTCGCCGCGGTGAATCTCGAGATGACGCACGACGAGCGTGAACGTCTCGGATCCCGTCCCGCGGCGCTTCACCAGCGATTCGACGCGCAAGACGCGAGCCCTCTCGTTCACGGCAGGCTGTCGAGCGGGACCGGGTACACCCAGTCCTCCTGTTTGTCGGTCAGATGGATCCAGAAATCGATGTCGTCGTAGTACGTCTTGTAGAGCTCGAGGCGCTGCGCGATGTGGCGCAGGCGTTCGTTCCGCTGCGCGCCCGGCATGATCTTCCAGGCGCTCGCGTCGATCTCGAGGAGGCTCGTCTTGTAGGGGAGCCCGTTGATGAACGGGACGAGGTCGGCGACCTTGAGCTCGCGGTTCGGATCGATCTGCGCGCCGACGACGAGGTTCTTCAGGCGCTTGAACATCTCGTCGGGATCGATCTTGTCGTCCTGCGCGAGCTGGAGGAGCGCGCGCAGCCGGTTGTGGAGGTCGTTCAGCTGCTTCCGGGTCAGAAGCACACGGGTGTCGATGGCCTTCTGCGTCGGGTCCTCCAGCGCACGGTCGGCCGCCCAACCCTCGACGAGGGTCGGCGCCACCGTGCCGACCTTCCGCCCGTAGTACTCGAGCGCGAATGCCTTGATCGTCTCCTTCATGGAGCATTCGGCCGGCGATCCCGTGCATCCGGCGCCGACCTCGTCGCCCTTGACGACGGCCTGCACGCCGCGATCGATGCTCGAGACGATCGCATCGGCCATCGCGTCGAGCTCCTTCGAGAACTTGTCCCGCTCGCCGCCGGCGACCGGGAAGTAGTTGACGCCGCCGGGTCCGCCGCGCCGCGCGTCCCTGGCGAGGACCTTGTACTGGCGCTCGGCCGATCCGTGGTTCGCCCGCCCTTCCGGCGTCTTCAGATGGAGGACGTAGATCGCGACGCCGTCGGTACCGGCCTTGGCGTTCAGCTCCGGGGCACCGAGCCGGGCCTCCCCGGTGTTGCGCGCGACCGGCGGTGCGCCCCCCTCCGTCTTCTCCTGGTAGTTCTGCGAGCTGTCGGGCTCGAGCGCGCCGGCGTCGGTCACGAGGACGACGATCCGGGCCCCGTACTTGTCCCACTTGATCTTCTCGAGCGCCCACTCGACCGCGAGGAACGCGTCCTCGCTGAACGCCGCCGTCGAGAGTGGGGCTTCGGACACGCTCGCGATCTTGTCGAGGAAGCTCGGGAGATCGCCGCCCTCGCTCGGGTCGACGAAGATCTTGGCGACGTACTCGAGGGCGTCCTTGTCCTTCGGGTCCTTCGGAGCGGCGCGATACCCGATGAGCCCGCAGTTGAGCTTGTCGCGCCAGTTCGTGCGGTCGAGCCCCTCCGACACGCGCCGCATCGAGGCGCGGACGGCGTCGATGTAGGGGCCCATCGACTTGGTGGTGTCCACGACGAACACGACGCCGACCCGGAAATCGTCGAGGTTGGGGCTCTCGACCTTCTTGTTCTCGTCACGGCTGACCGCCGCCACCTTGTAGAGCCACGTGCGGTCGCCGCCGAGCTTGGCCTCTTTGTGCTCGAGGATCGGGAGCAAGTAGAAGTGCTCGCGCGGGTCGACGTACTCGTTCGGCTCGGACGCGACGACGGGGAACTCGGGCGGCGGCGCGCCGCTCGCGAGCACCTCGCGATAGCCGTCCGCCACCTTGGCGACCTTGTCGCCCTCGGCGAGCGACGCGAGGACGTCGGCCTTTTCGAAGAACAGCACCGGTTTCCGCTTGACCTGGTTCGTGAAGACGCCCGTCAGCGCCGTGTGCCATTCGATGATCTCGCCCGCCTTCACCCAGCCGCGCGCCTCGCGCGTGTCCTCGCCGACGCTGATCCAGGCCTCGCCGCCGACGTCGCGGCGCTCGAAGACGTAGAAGATCTTGAGCGGCGGGACCTTCAAACCGCCGGCGTCGCCGGGCTTGGTCGCGAGCCGCGCGCCGGGCCGCGCGAGCACGCGCTGGTAGACGCCCTCACGAGCCCCCATGGGCTCGGCGGCGTAGGCGGCGATGGTCGTCGCGACGTTCAGGACGACGACGGTCATCGTCGCGACGATCGTTGCGTGTCTCATGGTGTCACTGCTCCTGGAGCCACTTCCGAAACTCCTCGAGGTCTTGCTGGATCGTGCTCTCGCGAGTGTCTTTGGCGTGCTCCGCCCTCCGGCGGGCCTCTTCGAGGAAGTGTTGGGTCTGACTGACGTCGGCCTTGGGAAGACGTCCACCCGCCGACTCCACGCGCGGGTCGAACCTCTTCGCAGCTTCGAGCGCTTCGTCGATGCCGCCGCGCGTCCCGACGAACACCCAGGCGAAGTGCGCCTCCTCTTCCGTGAGTCCCTTGGCCCGCGCACACTTCAAGGCGTGAGTGACGGAGAGCTCCGCTCCGAGCCATGCGTCCCATCCGTACGGTTTCGGGCAGCTCGCCGGGTCCGCCGGCGCATCGGGGGTCTTCTCGGTGTCACCAGCGGTGGGCGTCGGACTGGCAACGGGATGCCTTTCAGTGTCGTCTGGTCCCATCAGGAAGTACGCGACGAGGCCGAGGAACAACAGTACGCCGACGACCATCGCCGCGAGACCGCGACCGTTGCCGCCCTCGACGCCGGTCTTCTTGGTGTCGTCTCGCTTCTGCGTCCCGTCGTCGGGGACCTTGCGCAGCGGCTGCGGCGTCGGCTCGGGCAGCGGCTCCGGCTGCGGAGGATCGGGCGTCGGCGGTGGTGGCGGCACCTTCGCCGGCGGCGGAGGCGGTGGGAAGTCGCTGCGCAGACCCGCCGACACCGCACCGCCGATCTTCGGATCGCGCCGCTCGCGCACCGACGACGTCTCGTCGTCGCGATGCGCCATCGGGCCGCCGTACGGCGGGGTGATGTCGCCCCAGCCGAGGCGCGTTTGCACGGTGTCCTCGCTCCCGGCGACGCCGAGACGCAAGAAGACGGTCGTGTGCGGCTCGACGATGCCGACGACGTCGGGACCGATGTGCAGGCGCACCTCCGCGCCGGCAACCACGACCCGATCAGGCGTCAGCCACTCCGGGCTCGGCTGCCAGCCGGCCCGTCCGAGGTGCGGATGACGCGCGTGCGAGCGCTCGATCGCGTAGACGACCCCTTCGGTCGGGCCGTCCCATCCGACCAGGATGACGACGGCGTGCCCCTGAACCGACTCCTCGAAATCGTCCTCAACCCGCGCGCGTACCGTAGCCATGAAGCGGTCGGCTACGCGTCGGGTGACGACGCCCAGAGCGCGAGCAACGCCCCGAGGGCCGAGTTCTTCGCGGTGTCGACGGAGGCGCCGCCGCGGCGGCGGACGCTCGCCGTCATCATCTCCATGAGCGCGACGACCCAGTCGACGCTGTAGTCCTCCTCGAAGCGCGGCGCGTCCTCGGTGAGTTGGGGCGGCGCGGAGATCTCGGACTTCGGCCGGAAGACCGGCCGCTCCTCCTCGCCGGCACGCGGGCGCGCGTCGAGCGGCTCGCGGTCGAAGCCGAGGCTCGCGACGAAGGCGTTCACGAGCAAGGTCGCGAGCCGCGCGGGCAGCTCGCCACGAGTCGCGCCCTTGATCTGGAACCGGATCATCTCGTTCACCGCGTGGGCGAGCTCGTCACGGAGGCTGACGCGCGGACCCGGAGTCGACGCCGCGCCGCTCGCCACCACGCTCCGGATGCCGGTCGCGAGCTCGTGCGCGAGCTGGCCGAGCTCGCCGTCCTTCGAGTCGTAGTACGCGCGCGCATCCTCGTCGGCAGCGAGCTCCTGGAGCTGCGCGACCCAGCGCTCGAGCGCGGCGGCCGAGAAGACGCGCGCCTCGGGAAGCAGCTGCGGCTTGTTCGCCACGGGAACGGGCGCCGGCTTGCTGGCCGCCGGCGCGCCGTCACTCTTCTTCTTGAAAACCTTGTCGCGGAGCGCGCTCCGGACACCGCCGCTCTGCTGCGCGACCGCTGCCGCCTCGGGCTCGAGCGGCGCGGCCGCGAGCTTGCCCCGGTCCATGCGATGGTAGACCTCGCGCATCGCATCCTCGGTGATGAGCAGGTCGTCGACGAGCTCGCCGAAGCGTCGCGATTCGACGACGCCGAGCAGCCACTCCGCCAGGCGCTCGGCCTGCTCGCGCTTCTTGGCGACCTCGGCCTCGATGTCGTCGCTCACGTAGAAGGGTGCCAGCCGCGCGCGCATGTCGGCGCAGAGCGCCGCCAAGCGGCCTTCGATCTGGGCGAGCTTCAGCGCCGGACGGCAGACGGGCGCGAGCTTGTTCGCGAGGTACGTGACCCCGCCGTCGTTCAGGGTCAGCGCCGCGTCCCAGGCGGCGCCGGGGTCCGCGAAGTGCGCCTCGACCGCCGCGTTCGCGACGAAGCCGCTCTTGAGGGCGCCCAGGTGCCCCTGCTGGTCGGGCCGGATCTCGGACTCGGCGTCGAGACCTTCCGCGCCCTTCGCGTAGTTGAAGAACTCCTTCTGCGGGAAGTTCGGATTGCGGAGCCAGAACGTGTTGCGGAACGAGCCGCTCGTGTCCCACTTGCTCGGCCAGCGATGCTGCTTCCCGAAAAAGTCGGTGAGCGACGAGTGCATGCGGGTCGTCCACCGCATCCCCTCCTCGCCCGGCTGCTCCTTCTTCGTGAGCTCGCGGTCGAACTTGGTGAGAACGAGGAAGAGCGCGGTCGCCTGCTTGGAGCGGTCTTCGACGGACTTCCCGTGCGTCGCTTCGATCCAGTCGTTCACCATGCCGGGAAGCGTCCGCACTTCCTGGTTCGAGTCGGCGATGCAGAGCAGCATCGCGGTGAGCTCGCGCTCGGCGCAGTACCGCTCGAAGAGGTAGGCGACCTTGCCGCGCAGGAACAAGCCCCAGAGCTGGTCCGGACCCTCCGCGAGATACGCGTCGACGTGCTTGATGCCCTCGCGCGAGCGCGCGCCGGGGAAATCGAGCAGGTCGGTGTGGTCGAAGAAGTCCCACGGCTTGTCGCGGATCGAGATCTGCAGCTCGGCGGTGAGCGCCGTGACCTCGTAGCGCGCGATGTCGGCTTTGCGGCCGTCGCGGGTCACGACCGTGAGCTTTTCGCCGCCGTCCTCGCCGAGCCCGCGGAGGGTCAGCACGTCGATGATGCTCTTCGGCACGTTCTGCTGGACCTTCGGCACGAGCGCAGCGAGCGTGCAGAACGCCTCGGGCGCGAAGTTGAGGGCCTGCAGCGCGGCGCAGAGGCGCTCGTAGATCTTCGTGAACTGCGGGACGTCGCCCCAGAGGATCGAGAACAGGCGCGCGCGGCGCGCGAGCGGCAGGCGCGGCGCTAGCGTCTCCACCTCCGGCCAGTAGCCGTCGCGGAACCGCCGGATCGTCTCGACCCCGTTCGACGCGCCAAAGCTCTTGTCGAAGTAATCCTGCAGGTCGTACATGTCGTCTTCGGTGAGCCCGTCGACGGGCGTCGCCTGCGCCGACGCCCGTACCTCGGCGAGCCGGTCCGCGATCGCCGCCGGGTCGATCGGCTCGCGCTCGCTGTGGTCGCAGTCGAGGTAGTACGTGTTCGCCAGGATCTTCACGAGGTCGACCTGGCTGAGCGTACGGATCTGGACCGGAAAGCCCGCGGGCGTCGTCTGCCGCTTGATCGTGAAGCGCGTGACGAGCCCCGTCGACTCGCGCCCGCCGCCGGGGTCGATCGCGTCGAGGAAGTCGAGCTGCTCCTCGCCGAAGTCGGCGACGAGGCGTGTCCCGCTCTTCCTCGCCAGCGCGGACACCAAGAACGACTTGCCGGACTGACTCGGGCCGAAGACGCCGACGCACATCGGGCGGTCGATCGCCGCCCGCAAGCGCTTCCCCGCAGCGGCGTGGCGGCGGAACTCGCGCGCGAGGCCCTTGCCCTGGTCGCCGAGGAGCTCGCCGGCCTGGTCGATCCACGCGACCGCGCGCACCGCGCCATCCGCTGCGTGATCGCCGAGTTGTTCGAGTTCCGTCCGGTCCACGCCTGCTCCTACGCTATCGAGAAGACACCGGTATCGAGCCAATAGCCCTGCGCGTCGGCGAGCGTCTGCAGCCGCAGCACCACGGCGCCGCGCCGGACGGCCGTCCCGTCGGCGTCCTCGACGCCCTCGAGCACGACGAAGCTCTCCTTCATGCGCTCGTCGTCCTCCTCGCGCCGCGACTCGCCGCGCCCGAGCGGCACGCGGAGCGGCAGCTTGTACCGCCCGCGCACTTCCGAAGGATCGCGGAACTCGAGCTTGTAGAGCGGGGTCGTCGGCCAGCGCTCGACCGGCATCTGGCGCGCCCCGATCGAGAGCGGCCCCACCATGCTGCACAAGTGCTGATCGACGACTTGCTGCACGTCGAGGTCGACGTTCGAGAAGAAGACGTTCGGGGTCGGGATGCGCCCCGACGTCTCCATCGCTCCGATGTAGCGCGCCGTCGAGCGCAGCGTGAGCTTCGCGCTGTCGAGCCAGAAGCCTTCGAGGCTGCCCTCGGCGAGCGCGCACAACATGGCGCCCATGGCCGCGGTCGTCTTGGGATCGTCGATGCGGTCGGCGGAGTCGCGGAAGGGATACCAGGTGC
>JANNPN010000366.1:0-10636 GCA_031400185.1 Polyangiaceae bacterium
CATCCGAAGATGCCGTTTCCATACAATAAAAGCTCAAACGTGAAAATCCACCCGATCACGCAACTCTTTGCCAGCCTTGAAGTGCGGCACATACTTGGCCGGTACTTCAACGCGTTCGCCGGATTTGGGGTTGCGCCCCAGCAAGCCGTCGACGGGCTGGCCGTGCCGCGCGAAGTCGCCATCTCGTCCGACGGGACGCACGTCTACGTCGCGGCGGGAAACGACCACGTGGTCGGAATCTTCGTGCGTGACGGCGCGACCGGCCGGCTCGCGGTGCGGGGAACGAGCGCGAAGAATCTGGCGGTCTTGCAGGAGCCGTTCTCGATCGCATTCAGTCCTGACGGCGCGCAGCTGTACGTCGCCGGAGGTGACAGCGATACCATCGCCGTGTTCGCGCGGAACGGTTCGACGGGGGATCTGTCGTTGATCCAGGCGCTGAAGGATCCTCCGTTCGCGGTGTCCCCGGGTATCGAGAGCGCCGAGGGCCTTGATGGCGCCCGCAGCGTCCGCGTCAGCCCCGACGGCGCCCACGCGTATGCCGTCGGATTCCTGGACTCCGCGGTCGTCGTGTTCGATCGCGACGCGGTGACCGGAAAGCTCGTGGCGCAGCAACCGCCGATCCGGAAGGGCTTCGGCGGCATCGATCTGATTCAGCCGTTCTCGGTGGCCATCAGCCCAGACGGAGAGAACGTCTACGTCGCGTGTGGATCGCAAGACGCGATTCATGTGTTCGCCCGTCGTGACGACGGCGACCTCGACCCGCTCGAGGTCTTGCTCGATCCGGACAAGACGGGTCTCGAGGGGCGGCCCACGTTCCTCTCCGTCAGTCCCGACGGACGGCGGGTCTACGTGGCCGGCGGCGCGGCGGAATCGACCGATGTCGTGAGCGCGTTCGACCGCGACCTCGACACGGGACGTTTGACCCCTTCGAGGGGAGGCGGCGGTGCGTCGACGATCGCCGGCATACGGGCGCTTGCCGTCTCGCCCGCAAGCGACAACGTGTACGTGAGCGGCGCCAGGGAAGACGCACTCGCGGTGTTCTTCGTCGGGCCGGAGGGTCCATGAGCTCCGAGCCCGGACTCTTCGAGATCATGTACTCGCTGCGGTCGATGCGGCGCTTGAAGCCGGATCCCGTGCCCGACGAGCTGATCTGGGCGGTGCTCGACGCGGCGATCCGCGCCCCGAGCGGCGGCAACACCCAGCCGTGGCGCTTCCTCGTCGTCCGCGACGACGCGAGCAAGCGTTTCCTCCAGGAGCGTTACACGCGGGGCTGGGATCGCTACGTCGCCGCCAACGTGAAGGCGGCGGCCGAGCTGCCGGTGGCGCCGACGCCCGACGAGGCGGCGGCGCGCGCGAAGATGATCCAGGCGGCGACCCATCTCGCCGAGCACCTCCACGAGGCGCCGGTGCTGCTGCTCGTGTGCATGTTGCCGCGGAAGATGGACCTGCCGCCCGACCCCGAAGCCCAGCCGCCGAGCCCGGCCGCGCTCTACGCGTCGATCTTCCCGGCGGTGCAGAACATCCTGCTCGCCTGCCGGGCGCACGGGCTCGGCGCCACGCTCACGACCCTGCACCTGATGTACGAGCGCGCGATCAAGGAGCGCCTCGGCATCCCGCCGGAGATCGAGACCGTCGCGATGCTTCCGATCGGATGGCCCGTCGGTCGGTTCGGCCCCGTCACGCGCGCACCGATCGAGACGGTCACGTACTGGGACGCGTGGGGTACGACGCGTACGCGTTGACCACGGTCTGACGCCCCCTTGCGCATGCCGCACGGCATGCGCACACTCGACGTACTCCATGCCGCGTGTCCCGCCGAAGAAGCAGATGCAGTTCTCCTTCACCTATGTCGCCGCGGCGATGGCGGTGCTGTTCCTGCTGCAAGGCCTGGTCATGCGACCCCGTCCGGCGGCGCAGACCTACAGCCGCTTCCACGAGCTCCTCGACCAAGGCCAGGTCGCCGAGGCGCTGATCGGCGCCGACCGCATTCAGCTGATGGTGAAGCCCGACACCAAGCTGACGGAAGAGGAGGACAAGGCGATCGCCGCCAACCAGCCGCTGGCGGCGAAATGGGCGGGCGCCAAGCCCGAGCGGCTCTTCGAGGTGACGCGCATCCCGGGCGTCGACGACAAGACGCTGCTCCAGGAGCTGATCCGGAAGGACGTGGTCTTCGCCGGCCGCATCGAGAACACGTTCTGGCGCGACTTGCTGCTCGGCTGGATCCTGCCGATCGGCGTCATGATGCTGATCTGGGGCTTCGCCTCGCGCCGCCTCATGCAGGGCGGGATCGGCCAGGCGCTCACGCTCGGCAAGAATCGGGCGCGCATCTACAGCGAGGACGACATCAAAGTCCGCTTCGACGACGTCGCCGGCATCGAGGAGGCGAAGAACGAGCTCGTCGAGGTCGTGCGCTTCCTCAAGACGCCCGAGCGTTACCAGCGGCTCGGCGCGCAGATCCCGAAGGGCGTGCTGCTGGTCGGCCCGCCGGGCACCGGCAAGACGCTGCTCGCACGAGCCATCGCGGGCGAAGCCGAGGTGCCGTTCTTCTCGATCAGCGGCTCCGAGTTCGTCGAGATGTTCGTCGGCGTCGGCGCCGCACGCGTCCGTGACCTCTTCGAGCAGGCGAAGACGAAGGCGCCATGCATCATCTTCATCGACGAGCTCGACGCGGTCGGGAAGTCACGCAGCGCCGGGCCGGCCGGCTTCGGCCGCCATGACGAGCAGGAGCAGACGCTGAACCAGCTGCTCGTCGAGATGGACGGCTTCGACGCCTCGAAGGGGGTCGTGCTGCTCGCGGCGACGAACCGCCCCGAGGTGCTCGACCAGGCGCTCCTCCGTGCGGGCCGCTTCGATCGGCGGATCGTCGTCGAGCTCCCCGACGTGCGCGGCCGGGTGAAGATCCTCGAGGTCCATCTGAAGAAGATCCGCCACGCGCCCGGGCTCGACGTCCAGAAGATCGCGGCACGGACGCCGGGCTTCTCGGGCGCGGACCTCGCGAACCTCGTGAACGAGGCGGCGCTCCTGGCCGCGCGATACGATCGCGAGCGAGTCGAGGAGGCCGACTTCGAGGAGGCGGCGGACCGGCTGACCGCCGGCATCGAGCGGCGGAGTCGCGTCCTCAGCGACGAGGAGCAGAACATCGTCGCGCATCACGAGGGTGGACACGCTCTGGTCGCGGCGCTCGTCCCGCACGCGGACCCCGTCCACAAGATCACGATCATCCCGCGCTCGATGGGATCGCTCGGCTTCACGATGCAGCTCCCGATCGAGGACAAGAGCCTGCAGAGCAAGCCCGAGCTCGAGGACCGTCTGGCCGTGCTGCTCGGCGGGCGCGCCGCGGAAGAGCTCATCTTCGGCCAGATCACGACCGGCGCCCACAACGACATCGAGCGCGCGAGTCAGATCGCGCGTCACATGGTCTACGAGCTCGGCATGAGCGACCGCCTCGGGCCGGTGAGCTATCTCGCGCCCGGTGGCAGCCGCTATCTCATGCCCAATGATGCCTTCGGCGGCCGCGGCATCCCCGTGAGCGAAGCGACCGCCGAGATCCTCGACAACGAGGTCACCGCCTTGGTACGCCGCGCCCACGAGCGCGCCGCCGAGCTCCTCCGCTCCCATCGCTCCGGCCTCGAACGGTTGGCGGCGAAGCTCCGAGAACGCGAGACCCTCGACGGGGAGCAACTGAAGGCGGCGCTCGCGGATGCAACGCGCGGAGCAGAGCCGGCGCGCGCGGTGAGCTGAGCCGTTCGGGGTCGGCTCGCTGCGGGCCCCGGCCGCGTCGCGAACGGCTGCGGCGAGCGTGTCTGACGTTTGCCAGACGCGCTCGCCGCGGGCGGACATCCTACGGACCCGGGACGATCTTGAAGATCTCGCCGTCGAACCCGCCCGAGCCGTAGTCGACGATGTAGATCTCGCCGCGGGCATCCTCACCGAACGACGAGATGCTGCAGATGCCGAAGCCGCCGGTTGCCGGATCGAGGTCGCCCGAACGCTCGGTCACGTTCTGCGCGTTCCCGCCGCTCACACCCTGGAACGTGTTGATGAAGCCGCTGAGATCTCCGTAGAAGTAGACGCCCTGCATCCCGGACATGGCGCAGCCGCGGTAGACGTAGCCGCCGGTGACGGAGCTGCCGAACTCGTGGCTGCCGCAGGTGGCCATGTCGTTGCCGAAGCTGTGGCAGTACTCGAGGACGGGATCGGTCAGGCCCGGTGCCGAGGGCGGACACGCGGGATCGCCCGACTCGAAGTGGCAGTGCCGGCCTTCCTTCAGGTCCCAGCCCCAGTTGACGCCCGCGGTGAGCGGCGCCGCCTGGTAGTTGATCTCCTCGAATCGATTCTGGCCGACGTCGCCGATGTAGAGGTCGCCGGTGCCGCGGTCAAAGCTGAAGCGCCACGGGTTGCGGAGACCCTTGGCGAAGACGTCGCTGAGCGGGTTCGCGAGCGGCGGGTCGTCGACGTCGATCTTGTACATCTTGCCGAAGAAGCTCGCGTCGTCCTGGCCGGTGTCCAGCGGATCGTCGCCGCCGCCGCCGTCCCCCATGCCGTAGTACAGGAAGCCGTCCGGCCCGAAGGCGATCATGCCGCCGTTGTGGTTGCCGGCGAAGTCGGCGGCGCCGGTGAGGATCACGGTGCCGGTGCCGTTGGCGATGTCGGGGTTGCCGCTCACGGCGTACTCGGCGATCTCGCTGTGCGCGCCGCCGGAGCTCGTCGTGTAGCTCACGAAGAACCGGCCGTTGCTCTCGTAGTTCGGATGGAACGCGAGACCGAGCAAGCCCTGCTCGCTGTTCGGACCGCCGTTCACGAGCGACTCGATCGCGAGGAACGGGGTCGGGAGCAGGATGCCGTTCTTGATGATGCGGATGCGGCCGTCCTGCTCCAGGACGAACAGCCGGTGCGGGTCGAGCCGCGGCGCGGTCACGAACACCGGGGCTTCGAGCCCGGACGCGACACGGATCGAGTGAATGTCGGTGCCGCCGGTCGCCGGCACGCCGGCGCAGAGGGCCGTCGTGTTCTCGAGCTGACACAGCGACGAGCACCCGTCGCCGTTGCCGACGCCGCCGTCGTCGCACTCCTCGGCGCCGGCCGCGACGCCGTCGCCGCAGACGGGCGGCGTGCAGCTCGGCGGCACCGCCGCGTTCTTTGCCTGCACCTTCGCGACGTCGTTCTTGGTGAACTGGGTGAAGTTGCCGCAGTAGGTTTCGGTGCCGATCGCGAACCGCACCGCGACCGCCGTCTGCGGCTGGGTTACCGCATACGCCCAGTTCAGACCGCCGCCCGAGATCTGCAGCTGGCCGCCCTTGCTGCCCGGCTTGAAATTCACCTGCTTGATGCCGCCGAACGCGCGGTTCTTGTCGTAGTACTTGTAGCCCTTGCTGCCGGGAGGGTTGCCGAGGCCCTTCCAGAACGCGCCGGCGGGGAGCGCGATCGGGCCGGTCGCGCCGAGGAGACGCGGATCGCCGGCCTGGCTCGGGTCGATCGCGAGGTCGCGGTTGGCCTTGAACGAGACCTGCCGCTTCTCGGGCTTCCCGACGGGATCCTTCAACGACAGGGTGTCGCCTGCGACGGGGTGATCAGCTGCGATGACGGTCGAGGCCGCGAACGCGGCGATGCCAAGGACGATGGAACGCAGACGGCACTGCATGGAGGATCCTCCGGCCCAAAGGTCTAGCGCCTCGATCGCTCTTGCACAACGCTTTTTGATGCGGGCAGGTTTCGACGCGCTGCAGAGCCCGTGCGCCCTGCCATGACGAATCGTCAGGGCTGTGTGCGATACACCTCACGCGCGTATTCGAGCACCATGCGATCGGTGTTGAAGACCGGCAGCAACGACCGCATCGACGCGCGCACGCGCGTGAGCCAGCCGCGCGGGATGCCGCGCTCGTCGCGCTCGTAGAAGAGCGGGACGACCTCGTCCTCGAGGACGCGGTAGAGGGCCTCGGCGTCGGCGTTGTCCTGCGCCTCGGGGTCGCCGTCGTCGAGCTCGGCGCCGATCGCCCAGCCGTTGCCTTCCTGGAAGCCTTCGCACCACCAGCCGTCGAGGATGCTGCAGTTGAGGCCGCCGTTGGCGATCACCTTCTGCCCGCTCGTGCCGCTCGCTTCGAGTGGTCGGCGCGGCAGGTTCAGCCACACGTCGCACCCCTGGACGAGGAAGCGGGCGAGGGCGACGTCGTAATTCTCGAGGTAGACGATCCGGCCGAGGTGCTCGATCGGTCGCTTCCAGCGCGCGAGCTCCTGGAAGTTCCGCTTGGCCTCGTTGTCGAACGGGTGTGCCTTCCCGGCGAGCACGAACTGCACCGGGCGCTCGTCGTTGGTGAGGAGTCGTGCGGTGCGCTCCTGGTCGTGGATGATGAGGCTCATCCGCTTGTAGGTCGCCATGCGGCGCGCGAAGCCGATCGTCAGCACGTCGGGATCGAGCAGGTGGTCGGCGGCCGCGATGAAGTCGGGGTCCTCGCCGTTCCGCGTCCGGCTGTCGTGGGCGCGGGCGCGGACGGCCGCAACGAGGTAGCGCCGCAACTGATTGCGCATCTCCCAGAGCTCGGCGTCGGGGATCTCGTCGATCCGAGCGGCCAGCTTGGGGTCGTCGAGGCGCGCTTCCCAATTCGGGCCGAGGTAGTGGCCGAGCAGCGTCCGGGCGACCGGCGCCGCCCACGACGGCACGTGGATGCCGTTCGTCACGTGGCGGATCGGCACCGCGGCGGGCTCGCGCGCGGGCGAGAAGTCGCGGAACATCTCGCGGCAGACCTCGCCGTGCTTCCGGCTCACCCCGTTCACCGAGCGCGCGAACCGCATCGCGAGCGGCGTCATGCCGAACGGCTCCCAGTGGTCGTCGGGACGGCGCCGCCCGAATGCGAGCAGCTGGTCGCGCGTGAGGCCGAGCTCGTTCCAGTAGGCCGCGAGGTGGGTGTCCATGAACTCGACGCCGAACACGTCGTGCCCGGCGGTCACGGGCGTGTGGGTCGTGAAGACGCACTGCGACTTCACCTTCGCCTTTGCTTCCTCGAGCGGGGTGCCGTTGCGGAGCTCCTCGCGCAGGAGCTCGAGCGTCAGGAACGCCGAGTGCCCCTCGTTCATGTGGAAGACGCTCGGCTTCAAGCCGAGGGCGCGGAGCGCGCGGACGCCGCCGAAGCCGAGTGTCAGCTCCTGCACGAGGCGGGTGTCCTGGTTGCCGCCGTACAGGTGGCCGGTGATCCAACGGTCGCGCTCCTCGTTGTCCTCGCGGTTGGTGTCGAGGAGGTAGAGCGAGATGCGCCCGACGCGCACGAGCCAGATGCTGACGTGCACGGGCCGGCGATGGATGAGGACCGTCACCGAGAGCGGCCGGCCGTCGGGCGCGGTCACGCGCTCGATGGGCATCGCCCCGATCTCGAGGTCGACGTAGCGCTCGTTCTGCCAGTTCGAGCGGTCCATCGCCTGCAAAAAGTAGCCCTGGCGGTAGAGCAGCCCGATGCCCACGAGCGGGAGGCCGACGTCGGAGGCCGACTTCAAATGATCGCCCGCGAGCACGCCGAGGCCGCCCGCGTAGATCGGTAGCGACTCGTGGATCGCGAACTCCGCCGAGAAATACGCGATCGGGTGCTCGGGAGTGATCGTCGGGTCGAGATCGGGAATGGGCTCGGTGCGCGGCTGCATCGCGGCGCGGAAGCGGGCGAGCAGATCCTGGGCGCGGCCGCGATAGTGCGGGTCGATGTCGAGCTCGGTCCGGCGGGTCGCGACGGTCTGGTCGAGGAGCTTCCGCGGATTGTGTCCGCATTCCTCCCAAAGGCTTCGCGAGATGTCGCGGAAGACCTCGGGGCCGTCGAGCTGCCAGCTCCACCAGTAGTTGCCGGCGAGCTCACGAAGATCACGAAAGAGCGGCGGGACGATTTCGGACATGGGGCGGGAGACTAAAGTGATCGGCTGGCGCGCGCAACGTCGCACCCGCGGAGGAACGTCTCCCGCCGGAGCAGCGCCGCGCTCATCCCGAGCGGGAAGAGGAACGCGAGGGTCGCACTCGCGTTCTGCGGCATGCCGCCGAGCGTACCGGCGACCAGGAACACGACGGCCGGGATGCCGAGCCCGAAGAGCGCGGTCCCCGCGACCAGCGGCACCGCCTCGTTGGCGACGCGCACCCTCGTCGCGAGCCCGACCGTCGCAGTCACGAGTGCCAGGCCGAGGGCGGCGTCGCAGGTCGCGTGGAACCAGCGCGTCGCGACCGGATCGCCGATCCCGAGCTGTACGGAGACCGCCGCGACCAGCGAGAGCGCCCACACGGCGGGGAGCGCGCGGGCTGCGAAGCGTCCGCGGGTGTCGCCGATCGCGAGCGCGAACTGGATGAGGGTCGCCGGGAGAAGGGTGCCCGCGAGAAGGTGGAGGCGGAGCGAGCCCGCGGGCGGGTAGAGGTCGGCCGCGGTCAGCATGTAGAGGCCGGCGGTGCTGCCGAGTGCCAGCAGCGAGCGCCCGACGCGATCTTTGGGGAGCGCCCACGCCGCGAGGATCGCGAGGAGGACGTAGCAGAGCCCGGTCGCGAGATACGCGCCGAACACGGCCCAGTAGTCGGCGGCGGTGAAGCGCCGTGACGCGACCCGCACGGTCGTCACCGTCGTGCCGTCGGTCACCGTGTACGCGATCGTGCTGCCGACCGGCTTCGCCGCCACCCGGCGGTGGAGGTCGTCCGCACGTTCCACGACCGCACCGTCGACCGCGAGGAGCGTGCGCTCGTAGAGCGCGCGGAGGGACGCGTCGCCCCACGCGACGCGGCCGACCGCGGCGACCGTCCGGTCGGCGCGGACGAAGAACCCGGCGAACGGCTGGTCGATCCAGGTCCGGGCGCCGACCGCGATCAGCAGGGTCAGGCCGGTCGCGACGAGCGCGGCAGCTATCGAGGCACCGGCTGAAAAACGGGCAGCACGGTCGGGAAGGGGGGTGGGATTCTCGTCACGCATCGAGCGACCTCCAAGTCGGCGAGGCAGGTAGAGCAAGGCGAGGGCCAGCGCATTCGCTCGGTCCGGCGGGGGTTTGACGCGTCCCCGCATGTGCCACCCGGCCGAAACGGCACACCGGGCGGGCCGTGGGCGGCACACGTCACAAAGGGGGCCATTGCGGAGGGCGCCTCCGCCGATCTCCTTCTTTCGCGGCAGCGCCTTCCTACGGAAGCACGAAGCGGAAGACGGCCATGGTGGCGGCCCCCCCGTCGATGCCGCTCGCCAGGACGACGGTCCTCCCGGCGATGCTCGCCGTTGGGATGCCGAGGCTCCACGAGATCCGCCCGCCGCTCGTCGGCGCCGGTGTCACCGCCGACGTCACCAGCGGGACGATCGCCTTGCCGCGCAGCGCGAGGAGCACGTCCGCGTCCACGGTGCTGTCCACCATCGCCCCGAGGACGTTCTTGCCTGTGGCGTCGGTCGTGATCCCGATGCCGGTGTCGCCGAACGCGCCGTAGAAGAGACCGCCGACGTAGGCGTCGTCCCGGCAACGGATGATCTTCGTCTCGTTCCGTACGAAGCGCACGAGGCACTCGTCGCGGGTCCCGTCGCGGATCGCGATCGGCACGTGGAGGTCCTTCGCGACGCCCGACGGCAACATCAGGAAGTCCTCGATCGTTCCGCCGATCGGCGCCGGCACGGGATCATCGAGACACGCGACCGCGGCGATCGCCTTCCCGGGCGCAGCGGTCGCGAAGATGCACGCCGCGCCGTCGATCGTCGACGCGGGGAACACGATCGAACGCTGGCGAACGGTCGGCATGCCGACGTCGTCGAACGCGGTGCCGCGCGGGGCCGGGTCGCCTGTGAGGGCGATCGCGGCGAGGCCGTCCTTCGTCGCCGCGAAGACGCCGCGCGACGCGGTCGGATGCTGGATCTCGGCGAGGAACGCGACGACGCCCGTACCGACGCCGATCGTGCCGGTGGCCGCGACGATGGCGCCGTCGAGCGGGAACGTGAGGAAGGCGCCGGCACCTCCCGGCAACAGGTCGGCCTCCGACGCGACCGCGTCGAGCGTGCCCTTCTCGAGGCGCAGGACGGCCTGTCGATGCGCGGACCCGACCGTGAACCCGAGGAAGGCGAGGGTGTCGTCGTTCCCGGCGAGGGTCTCGGGCACGATCCCCGCCAAGGTCTCGCCGGGTGCGTTGGCGATCGGTGCGCCGGGTGCGAGGAGCGGGACCGGGGGGCTGCACCCCTTCTTCGTGCAGGCGACGCTCTGCAGCGTCGTACGGAACCCGCTGCCGGCGATGCGCATGCCGGTGCCGTCGATCGCGAGCGCGCCGAGCTTCACCCCGCTGCCGATCGCGGTCGTGGTCGCGAGCGACGCGATCGTGACCGGTCCGGACGCGAGCGGCTTCCGGAACGCGCCGTGGCCGCCGCTGCAGTCGGCGTCGAACACGACCTCGCCGGCGTCGGAAACGTCGAGCTCGTCGTCGATCGCTTCGAAGGTGCCGCCGAGCGGGCAGGCGTCGGTGCGTCGCACGATCGTTGCGGGGAGCGGTGCCAGGTGCGCGCGCCGGACGATCCCGCGGCCGAACGTCTCGAGGTCGGCGGTGAAGACGACGTCGCCCGTGGCGTTGGTCGCGATCTGCTCCTGCGTGCGGAGGCGGCGGATGGCCTCGCCGCTCGCGAGGACCATGCCGTCGGTCGCGACCGCGGTGGTCCCGCCGGACGAC
>JANNPN010000375.1:0-11296 GCA_031400185.1 Polyangiaceae bacterium
GCAGGCGGTCGGCGAGCGGTGCCAGATGGCTCGCGAAGACCTCTGCGATGTCTTGATCGCCGGCCGTGAACGGTGCGGCGCCCATGTGCCCCTGGAGATACAGCACCCCGACCGGCGGATCGTGGCCGATCGGCGTGCAGAGCACCGCCTCGATGCGCCGGATGCGCACGCTGTCCCGCGTCCGGAAGCGGCTGTCGAGAAAGGCCGCGGGGGTGACGATCGTCTTCCCGGTGGCGAGCGCCTCGGCGACGATCCCCTGCGAGATCGTCGCGCGCACGTTCTCGATCTCCGCGGGCGAGAGGCCGTGCGCCATCGACCAGCGCGCACCGCCGACCACTCCCTGATCCTCGAACAGCTCGAGATATCCGAGGCGGGCGCCGAGCATCTCGACCACGAGCCCCAGTGCCTCCGCAAGTAGCGGTCGCAGCTCGGTTTGCGCACCGAGCGCCAGGAGCCGCCGATAGAGGTCGCGTTCGCGCCGGATCTGATCGAAGGCGAGACTCGAGGAAGGATCGATCACGTCTGCGTCCCATACCGATTCCGCGTCGCGAAATGCAAACCTTTAAAAAGTTGCGCCAAAAATGCGCGCTTCACTCGCGTCATCGTCCTCTCCACCAGACGGTCGTTCGTTGCAACGTGTCCGCGTCGAGGGACAGCGCGCGGCTATGACGCATCGTTCTCCCGTGTTTCCTGCTCATCCGGCCCTGGCGCGAGGCTTGCTGTCACACCTCATATGATGGGCTCCCAACGTTCGTTTCGTCCTCCTTTCGATGCAGTCGATCTGAATCTCGCGCTCCTCGGCACCGGCCCCTCCGTGGTCGCGCTCCGCGGTGCCCTGTCGACGCTCGGACAACTCGACATGAACCTGCTCCTGTGCGGCGAGTCCGGCACGGGTAAGCACGCATGCGCCATTGCGCTCCATCGCCTCGGCGCGCGCCGCAACCATCCGCTCTTCACGGTGCACCTCGAAGGCATGAGCGATGCTCGCATCGAGGAGTGCCTCTTCGGCAGTCGCGGCATGACGAGCCTCGCCGCGCGCGCGCGGATGGCGACCATCTACCTCGATGGGATCGAAACGTTGTCGCAGCGGTTGCAGCTCCGTCTCGCCGCCGCCCTCGGGGAGACGTCGACGCCGAACGTCCGCGTCGTCGGCGGGACCGCCGTGGTCCTCGAGGAGCACATGCGGCTCGGACGCTTCCAGCGCGCGCTCTACGACCGGCTCGCGACGCTGCAGGTGAGCCTGCCCCCGCTCCGCGAGCGCCGCGAGGACATCGCGATCATCGCCCCGGCCGCGTTCGAGCGCTGGTCGGAACGCACGGGCCTCCCGATCAAGGCCTTCGGCGACGGCGCCCTCGACCAGCTGCAATCGTACGACTGGCCGGCAAACGTCCGTGAGCTCCTGTGCGTGCTGAGCGTCGCGTACGAGCACTCGCGCGGCAGCGTGATCTCGGCCGACCGCATCCGGACCGAGCTCGGCGCGCGGCCGCGGCGCCACGTCGCGCCCGGCATCGTGCCGCTCCGGCAGGTGGAGCGCGACTATCTCCTGAGCGTGATGCACCGCTGCGGCGGCAACCAGACGCTCGCGGCCCGCCGGCTCGGCATCGGACGGAGCACGCTGCTCCGCCACCTGCACGCGCTCGGCTACAACCGTCCCGACGAGCCGACCGGCGGCTACATCCGCGACCTCACGGCGCTGAGCGCCACATCCGCGACACACCCCACCACCTCGATGTAGCGCGAACCCGCGCCCAACCCTCGAGCGTAGCGCGCCGGAGGGTGAGGTGCGCGCGGCTTTGCCGCGTTCCCCGCAGGGGGAGCGATCCCCCGCTATCCTAAAAAGTTCGCAAGCGCGCGGATGATGCGAGGCGGCTCCCGGCCCGTCAATCACGGCGGCGGGTGAGCTCGGAGCGTAGAATCGGGGAGTCCGCGCGTTTGCGCTGACCTGGAGCATACGCCCGCCGACGCGCCGGCGCGGCCGCGGGCGGGGCATCGGCGAAGTACCGGCCCGGGGTCGCGCCGAGCCGCGACCGGAACATGGTGATGAAGGCGCTCGGGCTCTCGTAGCCGAGATCGAGGGCGACGGTCGTCACGGCCTCGCCGGCGGCGAGGCGCTCGAGGGCGCGCAACAACCGCGCCTGCTGCCGCCAGTGCGCGAAGCTGAGCCCGGTCTCGCGCGGGAAGAGTCGGGCGAGCGTGCGCGCGCTCGCGCCGGCGGTTCGCGCCCACGCCGCGAGCGGCCGCTTGTCGGCGGGGTCGGCCGCGAGCGGTCCGGTGACGGCGACGAGGCGCGGGTCGCGTGGCATCGGCAAGTGCAGCGGGGCCGTTCGAGCGGCCGTGAGCTCGTCGACCAGCACCGCGACGAGCCGTGCCTCACGCCCGCTCGCAGGGTACGGCTGCGGGATCGCAACCGCCTGCAGGATGAGCTCGCGCAGCAACGGACGCACCTGCACGACCGCGCACGTCGCCGGAAGGCCCGCCGTCGCCTTCCCTTCGAGGTACAGCGTCCGCATGCGCACCGCCCCCGTCATCCGGATCGCGTGCGCGACGTGCGGCGGCACCCAGACCGCGCGCTCGGGCGGCACGACCCAGCGGCCGACATCGGTCGTGACCGTCATCACGCCGCTCGCGGCAAAGATGAGCTGGCCCGCAGCGTGGCGGTGACGCCGGATCTGATGGCTGGTCGGGAAGTCGGCGGCGTAGCCCACCACGGGCCGCGCCATGTCGACCAGGCTCACGAGCGGCGACGGCCGCCCGCGACCCGCACGCGATTGGCGCTCTCGCGACATGGATTGGCAGGATAGAGCAAGACGCCGGGCGGCGGCGAGCGCTATTGATCGCGGCATGAATCGCTTCCATCGCTGGTACTGCCGGACCGACCACTGGCGTCGGATCGCGCAGCAGGAGCTGCTGCCGTGGGTGCTCGGCGAGGCCGACCTCGGGCACCACGCGCTCGAGGTCGGCCCCGGGCCGGGGCTCATGACCGAGGTGCTGCGAAATCGCGTCCCGGCGCTCACCGCGCTCGAGATCGACCCACGGCTCGCGGCGGCGCTCCGCGAGGCGAACGCCGGCAACAACGTCACCGTCGTCGAGGGCGACGGCACCACGATGCCCTTCTCCGACGCGACGTTCACGGGTGCGGTCTCCTGCACGATGCTCCACCACGTGCCGTCGCCGGTGCTCCAGGATCGTCTGCTCGCCGAGGTCCGCCGGGTGCTTCGCCCGGGCGCGTGGTTCGTCGGATCCGACAGCACAACGAGCTTCGTGTTCCGCCTGGCGCACTGGTTCGACACGATGGTGCTCGTCGACCCCGACGGGTTCGCCGCACGCCTCGCGGCCGCGGGCTTCAGCGACGTCGCGGTCCGGCGCGGCACCGGCGCGTTCCGCTTCCGCGCCCGCGCGGCCTGACGTCGCACCCCATCCGTTACGCGGACGCTGCCAATGCCAGCTGGCCGCACGCGGCCGCGATCTCGCGCCCGCGCGGCCAGCGGATGAAGCAGCGTCGTCCCGCCGCCGCGACGCGCGCCTGGAACGCCAGCACGCGCGCGGGCGGCGGCGGGCGGAGGTCGCTTCCCGGAAACGGGTTGTGCGGGATCAGGTTCACGCGCGCCGCGACCCCGGCCAGGAGCGCGACCAGGCGATCGGCGTCGGCGTCCGTGTCGTTCACGGCGTCGAACAGGACGTACTCGACGAAGTGCACGCGCTTCGGACGCGCCACGGCGTCCGCCCGGAGCAGCGTCATGAGATCGGCGATCGGCCACACGCGGCCGTGCGGCATGAGCCGTGTCCGGACCTCGTCGGTCGTCGCGTTCAGCGAGAGCGCCAGGCTCGCGGGGCATGCGCGGAGGAAGCGGCGCATGCCGGGCAGCACGCCCGACGTCGAGACCGTCACCGACTGCGCGCGGAGCTCGGGCGCCGGCGACTGCGTGAGGACCCGGACGGTGCGGAGCACGGCGTCCAGGTTGTCCATCGGCTCGCCCATCCCCATGAAGACGACGTTCCGGACCGGCGCGGCGAGCGGCGCCTCGGCGCGCGCAACCACGACCTGCGCGACCATTTCGTCGGCGGCGAGGTGCCGGGTGAAGCCGAGCGTCTGGGTCGCGCAGAAAACGCAGCACCGCGTGCACCCGGCCTGACTCGACACGCACACCGTACTCCGGCCGCGCGCCGGAATACGGACCGTCTCGACGACTGTCTCTCCGAACGCGAGCGCGTACTTCGTCGTCCCGTCCGGGCTCGCCTGCCGCCGTTCGACGGTCGGCGGCGCCCACGCGGTCGTCGCCAGGAGGTCCCGCCAGGCGGGCGCGGCGACGCCGGGGATTCGCGCCGGTAGCCGGTCGGGCAACGCGGCGTCACCGTGCAGCCAGCGCACCACAGCCCGGGCGCGCGCGCTGCTGCCGAGCGTCAGCGCGAGCTCGTCGACGGTGCGACCGAGGAGGCCGGGGTGCATGCGGTCTCTCTACACGCGCCCGCGGCGCGCCGCGACGCCCACCGCTGCGCTCATGACGAGCGCTCCGACGACGCTCGTCGACGGCAGATGCTCGCCGAGGAACAGCGCCTCGAGGCCCACGGCCGTGAAGACGCCCGTCGCACACGTGAGGCTGCCGACCGACGCCGACGTGAAGCCGAGCCCGTGGTGCAGGAGCCACTGGCCGCTCGCCGACGTCACGACCACGCCGGCGAGGGCGGCAACGCCGACGGCCGAGACGCTCGGCACCGCCATCAGCAGTGCCGGCGCCGTCACGAGCGCGCCCACGGCCATGAAGTAGATCGTGATGAGCGAGGCGTCCTCGGTCGCCCGGAGATGGCGTGCCGTCGCGACCGCGCCGCCGGCGAGGACGGCGCCCGTGAGCCCGAGCGCGACGCCGCCCAGGTCCGCCGCGCCGCTCGCCGCCTCGGGCCCGATGACCAGGACGAGACCAACCAGATTCAGCGCGAGCGCGCCGGCGAGACGCCACGAGGCCGGCTCGTCGAGGACCAGCATCGCGATCAGCGCGGTCGGGATCGGATAGGTGCACTGCAGCAGGGTCGCGAGCCCGGCTCCGATGCGTCCGATCGCGACGAAGTAACAGACGATCGCCGCTGCACCGAGAAGCCCGCGGAGCACGACCCGCGCGAGGTTGCCAGGCTGCGGCCGGAGACCGCTCCCGCGGGCGAGTCCGAACAGGAGCAGGAACGACCCGGCGAACCGCACCCACGCGATCTGCAGCACGGGCAGCTCGCGCGCCGCGAGCCGCACGCAGACGGCCATCACCGCGAACAGGAGCGACGAGCCGATCAGGACGCCGATCCCGTGCCGAACGCCGCGGCGCTCGGCTGTGGCGGCGTCGATCGCGACGGGGAGCATCGCGGCACGATGGCGAAGCAGCCACGACCACGCAACCGACTTGACGACGCCCGATGAAGCGGCGACAACGCACGGCGATGCAGATCGGGTCCGACGCGCATCTCACGCTCCTCTGTCGCGAATTCATCGACACCCACCATCCTTTCGAGCCCGAGAGGCTTCCGTGGCCGGAGCTCGACGCGGCAAGCGTCGGGAAGCTCCGCGCCCTTCCCTTCTGGGACGAGGCCATCCGCACCGAGCGGCGGACCGGCGCCAAGGTCACGGCATACGCCGCGCAGGAGTCGCCGCCGCTCTTGCGCGAAGCGGTGGCGCTCCAGGGCTACGAGGAGACGCGTCACGCCGCGCTGCTACACACCCTCATGCGGCGCTACGCGATCAGCGCCGACCCGGGTCCCGAGCAGCCGCTGCCGCAGAACCTCGAGGCCGCGTTCATGCGGACGGGCTACGGCGAGTGCATCGACTCGTTCTTCGCCTTCGGCATGGTGGCGCTGGCGCGCGACAGCGAATTCCTGCCGCATGCGCTCCTCGACGTCCTCGAGCCGATCGTCCAGGAAGAGGTACGCCACATCCTCTTCCTGGTGAACTGGGTCGCCTACAAACGCCGGCAACAGCCGCCGTTCCTCCGACCGTGGCATCGCATCCGCTGTCTCGCGTCGTTCGCGGGTGCCGCGTTCGACCGCGCGCGCTCCGCGGGCAACGTCGCCGGCAACGTCGGCAACGGCGCGTCGAAGGACGGCTTCACCGCGAGCGGCGCCTCCGCCGTGACCGACGACTTCTCGGTGCGCGCGTTCGTCGCGCGCTGCCTCGACGAGAACACGCGCCGCTTCGCCGCATACGCGCCCGAGCTCCTCCGCCCGCGGGTCGTGCCGGCGATGGCGCGGACGTTCCTCCGCGTGAGCGCGCTCACGACGCGGTCGTAGCCATCGGCGTCGCCCCCGCGACGCCCGCGTACGGTCAGCACTACTCCCCCCGCCGCTTCGCCCGCGCCGTCGGCGCCGCGCGGAGCGGATCCTCGGGCCAGGGGTGTTTCGGGTAGCGGCCGCGGAGCTCGGTGCGGACCTTCGCGTAGGTCGTGCGCCAGAAGCTCGCGAGGTCGTCGGTCACCTGGGCAGGGCGGCCGTTCGGAGCGAGGAGCTCGAAGAGGAGCGTGACGCGGCCGCCGCCGAGCCGCGGGGACGCCGCGAGGCCGAACACCTCCTGGATGCGCGCGGCGACGGCCGGTGGGCGGTCTCCGGCGTAGACGACCGGCACGCGTCTGCCGCTCGGCAGCGTCCAGTGCGAGGGCGCATCCTCGTCGAGCCCCGTCCGCTGGGCATGCGTCAGAAGCCCGCGCATCGCGCCGACGACGTCCGTACGGCGCAGCTCCGCAACCGACCGCACGCTCGTCGTGAGCGCCTGGACGGCCGCGCGCGCGAGCGCGTCGGCGTCCGGCAGCGCGAGCTCCGGCTGCGCGGCGGCGAGAAAGCGCAGGCGTGCGGACACCGCAGTGACGTCCCCGCGCGGGCCGAGCAGTCCGAGCGGGTCCTCGGCCGCCGCCTCGGCCAGGAGGGTGGTCACCTCGTCGGGCGCCGCCGCGCGCACCTGCTCCTCGAGGACGAGGTCGCGGTAGCGGACGACCGTCCGCGCGAGCACGCGGTCGCCGTCGAGCGCAACCGTCCGCGCGGTCGTGACCGAGCCCGGGAACGTCGCGGCGAGCCACGACCGCTCGATCGCGCTCGCGAGGCGCACGCGCGCCTCGCTGCCGCGCTCCCCACCGTCGACCTCGACGGCGACGAAGAGCTCGGCTTCACGGACGACGCTCTCGGGTGCCAGGATCACGCCGATGCCGCCGACCATCACGGCGCGCGCGCCGCCGCGCTCGCGCCGTCGGCAGACACGATCGGGAAAGCCCGCGAGGATCGCGCGCAGCACGGCGTCGGAGGACGCGGCGACGGGCGTCGCGCGACGGCCCACGCGTTCGAGCGCGCGGCGCGTCCGCTCGACCGCGCGGACCGCGTGCGGGTCGAGCCCGAGCCGCTCGCACGCGGACGCCGCGAAGCGGGCCTGCGCCGCTTCCGCAAAGAGGTCGGCACGCACGAGGAGGTCCGACGGGCCCGGCGGGAACGTCGTCTGTCCTCCACCTCCCGGCCCGAACACCCGCGCCGCGCGCAATACGTCGCGCTCGCTCGCGAGCGCCGCGAGGAGGGCACCGTCGGCCTGAACGCCGAGGTCTTCCGCCTCGCACAGCATGCGCGCGAGCCGGGGCGCCACCGGATGCGCGAGCAGGCGCCGCCCGAGCGGCGTCGGCGTCCAACCGTCGCCGCCGAGCGCGCCGAGATCGGCGAGCAGGCCACGCGCCCAGGCGAGCGCCGGCGCCGGCGGCGGGTCGAGCCAGGCGAGCGTCGTCGGGTCCCGGAGGCTCCAGGTCGCGAGCTCGAGCAGCGTGCGGCTGAGATCCACTCGCTGCACCTCGGGGACTTCGTGATCGCGCCGGCCGGCCTCCTCCACCCGCGACCAGAGCCGCACGCAGCGACCCGGCCCGCGCCGTCCCGCGCGGCCGGCGCGCTGCTCCGCCGAGGAGCGGCTGATCGACCCGAGCTGCAAGCGGTCGAGCCCGGTCCGCGCGTCGAAGCGCAGGATGCGCGCGAGCCCCGCGTCGACCACGGTGGTGACCCCTTCGACCGTGAGCGCCGTCTCCGCGACGTTGGTTGCGAGCACCACGCGCCGTCGCGGTCCCGCGCGGAGCGCGCGCACCTGCTCGTCGAGCGGCTGGTCGCCGTGCAGGGCCAGCACGTCGACGGCGGCGCTCGCGGCGACCGGCTCGAGCGCGCGGGCGACCCGCCGGATCTCACCCGCGCCCGGCAGGAAGACGAGCACGTCGCCCGTCGTGGCCGCGGTGAGCTCGCGGCGCACGGCGGCCGTGACCCGTTCGACGACCCGCATGCCGTGGCCGCCATCGTCGTACACGGTCGCGACGGGGTGGGCACGGCCTTCGGACGTGACGATCGCGGCGTCGCCGAGGTACTCGGCGAGCGCCGCCGTCGCGAGTGTCGCCGACATGACGACGAGCCGGAGGTCAGGCCGTACGCTGTCCTGCAGCTCGCGCACGACGGCCAGCGCCACGTCGCTCTGCAGATGCCGCTCGTGAAACTCGTCGAGCACAACGACGCCGACGTCCTCGAGGAACGGATCACGCACGAAATCGCGCGCGAAGATCCCTTCGGTGAGAAACCAGAGCCGCGTCGCCGCTCCGCCCTTCCGCGCGAAGCGGACGCGGTAGCCGACCTCGCCGCCGACCTCGCTCCCGCGCTCGCGCGCGACGAACTCCGCTGCCGCGCGCGCCGCCACCCGTCGCGGCTCGACCACGACGACGGCCGCCGTCCCGGCGAGTCCCGCATCGAGCAGCGCCGCCGGCACGCGCGTCGTCTTCCCCGCGCCCGGCGCCGCCCGCAGCACGACCCGATTGGTCCGTCGCAACGCCGCAACGACCTCGGGCAGGAGATCGTCGATGGGAAGAAGCACCGACGGCTGAGCGCACATCTGCGGGACTATGCCACCCCCCAAGCATCCAACACAGGTTGTTGAAAAAGGGCCATCTGCGTCGTTGCTCCCTCCTTCGCTTGCCGTGCCCGCGGAAGCGGAACGACGGCAATCACGCTCTTCGGGGATTCGGCGAGGACGAGGGTGGAGCCGGCCTGTCACCGTGGCGCCGGGGCCAATGCCGCGTCGTGAACAAACGCGCGCGACGATACTCGCGGCGCGAACGCTCACCCCCCGGAGGCTACGCGCTGATCGGCGGGTAGCGGTCGGCCCACGGCCGCGCCGCCTCGAGCTGCGCCGCGACCCGCAGCAGCACGTCCTCGCGCCCGTATGCGCCGACCAGCTGGACGCCGATCGGGAGGCCGTCGCCGTTCCACGCGAGCGGGAGCGAGATCGCGGGCTGCCCCGTCATGTTGAACGGGCCGGTGAACGCGCAGAGCGACTGCGAGCGAAGGCCCGCCATCATCGGATCGACCGAGTGGAAGCCGCCGAGCGTCCACGGCGGCTCCGCCACCGTCGGGGTGAGCAGCAGGTCGAAGCCGTCGGCCCACCACGCCGCGACCCGCCGGGTGTAGCCGAAGAGCCAGTCGACGGTGCGGAGGTACTGGCGTGCGCTCACCGCGCTGCCCATCTCGGCGAGCGCCCAGTTGAAGGGCTCGACGTCGTCGGCACCGAGCGTGCGTCCGAGGAGGTCCCCGATGCCGTCGAGCAGGCGCGCCGTCGACACGGCGAACATGACGCCGAAGTGCTGAAACGTCTCGCTGTCGTCGAGCGCCGCCGGATGCGACGACTCGACGCGATGCCCGAGCGACGCGAGCAAGGTCGCGGCGTCCTCCGCTGCCGCAACGCAATCGGGGTGCACCACGCACGCCGCCCCCGGGGCCTGCATCATCACGCCGATCCGGAGCGAGCCCGGATCGATGCCGACCTCCTCGCCGTACGGGCGCTGCGGCGTCGGCGCGGCGTACGGATCCCCGGGCATGAGCCCTTCGATGACGTCGAGGAAGACCGCGGTGTCGCGCACCGTTCGGCTGACCGAGCCCTCGACCGAAAGCCCGCCGACGCCGTCGCCGAGATCCGGGCCGAGCGAGCTCCGACCGCGCGACGGCTTCAAGCCGACGAGCCCGCAGACGCTCGCGGGAATGCGGATCGAGCCGCCGCCGTCGTTGGCGTGCGCGAGCGGGACGATGCCGGACGCGACCGCCGCGGCCGCACCCCCGCTCGAGCCGCCGGGCGAGCGCGTCGGGTCCCACGGGTTATGGCTCGGTCCGAACGCGAGCGGCTCGGTCGACGGGATCGTGCCGAGCTCGGGAACGTTCGTCCGCCCCATCACGACGAGCCCCGCCGCGCGCACCTTGGCGACGAGATAGGTATCGTGGGGTGCGACGAAGTCGCGGAGCGCCTTCATCCCCATGTGATACGGGTCGCCGGCGCTGTAGCCCATGATGTCCTTCAAGAGGAACGGCACGCCGTGGAGCGCGCCGAGCGGAAGCGCGGGATCCGCCGCCGCCTTCCGGGCCTTCGCGTAGAGCGGGGTGAGGATCGCGTGCAGCTCGGGGTTTACGCGCTCGGCGCGCGCGATCGCCGCCTCGAGAAGCTCGCTCGGCGTCACCTCGCGCTTCCGGACCAGGTCCGCTTGTGCCACGGCATCGAGCCATTGGAATCGGTCGGTCATCGCGGTCTCCTCTTCGTTTTCGGGCGCGTGGTCTGCGGGGACCGGCGGCGCGGCTTCACAACGATCGTCCCACGGCAGCGCCGTGTCCCGCACCGGCAGGCGTAGCGCCGTCGCCAGTCGCGCGGCAAGGGCGACGGCGCCTCCATGTTGTAGTCGTAGGTCAGCTCGGCGCCGGCCGGAATGTCGCGGATGCTGGTGATGAAGATGCGGCCGCCGATCTCGTCGGCCTCGCAGTTCGGCTCGCACGAGTGGTTCACGTAGCGCGCGGCGCGCCCACCGACGCCGCCGTCGATCACCACCTTGCGGTCGACCGTGAAGAGCAGCACGAACGCGTCCGGCTGCGTCGCCGCGTAGTACCGCTCGCCCGCCTCCTCGTGCGAGATGCGCTCGCCGAGGTACTCGAGGAGGAGCGTGCCTCGCGGCACGGCGCGTTTGGTGAAGACCCCGAGCCCAGCGAGCTCGGACGTCCGGACCTCCAGGTAGCGCGGCTGGCGAAGGGGCTTGGCGGGGATCTGCGGCAGTGGCTGGGCCTGCAGCGGCGCAGCCTTCATCGGAGGTCGTCGAAGTCGCGCTCGAGCACCGTCTTCCGGCCGGCGGCGCGCGCGTTCTCGATGCCGCGGTCGGCGAGCGTGCGGAGGCGATCCGAGAGCACCTCGACCACGCCGTCGGACGTGTTCATGCCGGAGCGGGCGCGGACGTAGGCCTTGAGCTTCGAGACGACGACGAGCACGTCGTGGGGCACGTCGGCGCCGCCCCCG
>JANNPN010000426.1:0-8631 GCA_031400185.1 Polyangiaceae bacterium
GGTCGAGCGGGATGAGGTCGAGGGAAACGAAGCCGAACACGAGCTTGCGGACCTTGCCCGCGGCGCAGAGGAGACCGACGTCCGGACCGCCGTACGAGACGACCGTCAGGTCGCGCAGCGGCGAGCGCAGGATCTCGCGGACCAGCGCCATCGGCTTTCGGCGGGCACCCCAGCCGCCGATGCCGATCGTCATCCCGTCGCGGAGCTCCGCGACGACGTCCGCGAGCTGGCGGCGCTTATCGGCCACGGGCAAGCCTCGAACGTCGACAGTGGGGTGTCACGAGCAGGGTCACGGGGAAAATCGCCGACGCCCGTCTAGCACCCCACGCGAGAAAATGAAACGTGTTGCACTTTCGCGTGGTGCGTCGGTTTGTAACGCACGTGCGCGCGGTGTCGGGCGGCCCGAACCCGACGGTTGCGAGCGTCCCGCTGGACGAGAAGCAAACTGCGACACGACCCACGTTCCGCCGACGGAGTCCGGACGTCGTCCCTTAGGAGGGAGGCGCCGCGCCGCTCGCCGCCATCGTGCAATCGAGGAAGCCGTCGCCGAACACACTGCCGATGAGCAGCCGGTTGCCGCGGACGGCCCCGACCGAGGACGTCGAGATCGGCGTGCCGTCGTCGAGGTAGATCTCCTCGACCTCGCCTGCCGGCGTGATCCGCAGAACCTGCGACGGCGAGAGCACGCTCGGGTCCTTGCCGTGCGCTTCGACCTTCAGCATCTTCGGGTGCGAGCCGACCCACAGGTTGCCGTGCTCGTCGGTCTCGATGTTGTCGGCGCCGGTGCCGACGGGGACCTGCTGCCGGAAGCGCAACGCCTCGCTGACGGGGTCGCGGTCGTAGATCAGGATGGAGCGGCCGGTCGTCGAGGCGACGTAGAGCGATTTCCCGTCCGGGCTCACGTTGATGCCGTTCGGGAAGAGCAGATCGGGGATCGCGGGACGGAAGCCGCCCGGGCCGTAGAACAGTACCTGCGCGTCCGCGAGCTGGAGGTAGGTCTCGATCGTCTGCATGCGTCCGGGCGGGTGGCCGTGGGTGTTGGTGACGTAGAAGCGGTCGAGCGCGACGGCGACGATGTCGTTCGGCATCACGAGCGCGGGATCGGTGAGGGTCGCCCGGTGGAGCAGGCCGTGATCGGTGACGTCGAAGATCTCGATCGCGTGCGTGCGCGTCTCGCCGTCGGCGGGATGGTTCACGACGAAGAGCGCGTCGCGGCCCTCGGTGCCGGTCCAGAGACTGATGCCGTGGGGCTGGAAACGCGCATCGGCATTGGGCGTGAGGTTCACTGGGACCGCGTCCGCCGCGTTGAGGTCGTAGGCCCAGATCCCGCCCGGGACGGGTTTGCCGGAGGTCACTGCGCGGCGATCGGTGGCGGACACGTACGCGATGCCGGTTCGCGGATGGATGGTGATGTCCTCACCGCCGACCGGGCCGTGGACCGGGCGACAGGTGCCGGCGAAGTGCGGGGTGACGCGACGGAACGTCCCGGTGAGCCACAGGAGCCGCACGGCCCACACGCTCACCACTAGCACCGCGATCAGTACGAGAGTTCCCACGAGTCGTCGCATCCGTCTCTCCGGTTCGGTCAGGTGTCTTTGCTGAGGCTCGCGAGGAAGCCGACGACCGCGTCGGTGAAGAGGTCGTTGCGGTCGCCCGCGACCATGTGGCCCGCCTCCGACACGTCGACGTAGCTCGCGTGCGGTACGAGCCGCAGAAAATCCTCTGCGCCTTCCTCCGATAGCACGTCGCTCTGGCGTCCGCGGACGAGCAGCGTCGGGACCGTGAGGCGGCGCGCCGCGGCGGCGAGCCGCGGCGGGTTCGCGACGTCGGAGGGCGGGCGCGAGCCGCCCAGGAACTGCGGGTCCCAATGCCAGCGCCACCGGCCGTCGGGTCCCTGCTTCAAGCTTTTGGTGAGCCCGCCGAGGGCGCGCGGACGCGGCCGGTTCGGTAGATATGCGGCGATCACGTCGGCCGCGTCCGACAAGCTCGCGAAGCCGTCGGGGAACGCCGTCATGAACGCGCGGACGCGCTCCGCGCCCGCGACCTCGATCCGCGCCGCGACGTCGACCAGCACGACCGCCGCGGCGATCCCCGGGGTCTCGCCCTCGGCGATCATCGCGGTGATGCCGCCGAGGGAGGCGCCGACCACGACCGGCCGCCGCTGCAAGGTCGCCGCGACCGCACGGAGGTCGTTCGCGAACGCGTCGATCGTGTAGTCGCCGTCGGCGGCCCAGGCGCTGTCGCCGTGCCCGCGTGCGTCGAGCGAGATCGCGTACCAGCCTGCGCGGGCGATCGCGCGGCCCGTCCCGCGCCACGAGTGCCGGGTCTGCCCGCCACCCGGCAAGAGTACGACCGGCGCCGCCGTCGGATCGCCCCACGCGTCGCCGGCGAGGCTCAGGCCCGCATGGCCGGTGAAGGAAACGATCGCGTGCGGCGGAACCACCGGGGTCGTGTCGTATGGGATGCGCGGTGTCTTTGTAAACCGAGGCGCATCGTGTAGGGAGGTCGCTCTATCGGCGCGCCCCGCGCCGGCAAAATCACCGAGGAGGAAGAGTCACATGGTCAAAGGCGCCGTCATGCACAATTTCATGGAGCCGCTCAAGGTCGAGTCGCTCAAGTTGAAGCCCCTCCGCGAAGGCGAGATCGCGGTCAAGATGGTCGCGAGCGGCGTCTGCCACTCCGACCTCTCGGTCGTCCAGGCGAAGCTGCCCGTGCCGCCGCCGGTCGTCCTCGGGCACGAAGGCGCGGGCATCGTCGCAGAGGTTGCGAAGGGCGTGACGGACCTGAAGCCCGGCGACCACGTCGTGCTCGCGTGGGTCGCGAACTGCGGCAAGTGCCATTACTGCGCGAATGAGCGCACCCACCTCTGCGAGCAGGCGATCCAGTCGGCGATGATGGGGCAGGAGGCGGTCTTCGAGCTGAACGGCATGGACGTCTCGCGGATGGCGGGCGTCGGGTCGTTCGCCGACCACACGATCGTGCGCGCCACCTCCGCCATCAAGGTGCGCGACGACGTTCCGCTCGAGGTCGCGTGCCTCGTCGGCTGCGGCGTCATGACCGGCGTCGGCGCCGCAATCAACACCGCGAAGGTACGGCCCGGCCAGACGGTCGCGGTCTTCGGCTGCGGCGGCGTCGGCCTGAACGTCATCCAGGGAGCCGCGCTCTCGGGCGCGGCGCGCATCATTGCGGTCGACCTCGCGCCCTCGAAGCTCAAGCTCGCGCAGCAGTTCGGCGCGACCGACATCGTGAATGCGAAGGACAACCCCGACGCGCCGAGCGCCATCAAGGAGCTGACCGACGGCCACGGCGTCGACTACGCGTTCGAGGTGGTCGGCACGTCGGCGCTGATTCAACAGGCCTACCTGTCGCTCAAGCGCGGCGGCGCGGTCGTCTGCGTCGGCGTCGTTCCGATGGGACAGACCGTCGAGATCCCGGGCATGATGCTCTCGCTCGAAGAGAAGTCGCTCCTCGGCTGCCTCTACGGCTCGGCGAACGTGCGGCGCGACATGCCGCTCCTCCTCGACCTCTACATGCAGAAGCGTCTCAAGATCGACGAGCTCGTGTCGAAGAGGATCAAGCTCGAGGACGTGAACGCCGCCTTCGAGGCGATGGAGAAGGGCGAGGTCGCGCGCTCGGTGATCGTGTACTGATCGCGTCCGCGAGCATCATTGACATTGGACGGGCGCGCGGGAGATCTCCCGCGCGCCCGTCGTCGTTTCAGGCGTGCGCGGCGCTCCGGCCCGCGGCGCGGCCGAAGAAGGTGCCGTCGCCGAGCGAGATGCCGCTCACGTAGCCCTCGGCGGCGATGCCGTTGGTCGTGCGGCCCGCGGCGAAGAGGCCGGGGATGACCTGAGCGTCGGGGCGCACGACGGCGCTCTCGGGCGTCGTCCGGAGGCCACCGAGCGTGAACGTCGCCCACAGCACTTTGTCGGTGCTGCAGTTGACGACCGCGAACGGCGCCTGCGTGAGCGGCTGCAGGAACTGGCGGTGCTTGTGGAAGAGGGGATCGCGGCCCGCGGCGGCGTGGCGGTTGTAGAGCGCGACCGTCGACTGCAGGGCGCCGTCCGGGAACCCCGCGACTCGCTCCAGATCCGCGATCGTGTCCTCGACGTGCGTCACCTCGAAGCCGGCGAGGTTCCGCTCGTAGATTGCCGTGTCGACGACGAGGAACATGCGGCCGTCGTGGCGGAAGAGCGCCTCCTGTCCGACGCGGCCGTAGTAGGCGTCCTCGTTGATGAAGCGCTGACTGGCGGCGGTGACCAGGATGCCGCGGATCAGGCGGCGCGGCGGCGTGATCGGTACCGCGACCTCGCCCGCGTGCATGCGCGCGACGTCGGCGCCGGCGCCCATCGCCATGCGGATCGCGCGGCCGTCGTCGCCGTCGACGCCGAGGCGCCAGCTGCACTTCGCGAGCAGCGGGCTGTGCGCCTGCAGCATCGCGTCGTTCTTCACGAACCCGCCGGCCGCGAGCACGACGCCGCGCCGGGCGCGCACCAGCAGCTCGCGACCGTCATGGCGCACGACGACGCCGGCGACGCGGCCGTCGCGCTCGAGTACGAGCGTGTCGGCGCGCGCGTCCGTCAGGATCGCTGCGCCGCTACGCGCGGTCGCGGCCACCAGGCGCTGCATCAGGAAGCCGCCGGCTGCGTTCGTGTGTTGCGGCTTGTGGGCACGCGGCACCGGCGGTGTCAGCGCGTCGAACGGCCACGCGTCCTCGCCGCCGGAGAACACGAGGCAGTCGTCGGTCGGCGCCTCCATCGACGGCTCGGGATAGAAGGTGCGTTTGAACGGGACGCCGTGGGCCTCGAGCCAATGAAAGTGCGCGACACTCTCCTCGGTGAAGCTCCGTACCTTGGCCGCGTCCGCGCCGGGTCCGCACGCTGCCATGAGGAACGTGTACATACCTTCGGGCGTGTCCTCGTAGCCGCAGGCTTTCTGCACGGGCGTGCCGCCTCCCATGTAGATGAGGCCTCCCGACATCGCCGAGGTGCCGCCACCGCCGCCGGCGCGCTCGAGCACGATCGTCTCGGCGCCCGCCTCCGCGGCCTCGATCGCGGCGCACGCGCCGGCGCAGCCGAAGCCGGCGACGACGACGTCGGCCTCGTGGTCCCAGGCGCGGACCTCGTCGGCCGCGCGCACGTCGGAGGCGAGCACGTCATCGAGTCGCGTCATTGACGACTCCCTCGCCGCCGCGCGGCGGACCAGGATTGCCGGCGCGTGGGGGCTCCGGCTAGAGGAACGGAGTGGAGAAGATCACCTACGTCGGGTGGAAACCGGCTGGGGTGACGCTCGCGGACTTCCGGGCGTCCTTGCTCGGACCCGTCGCGGCCGCCCTCGGCAAGCACGGCGCGTCCGGCGTGACGGTGCTGCTCGCGGACGACGCGGCGGTGCAGGGGCTTCGCATCGCGCAGCGCGATCCGACCGCAGTCGTCGGCCTGTGGATCGACTCCGCGATGCATCGTGCGTCCGTCGAGGCCGAGCTCGCGAAGGTCATGCCGAGGCTCGCAGGGTGGCTGACGCTCGAGTCGGTGCCGATCCGCAATACGACGGTGCCGGTGGAGTTCGGGGAGCGTCTCCCGGGGCTGTACACCGTGGCCTTCCTCGAAAAGCCGGAACAGCTCGACTACGAGACGTGGCTGGGCCGCTGGCAGGGCGACCACACGGCGATTGCGATCGCGACCCAGCGGACGTTCCTCTACGTGCAGAACGTGCTGGTCCGCGCGCTCACGCCGGACGCGCCGCCCTGGACGGCGATCGTCGAGGAGGCGTTTCCCGCCGAGGCCGCGACCGATGCCATGCACTTCTACGACGCGACGACTCCCGAGGAGCTCGCGGCGCAGCAGCGCCGCATGACGATGAGCTGTGAGCGTTTCATCGACTTCGCGCGCTTCGAGACGCTGCCGATGAGCGCGTACCAGGTCGCTCCGACGACGTTCTGATCTCGCGCAGCGCATCGTCGGCGAGTCAGGAGAGCAGATCCTCGACCCGCTTGATCTCGTCGGGGTCGAGCGTCGTCGGTGCGAGCACGATCTCGTCGGCGCCGGCGTCGCGGGCGCGTGCGACCGCATCGCGGAGCCCCTGCGCGTCGACGGTCGGGACGAGCGGGATGAGCCCCTTGGCGCTCGGGCCGAGGAAGCTCAGGTATCGGCCGAGGTACGCGTTCATTTGCGCCCGTCCGCCGGAGCCGAGCGCGAACCAGCAGCCTGTGACGAGCCGCGGCGGCTCGGCCCGGCCCGCCGCCGTCCACGCCGCGCGCGCCCCGTCGAACGCGTAGTCGAGCTCCTCGCGCGCGAGCGTGAACGAAAAGCCGAGGATGCCGTCGGCGAAGTGCGCGGCCCGCGTGATCGCGCGCGGGAAGAGGGCACCCATCAGCACCTTCGGCCCGCCAGGCTGGACGCACTTCGGCTCGATCGGGGTGTCGGCGCCGTCGGCCAAGGCGCCCGCCCAGAGCTCGCGCATGCGGACGACCTGGCGTTCCAGCTTGGCCAGTCGTCCCGCCCACGGCGCCCCGACCGCCGCGTAGTCGTCCTCGCGCGCGCCGACGCCGACCCCGAGCACGACGCGGCCGTTCGAGAGCACGTCGAGCGTCGCGATCTGCTTCGCGGCCCGCGCCTCCGGGTGCATCGGCAGGACGAGCACGTTGTAGAAGAGCGGCACGCGCGACGTCCACGCCGCGGCGGCGGAGAGCGTCACCGTGATCTCGGGATTCGGGAAGTTGATGCGCTCGCCGACCGCGAGACTAGAGAACGGTCCTTCATCGATCCCGCGACACCAGGCATGGAGCAGGTCCCGGTCGAGACCCGGCGCCATGACCGGCAGGTTGAGGCCGATGTTCAGATCGCCCTCTCGCGGCCGACCCAGTAGGGATCGCGGAGCTTCCGCTTGTAGAGCTTGCCGTTCGGGTCGCGCGGGAGCTCGGGCATGAAGTCGATCGACTTCGGCACCTTGAACTTGGCGATGCGCTCGAGACAGAAGGCGACGATCTCGTCGGCGAGATCCTTGCCGGGCGTGACACCGGCGGCGGGCTCGATGACGGCCTTCACGCTCTCGCCCCAGTCGTCGTCGGGGATGCCGAAGACGGCGGCGTCGCCGACCTTCGGATGTGAGAGCAGGCACGCCTCGATTTCGCTCGGGTAGATGTTCGCTCCGCCCGAGATGATCATGTCGATCTTGCGGTCGCAGAGAAACAGGTAGCCGGCGTCGTCGAGGTAGCCGACGTCGCCGACGGTGAAGAAGCCGTCGCGGCGATTCGCCTCGGTCTTCTTCTTGTCGCCGTGGTACTCGAAGTCCTGGACGCCGAGCTTCATGTAGACGGTGCCGGGCGTGCCCGTCGCCAGCTCGGCGCCGGCGTCGTCGAGGATGCGGATCTCGGAGCTCGCCCACGCCTTCCCGACGGTGCCGGGGCGCTCCATCCACTCGCCGGGCGTGACCAGCGTGCCGCCGCCCTCGCTCGCAGCGTAGTACTCGAAGATCGTCGCGCCCCACCATTCGATCATGCGGCGCTTGACGTCGACGGGGCAGGGCGCCGCCGCGTGCACCACGTGCCGGAGCGACGAGACGTCGTACGTCTTCTTCACGGCGTCGGGGAGCGCCAAGAGGCGATGGAACTGGGTCGGCACCATGTGGGTCGTCGTGACCTTGTCGCGCTCGATGACCTTCAGTGCGTCCTCGGGCGTCCACTTGTCCATCACCGAGAGCGTGTGGCCGAAGTGGAGCGAGCAGCCCGCGAAGACGAGCACCGCCGTGTGGTAGAGCGGCGAGCCGACGAGGTGCACGCCATTATCCTGCGGCGTGATGCCGAACATCGCGAGGAACATGGCGAACATCGATCCGACCGTGTCGGGGTCGAACGGCATGAGCGTGCGACGGACGCCTTTCGGGCGGCCGGTCGTGCCCGAGGTGTAGTTCATCACCTGCCCGGCAGCGCGGTCCGAAGGCGCGGTCGTCGGCATGCCGTCGGTGAGGGCTGCGTACGAGTGGAATCCCGGGATAGTGCCGATCGCGAAGCAGCCGGATGCCGGCATCTTTGCCTCGTCCACGGCGGCCTGTGCGATCGCGGCGAAACGCGCGTCGGCGACGAACGCCTTCGCTGCCGAGTCCTGCAGGATGTAGGCGACCTCGGGACCCGCGAGATGGTGGTTGATCGGTACCAGGTAGAAACCCGCCTGGGTCACGGCGAGGTAGAGCTCGATCATCGGCCCGCCGTTCGGGAGGAGACTCGCGACGACGTCGCCCTGCTGGAGGCCGAGCTTCCGGAGGCCGTGCACCAGCTGGTTCGAGCGCGCCAGCAGCGCGCCCGCCTTGAGGCGCTCGCCCTCGGGGGTCACGAGGGCGGTGGCATCGGGGTTCGCGGTCGCGAGCTTCCAGAATCCGAGTTCACTCATGGGAGCAGTGTCCTTTCGCTGAGAATCAGAGCGCGGCTTCGGCGAGCAACCGGAGCGTCGTCGCGTCGCGGGTGCCGGCGAGAATCGTGGTGACGGGGCTGTCGCGCCAGGCCTGCAGGCGGTCGCGGACGCGCGCCGGCGGACCCGCGAGCGAGATCTCGTCGGCGAGCTTGTCGGGAACCGCCGCGGCGGCCTCCGCGCGCTTACCTTCGAGGAAGAGCTTCTGGACGGTCTTGGCCTCCTCCTC
>JANNPN010000438.1:0-20221 GCA_031400185.1 Polyangiaceae bacterium
CCTAGGCCTTGCGCGATTCCACGGACGAGCGCGGTCTTGCCCGCTCCAAGCGGTCCGTAGAGCGCGATCGTTTCTCCTCCACGAAGCACGCAGCCGATCGCTTGGCCTAGCCGATCGGTGTGCTGGCGCCCTCCACCCCGGCGCAAGCGCCCGCGCCGCCGCCCTCCGCCCCCGGGCTCGACGAGCACACGAAGGTGCACGTGACGCCGCCGCCGGTCGCACCGCGGGTGCCGGTGCCGCCCGCCACGCCGCCGCCGCCGCTCGACGAGTCGACGCGCCTCGCGGCGAAGCCGCCGCCGCTGCCGAAACCGCCGCCGGCTCCTGCAGCGCCGGCCGCCGGTCCCACGACGACGCCCCTGCCGACGCGACCCGCGCCGGCAGCACCGCCGCCGGCCGGGGGCGGCGGTGACTTCACCGAGCACACGATCCTGCTCTCCGACCTGCAACCGCAGGTGGCGAGCGGCGCCAAGCTGCAACGCATGGCGCCGCCGGGACGCTCCGACATCGTTTCCCTCGATCGCACGCACTATCTGCTCGGCCGTCTGCCGTCGTGCGATCTCCGGCTCTACTCGCAGACGGCTTCGCGTGAGCACGCCCAGCTCTCGCTCCGCGAAGGGCGGTGGTACCTCACGCCGGTCACCGGGAAGTTGGTCCTGGTGAACGGCACACAGGTGAAGGAGGAAGTCCCATTGACGCACAAGATGCGACTACAGCTCGGCGGCGACGAGCTGCTCTTCCTCGACGAGAGCGGGGTGACGGCGATCCGAGAAGCACCCGCCGTCGGAACGACGGCGCTCTCGAGCAACCGCTGGCTCGTGATTGCGCTCGGGCTGGGGGTGTTGGCGGCCGTGCTGTGGTCGTGGGCGAGTCGATGATGACGGCGCACGCACGGGTCGTCATCCGTTCGCTCGGGATCGCCGCGATGCTGCTCGTGGTCGCCGCGACCGCGGCGCGCGGCGAGGAGCCCGCGGTTCCGGCGTCGTCCTCCGGAGCGATCGCCGCCGGCGACCTGCCGCCGGCCTCTCCGGTCGAGGACCGCTGGCGCCTCGACCTCCCGCCCTACAGCCTGAACGAGGAGGGCCGCTGGTGGGACCCGTACCGCCAGAACGTCTTGAAAGGTGACTTCCCGATCATCGGCGAGGACATCTTCCTCAAGCTGACCGCCATCTCGAAGACGAATCTCGAGGGCCGGTCCGCGCCGTCACCGAGCGGCGTCTCCACCGAAGATCCGGGAGATTTCGACTTCTTCGGGCGCCACAACGCGCTGATCTTCGACCAGAAGTTCGTGACCCGGTTCGAGATGCAGAAGGGATCCACGGCCTTCAAGCCGTTCGAGTGGCAGATCGTGCTCGAGGGCGTCGGCGACGTGAACCTGCTCGCGACCCAGGAGAATGGCCTCGTCGATCCCGACGTCCGCGACGGGACGAACCGCACGACGACGCACGTGGCGCTCCAGGAGGCGTTCGTCGAGATCCACCTCGTGGACACCTCGGTCAACTACGACTTCATCTCGACCAAGATCGGGCGCCAGGCGTTCAACAGCGACTTCCGGAGCCTCATCTTCTCCGACATCAACCAGGGCATCCGCTTCTTCGGCTCCGCGAACGCGAACCGGTACCAATACAATCTGATCTACTTCTACCCGGCCGAGAAGGACACGAACTCCGACCTCAACACGTTCGGCCTCCGCGACCAGCAGATCGCGATCGGCAACCTCTACATCCAGGACTTCCTGAAGCTCGGGTACACGACCCAGTTCAACTTCCACTACCTGAACGACAACGGGAAAGAGGGTGGGTTCGTCTTCGACAACCAGGGCTTCCTGGTGCGTCCCGACCCGGTCGGCATCGCGCGGCCGCACAACCTCGACCTCTTCTACCTCGGGTGGACCGGCGAGGGTCACCTCGGCTGGTTGAACGTCAGCCACGCGTTCTACCAGGTCTTCGGCCACGACACGTCGAACCCGATCGCCGGCCGTGACGTCAACATCGACGCGCAGTCGGTCTTCCTCGAGCTTTCGATCGACCGCGACTGGATGCGTTACCAGACCTCGGTCTTCTACGCCTCGGGCGACAGCGACCCGCGCGACGACACCGCGCACGGCTTCGACTCGATCCTCGACAACCCGCAGATCATGGGCGGCAGCTTCAGCTATTGGCAGCGCCAGTCGATCCGCGTCGCCGATCGCGGCGGCGTCGCGCTCATGCAGCGGAACAGCATCGTCCCGGATCTCCGGAGCTCGAAGACCCAGGGCCAGCCGAACTTCGTGAATCCCGGCATCCTGATGATGAACGTCGGCGCCACGGCGGACTTGACGCAGAAGCTGAGCCTGATCGGCAACGCCACCTACCTCCGCTTCGTCGACACCGAGCCGCTGCAGCTCCTCTTGAAGCAGCCCGACGTCCGGCAGGACATCGGCATCGACATCAGTCTCGGGGTCGAGTACCGGCCGGTCCTCACCAACAACATCATCCTCAAGGGCTTCGGCGCGGTGTTCCAGCCGCTCGCCGGCTTCAACGACATCCTCGAGACCAACACGCTCTACCAGGTCGGCACCGAAGTGGTGCTGGTCTTCTGATGGCGCCCATGCGGACGCGACACGGCATGGGAGGGTGGAAGATGACTGACGGGACGCGATGGCTCGGGCTCGGTACGGTGGCGGCTATTGCGCTGGTGCTCGCAACTCTGGGCGCGCGCGGCGACGCCGGGGCCGCGGACGACACCGCACCGGCAGTGGCGGCGGACGGCGCGCCCGGCGCGCCGGACGACGCCGGCGCCGAGGTCCCCGACAGCGCGCCGAAGCTGCTCCGCCAGACCCAGGCGGAAGCCGACGCCAAGAGCACCGGCTGTCTCGGCTGCCACACCGGCATCGAGCCGATGCACGTCTCCGGACAGGTGAACCTCGGCTGCGTCGACTGTCACGGCGGCAACGTGAACGCGAGCGTCGGCGGCGCCAAGCCCGGCACCAAGGAGTACGCGGCCGTGCAGAAGGACGCGCACGTCCAGCCGCGTCATCCCGAGATCTGGCGCGACCCGCAGAACAAGGATCGCATCAGCTCCGCGAACCCGATCCGCGCCTACGCCAAGACGAATTCCGAGTCGCCCGAGTACATCCGCTTCATCAATCCGGGCGATCTCCGCGTCGCCCAGGAAACCTGCGGCGGCTGCCACCTGAACGAGGTCGCGCAAGTAGAGCGCAGCCTCATGACGACGTCGGCGCTCCTCTGGGGCGGCGCGTCCTACAACAACGGCATTTTGCCGAGCAAGCGCTACTTCGTCGGCGAGTCCTACGACCGCGACGGCAAGCCGCGAAAGCTCAACACCGTCCCTTCCCCGACCGAGGAGGAACAAAAGAAGGGCGTCCTCCCGTTCCTCGTGCCCCTGCCGCCGTGGAACGTGGCGCAGCCGCCGGACCCGCTCCGCGCGTTCGAGCGCGGCGGCAAGATCGATCGCTCGGTCGTGTCGGAGGTCGGCAACCCCAACCTCGGGCCGTTTCCCGATCTTCCCGGCAAGCCCGACATGAAGTTCGGCACGCGCGGGCTCGGCACCGACCTCCGGATCAGCGCCGGCGTCCTCAACATCCACAAGACGCGCCTCAACGACCCGCACCTGTCGTTCCTCGGCACCAACGACCACCCCGGCGACTACCGCTCGAGCGGCTGCACCGGGTGTCACGTCGTGTACGCGAACGACGCCGACCCGGCGCACTCGGGTCCGTACGCGAAGTACGGCCACGACGGCCGTTACCACGGCAAGGACCCGACGATCCCGAAGAACGAGACCGGCCACCCCATCGAGCATCGCCTGACCCGCGCCATCCCGACGAGTCAGTGCATGGTGTGCCACATGCACCAGCCGAACTCGTTCGTGAACACGTTCCTCGGCTACCAGATGTGGGACTACGAGACCGACGGGCAGCTCCTGTGGCCGGCCGAGCAGCGCTACCAGACGATCGATGCACCGACGCCGTTGAACCTCGCGGACTACGAGCCGATGCACGCGAGCCTCTCGCACAACCCGGAAGAGGCGGCGGCGCGCGGGCTCTGGACGGATCCGGACTTCCTGAAGAACGTGCGGGCCTTGAACGCGCAGACGAAGGAAACCACCTTCGCGGACTACCACGGTCACGGCTGGATCTTCCGCGCCGTCTACAGCCAGGACCGCAAGGGCAACCTGCTCGACAAGAACGGCAAGATCGTCGACCCGAGCGACCCGAAGAAGTTCGACAAGGCGGTGCACCTGAAGGACATCCACCTCGAGCGCGGCATGCACTGCGTGGACTGCCACTTCCAGCAGGACGTCCACTCGAACGGCAAGATCTACGGCGAGTATCCCGACGCGGTCGAGGTCGGCTGCACCGACTGCCACGGCACCGTGAACACGTGGGCGACGGTCACGACGAGCGGCCCGGCCGCGCCTGACGGTGGGAGCAACTTGCTCACCGGTCTCACGCCCTGGGGCGACCGGCGCTTCGAGTGGATCGGCGGCGAGCTCGTCCAGCGCTCCATGCTGACCGAAGGGCTCGAGTGGGACGTGCCGCAGGTCGTCGACGTCATCGATCCGCTCTCCAAGCACTACAGCGAGAAAGCCCGCCTCGCGAAGACGATGCGGATCGACGGCAAGACCTGGGGCGACGTGCCCGAGAAGGCCGACAACCTCGCGCACGGCAGCGACAAGATGTCGTGCATCTCGTGCCACACGTCGTGGGTCACGAGCTGCTTCGGCTGCCACCTGCCGCAGCAGGCCAACTGGAAGATCGCGAAGAAGCACTACGACGGCGGCGATACCCGGAACTGGACCTCGTACAACCCGCAGGTGATCCGCCACGACATCTTCATGCTCGGGCGTCACAGCACGGTGAAGGGCCACACGGTCGCGCCCGTCCGCTCGTCGAGCGCCGTCGTGATCAGCACGACGAACGCCAATCGCGAGCGCCAGTACTACCAGCAGGCGCCGGTCTCGGCCGAAGGATACAGCTCGCAGGCGTTCAACGCCCACTTCGCGCACACGGTCCGCTCGAAGGAAACGCGGCAGTGCGACGACTGCCACGTCTCGAGCACCGGCGACAACAACGCGTGGATGGCGCAGGTGCTGACGCTCGGCACGAACTTCGTGAACTTCGTCGGCCGGTACGTGTGGGTGGGCGAAGGTGAGAAGGGGCTCGAGGCGGTCGCGGTCTCCGAATGGGACGAGCCGCAGGCGGTGATCGGCTCGAACCTGCACCGCATGGCGTACCCCGAGAACTTCCAGCGCCACCTCGATCACGACCTCGAGCTGCAGGAAGCCTACGAGCATCCCGGCGTCGATCTCGTGAGCCGGTCCGTCGACGTGCTCTCGCTGCAGCTCCGCGGCGAGTACCTCTACACCGCGAACGGCCCCGGCGGCTTCCGCGTATTCGACGTGGCCAACACGGACAACAAGGGCTTCTCGGAGCGCATCATCACCGCACCGGTCTCGCCGCTCGGCCAGCGCGCCTACATCAAGACGCCGTTCGCGACCGGCGTCGCGCTGCCGACGAACCAGCCGATCCACTTCGCCCGCCCGCGGGACCCGAAGAACCAAGAGCAGCCGATGCACCCGATCTATCGCTACGCGTACGTGACCGACAAGGTCGAGGGCCTCGTCGTCGTCGACGTCGACATGCTCGGGGACGGTGACCCGCTGAACAACTTCCTCGAGCGCGCGGCGACCTTCAATCCCGAGGGCGCGCTCGACGACGCGCGCTACATCACGCTCGCGGGCGAGTACGCCTACATTCTCTGCAAGCGCGGCCTCGTGGTCGTGAGCATCGCCGATCCCGTTCACCCGCGGATCGTCGCGGAGCTCGGCGCGCCCGACCTCGTCGAGCCGCGCGCCATCCAGGTCCAGTTCCGCTACGCCTTCGTGACCGACGCACGCGGGCTTCGCGTCCTCGACATCACCCGCCTCGATCGGCCGCGCTTCGTCGCCTCCATCGACATCCCCGAGGCGGGCGACCTCACCGTCGCCCGCACGTACGCGTACGTCCCGGCCGGGTCGCAGGGGCTCGCGATCGTCGACGTCGAAACGCCGACGAAGCCCGTGCTGTTCCAGATGTTCAACGCGGGCGGCGCGCTGAACGACACGCGCGCCGTGCGCGTCGGTGCGACCGACGCGAGCGTCTTCGCGTACGTCGCCGACGGCAAGAACGGCCTCCGGGTCCTGCAGCTCATCACGCCCGGCGAGACCCCGGGGAGCGCGGGCTTCAGCCCGAACCCGACCCCGCGCCTGATCGCGACCCGCCACACGCACGGACCGGCCATCGCACTCTCGCGCGGTCTCGAGCGCGACCGGGCCGTCGACGAGAGCGGCCACCAGGTCGCGGTCTTCGGACGCCTCGGCTCGCGGCCGTTCAACCGCCCCGAAATGGAGGGGCTGTTCATGCGCGGCGGCGAGGTCTTCACGGTCGCGAAGACGGCGCCCGGAAAGCCCCGGGCCTTCATGCGTCCGGAGCTACCCGAAGCCGGCGCCGGGCCGATCGGCGGCCCGGTCGTGCAGCCGGCGGCGCCCGAGGAAGAGCGTCTCCTGCCCGGGCGCCGCTAGCAGCTCGGACCGTCTTTTCCGCCACTCGGGGGAGCGCCAGGACGGCCGTCACGGTCGTGACGCTCCGCGTCCGACCTTTTCGGGCTTTTTTCCTCCCATTGCGCAGTGCGACTCTGCTAGGCTCCTCGGAAGGTCGCCGACGGGATGGCTCGCCGCCCGACCCAGTGCCGATGACCGTTCCCCCCAACGTCGCATTTTGCCGAGAGAGGAGGCCCCTATGACGATCGGTCGAATCCGAGCGTCCGTGCTCGTCGCCGCGCTGACGGTGGCTGTGCTGTCTGTGCCGTCCGCCCACGCCGCGGTGACCAAGCCGCAGAAGTGCACGCTCGCCATCGCCAAGGCCTCCCTCAAGTTCGTCTCCGGGAAGCTCAAGATTCTCCAGAAATGCCGGAACGCGCAGCTCACGGACGGGAGCTGCCCGACCCCGTCGGTCACGGCGATCACCAAGGTGAACGACAAATTCACCGGCGCTCTGACGAAGCCGTGCGGGCTCACGCTGGCCGAGCTCCAGGGGATCGGATTTCCCGGGCCCTGTACGGATCCGAACCCCGGGGACGGTTTCACGACCGCCGACCTGCAAGCGTGCTTGTTCGCGGTGCACGACGCGTTCGTCACGCTCGCTTTCGACATCGCCTACGACCCGACGGTGACGGGCCCGCTCGGCGACGACATCAAATGTCAGGCCGAGGTCGCCAAGCAGACCTTCGGATATTCCACCTGCGTCCTGAAGAATATCCAGAAATGCCGGGACGCGATCCTCAAGGGCAAGGCGCTCGGCGTCGCGCCGGACTTCTGCGCCACCAACGGCAAGACGAGCGCCGCCATCACCAAGTGCATAGACAAGATGACCGATGGGCTCGGGAAGAAGTGCAACACGACGCAGATCGGGACCCTCAAGGTCTGCAATCCGGATCAGCCCGACGTCGCGAGCTCGGTGAGCTGCGTCATCGACGCGCTCACGGTCAAGATCGACGGTCCCGAGATCATCGTGCCCCCTGATCTCATCGATTACCAATACGCCGTGCGCGGCGGTCTCTGCGGCGACCTCGTCGTCAACAACCTGAACGAAGAGTGTGACGGTCCCGACGACTCTGCGTGTCCTGGCCAGTGCGGCACGGCGGAGGTTCCCGATGGTCTGTTTGCCTGCCTCTGCAAGACGAAGCCGCGCATGGTGACCTTCGAGCACGCCAATGCGGACACGGACAACGGGTTTCGCGGCCTGAGCGTCGACGGCGACGTCGTCGAAGGCGGCGGTTACATCGTGGATCTCTACGACTGCGACATGACCGGGCTCTGCAACGCGGGACCGCACTGCTCGCTGTCCCCGTTCAGCTCCTGCGCCGTGCCGAAGGAGTCGCCCTCGGGCACCACGTCCGACTCGATCTGTGACGACCTCGGAGAAGGCGTGTGCCGCAAAGAGCGTACGGCGACCGGTCCGCATTGCTTCCAGGACATCAACGTGAAGTGCGACGAGAAGAACCCGAACGATCCCGTCTGCACCGGCCCGGGAAACTTCTGCCAGACCAGCTTCCACGGAGCCCCGGTGGCCGCTGCTGCGGGCGGCATCGCCGTCTGCAACGTCAGCACGTTCACCGAGGACGTGGTCGGCACGGTCAACCTCACGCTCGGCACGTCCTCGCTGAAGGTCCGCCAGGCCGCCGTCACCTATCAGCCGCTCAGCCAGAGCAAGCCGTGCCCCGTCTGTGGCGGATTCTGCGACGGGGGGGCCCGGGACCGGTGCGATGCGACACATCCCTGCGCGCCGGGGATGGGACCGTGTATCGAGGAGGCGGTCTGCAGCGACGGTCTTCGCAAGAACAAGGCGTGCCGTAGGACGCCCCCGTTCGGCGGAGAGATCCCGTTCTTTGGTACGACGAGCGTCGACTGCCTACCCGATCCGGCAGGTGGGACCTTCACCGATCAGATCACCGGCGGCCTCGACATCAACTCCAATCCCCGTACGACCGGCACCGCGTCGATGACGCGCGGTCCGAACTGCACGCAGACGGGCTACCAGAACAAGACGTGTATGGGTGGCACGAGCGCCAATCGTCCGTGTACGGTCGCGTCGGAGTGCCCGGGCGGGACGTGTACCGGCCAATGCTACTGCACGAACCAGGTGCGACCGAACGACTGTGGCCGCGCGTGCGTCGATGGCGCGAACGACGCCACGCCGTGCACCGATGACACCGATTGCCCCGGTGGCTTCTGTCATCCCGGCGACTGCCGCCTCGATCCGGGCGACATGGATTCGAATCAGGAAGCTGTCTGCACGAACAGCCCGCCGGATCGGTTCTGCTCGCTCACGACGTACAAGACCTGCAATTCGGCCGCCGAATGTCAGCCATCCGTCGCCTGCCCCTTCTGCCAAGTTGGTGAGACGTGCGACAACAAGCTTCGCGCCTGTTTCGCGACCGACGAGATCATACGCATCGGGTCGCCCGGCAATCCCGACCGTGAGACGGTGGCGGTCTACTGCGTGCCGAAGAACAACGGGGCGATCGACCTTTCGGCCGGCTTCCCGGGTCCGGGCGCGCTCATCCAGCGCGAGACGGTCTACGTGGTGCCGTGATCGGCTGAGCGTTTTGGCTTCGTACGAAAGGGGGCGTTCCCGTCGGGGAGCGCCCCCTTTTTTGGGGGGGCTCTACTTCAGCTTCGCCCCAGCCGCCGCGAGGCTCGCCGCGAACTGGTCCGGTTTGTAGGCGAAGCGGTCGATCGCATCGAGCATGGTCCGCATCTCGTTCTTGGCGGCGTCGCAGCGGTCGCCGACCGCCGGACGGCAGAGCGCCCGGATCGCCAGGTAGGCCTGCTCGGGGCCGCCGGTCGTCCACCACCACGGCGTGCTCAGGTTGTCGACGTCGACCACGTTCGATTTGCTCGACCGGCTGAAGTTGAAGCGCTCGGCGAGCTTCAGGCTGGCGCCGCTCGACGTCACGCGGTTCAGCATGCGGCGGGTCGCGTCCCGGTCGACGCGGCCGATCTGGGTCTCGAGCGACCCGAGCCAGCCGTTCATCGCGTCGGCCTTCTGCTTCGCGCCCGACGCGCTGGAGGGAACCGCCGCGACGACGCCGTTCCAGAGCCCGGCGAGCTGGTCGCGCTTGCCGGCGTCGACGCCGGTCAGCACGGCATCGACCATCAGGTAATGGCCGCGCGCCTGGCGGAGCGCGTCGTCCACGAGCTTGTGGTGGCACTGATAGCAGTTGCGGTCGTTGAAGTGCGAGAACTTGTCGAGCGACTGGTAATTGCTGCCGGCGGCGCGCTCGGAAAGCATGCGCAGCGCCTCGCGGAGGCCGGTGATCTGCCCGAGCGCCCAGATCGTCGGGTCGGTGCTGAACGAGCCGGCGGGAAGCTCGTCCATGTCGTCCCAGTGCTTCATGATCTGCGCGTACGCAACGAGCTCGAACTGGAGCGGCGGATGGCCGCCCGCGACGATCTCGTGGTCGATGGCGACGTGGCAGCGGGCGCAGTTCCGGGCGCGCAGCGTGTAGTTGTTGTTGTCGTAGAAGCCCTTCGAGACGTACTGCGAGCGGGTCTGCTTCCAGTCACGCTGCGTATGCGCCTCGAGCCAGAGCTCGGCGGGCCCGTGGCAGTGCTCGCAGCTGACGCCGTCGCTCTTCTTGTACCGCGCGCCGGCGGCAGCTGGCGCAGCGGGCGCGTGGCAGATGAGACACTTGTCGCTGGTCGTCGCCTCGATGCCCATGTAGCGCGCGATCGCTCGTCCGCCCTCGGTCTCGAGCGTGCGATAGGCGCGGGCGTGGCGGTCGATGTTGGTGTTGATCCATTGCGTCCGCGCCGACTTCCACGGGCGCCAGTTGGGATCGGGCTTTTCGCGGCTCGGCAGACCGGCGCCGTGACAGGTCGGGTTGCCGCAGCGGCCGTCGCCGAGAAATCCGGGGCCCGCGTTCGCTCGTGTCGTTGCCGTCAGGATCGCGAGGCCGAGCCATCCGATCAGAAGCAGCGTCGTACGCATCATCCCCACCTCCCGCGCGCCGAGTAACACGCGTTACGCCGCGCCGGCAACCGGGACGGTGCCGGTCGCGGTCGCAGCGTCGGCGCGCTGCAACGCGAGGTAGAAGGTGCTCCCTTGCCCGGGCGCGCTCTCGACCCACACCCGTCCGCCGTGCGCCGTCGCGATCTCCTTCACGAGCGCGAGCCCGAGGCCGGTGCCGCCGATCGAGCGCGTCTCGGCGTTGTCGACGCGGTAGAACTTCGTGAACAGGTCCTGCATCGCCTCGGGGCTCATTCCGATGCCGTGGTCGCGCACCGAGAGCGTCACCGCGTCGGCCTCGGACCGGGCACCGACCCGCACCTCGACGCCGTTCGGCGAGAACTTGATCGCGTTCGCGATGAGGTTCACCAGCGCCTGGCGGACGCGGTCGGCGTTGGCGCGGACGCGCGGCAGCTCGGGGGCGACGTCGAGGGAAAGCGTGTGCTTGCCAGTCGAGGGCGTCAACAGCGCAATCGTCTCCTCGAGCGCCGGCCGGAGGTCGACCGCGGCGAGGATCCAGGTCTCGCGCCCCGACTCCATTCGCTGCAGGTCGAGGAAGTCGTCGATGAGCTTCCCGAGCCGCATGGCCTCCTGGTGGATGATGCGCAGGAACTGGCGCTGCTGCGCGGGCGGGTAGACGCGGTCGAGCATCAATTCCGCGAAGCCGCGGAGGCTGGCCAAGGGCGTCCGCAGCTCGTGGCTCACGGTCGCGACGAGATCGTTCTTGAGGCGCTCGACCTCCTTTCGCTTCGTGATGTCGAACTGGACCCCGATGAAGTTCGTGACGTTGCCGGCGCTGTTCCGGACCGGGGTGATCGACAGCAAGTTCCAGAACGGCGTGCCGTCGCTCCGATAGTTCAGCACCTCGACCGTGCAGTGCCGTTCCTCGGCGAGCGCCTGCTTGATCGCCGCGATGGCGGCGGGATCGGTGTCGGGCCCTTGCAGGTAGCGGCAGTTCCGGCCGAGCACGTCCTCGCGCCGGTAGCCGGTGAGGCGTTCGAAGCCGGAGTTCACGTAGATGAGCGGGTTGTCGGGCTGCTGCGGGTCCGAGATCGTGATGCCTTCCGACGTGGACGCGATCGCGTGGTCGCGGAGGTAGAGCGCCGCCTTTGCCTGCTCCCGCTCGGTCACGTCGCGGGTATTGAAGACGACGCCGCGGACCGCGGGGTGCGCGAGGAGGTTGTTCGCGATCGTCTCCAGGATGCGCGCCGAGCCGTCGATGCGGCGGCTCCGGAACTGGATCGGCGGACCGAGTCCCCCACCGTGGACGACGTGATTCCAGTAGCTCTCCATCTTCGGCCGGTCGCCGGCGTGCATCAGCTCGAAGACGGATCGGCCTTCCACGTCGGCGGGTTGGATCCCGAGCACGCGCTCGACCGACGCGTTCATGAACCGTACGCTGCCGTCGGCGTCGACGAGCGACACCATGTCCGAGACGCTGTCGATCAGCGCGACGATGCGGTCCTGCGACTCGCGGAGTGCCGTCTCGGCGCGCTCGCGTTCGCCGACCTCGTCGCGGAGCTGGTCGTTCAGGATGCGGAGGTCGGACGTCCGCGCGCTGACCGTCTCCTCGAGATGGTCGCGATGGTTGCGCAGCTCCTCGCGGCTGTGTGCGAGCGCGAGCTCGGCCTGCTTCCGCGCCGTGACGTCCTGGACGTGGCCCTCGTAATAGAGGACCGTTCCCTCCGCGTCACGGATGGCGCGTGCGCTCTCCGCGATCCAGATCACGGTGCCGTCGCGGCGGTAGATCTCCGACTCGAAGCCCTCGACGACGTCGGAGCTCGCGAGCAGCCGGCGAAACTCCGCACGCCGATGCGGATCGACGTAGAGCTGCTCGGCGATGTCCGTGACGGCGGCGGTCAGCTCGTCGGCCGAGTCATACCCGTAGATGCGGGCGAGGGCGGGGTTCGCGGTGAGATAGCGGCCGTCGGGGCTCGTCTGGAAGACGCCGGCGACCGCGTTCTCGACGATCGAGCGGTACTTCGCTTCCGAGGCGGCGGCGCTCGCCGTCGCGTCTGTCGGACGGGACGGGTCGCTCGAGCGCGCTCGGCGCAACACGCTCATGCGTCGGTCAGGGGCAGCTCGAGCGTGAACGCGGCGCCGCACTCGATGCCGCCGCTCGTCGCGCGTGCGCTGCCGCCGTGCGCCTGGACGATCGCGGCCGCGAGCGCGAGGCTGAGACCGGTGCCTTTGGCGTGGTGCAACGTGTCGAGGACCGTGAACGGCCGGAAGATCTCCTGCGCGAGCGCGGGTGGGAACCCGCGGCCCTGGTCGGTGACCGTCAGGACCGCGCGCGCGTCGGCGCGGGTCAGGGTCACGGTGACGCGCGCCGGGCCGGTCGAGAACTTGACCGCGTTGTCGAGGAGGGCCTGCACGCACGTCGCGAGTGCCGGCGCGCCACCGCGCACGAGGCACGCCTCCGCGGGTACGTCGACGCGGCACTCGGCGCCGCCGCTCGTGAGCGCCGGCATGCTCGCGACGAGCTGCGTGACCAGTGCACGCAAGTCGGTGAGCTCGTCGAGGGGCGCGCACTCGCCGGCGAGCCAGTCGAAGTACTCGAGCCCGCGGCCGACGAAGCCGTTCAGCCGTTCGTATCCGGACCGGATGATCTCGGTCACCCGCGCGCGCTCGAGGGGATCGGTCTCGGTCTCGTACAGATCGAAGGCGCTCATGAGCGCCAGCGGCGTCCGGAGCTCGTGCGAGATGAAGGTCAGGAAATCCGACTTGATCTGGTCGAGCAGCTGGAGCCGGGCGTTGGCTTCGGCGAGCTCGCGCGAGCGCTCGCGCTCGGCGTCGACGGTCCGGGCGAGGTCACGGGCGTAGAGCGCCAGCTGGCCGTGCGACGGCGGGTCGATCGCGGCGCTTGCGGCCGGCGTCGCGGCGGCGGGTCCGGCCCCGGCAGCCGTGGCATCGGCGGCGACCGCCTCGCACTCGCGGCAGAGCTCGTCCACCTTGGCGAGCAGCTCGAGCGGGCTGAAGGGCTTCGCGAGGTAGGCGCTGGCACCGCTCGCGAGCGCCTGGGTGACGTCGGCGCGTTGACCCTTGGCGGTGAGCAGAATGACGGGGATGTCGGCGGTTGCCTGGTCGCGGCGGAGCGCGGTCATCACCTCGATGCCGGTCATGTTGGGCATCATCCAGTCGAGCACCACGACGTCGGGCCGTTCGCGTTGCGCGAGCGCCAGCGCCGCGGCGCCGTCCGCGCTCTCGAGGATGCGATAGCCCGGCTGGTCGAGGGTCGTACGGACGAGGGTCCGCAGGTGCTCTTCGTCGTCGGCGAGGAGGATCGTCTTCATCGGTAGCATCGGAGGCAGCACGAGCCGTGCCAGACGGCGATGCGAGTCGCATGGGCGCGCGCGCCGGCCGGACCCAGCGCAGCGTCGAGAAACCAGCGCTTTCGCGCTCAGCGACGACGCCGAAGTGACGCCGCCGCACTGCCATTCGCATGCGACCTCGCACGCCGTTGCGCATGACGACGACATCGGTAGACTGCGCGCGCGGTCTCATCCCGGGTCCGCGCCGTCGCGCACTGAGGAGAAGGATCATGGGTCTTTGTCGGACACGGCGGGTCGCCCTCGCGGCCGGGACGGCGATCGGTTTCACCCTCGCGCTGACGGGTACGGCGTCGGCGCATTCCGGGATGGTGCACGCTGCCGGCTTCGGCGCCGGGCTCGCCCATCCGCTCTCGGGCCTCGACCATGTGCTCGCGATGGTCGCGATCGGGCTCTGGGCGGCGCAGCAGGGGGGGCGCGCGGTCATCGCGCTGCCCGCGTCGTTCGCGGCGGCGATGGTCCTCGGTGCCGTTCTGGGTCACGTCGGTGTGGCGGTGCCGTTCGCGGAGTCGGGCATCGTGCTGTCGGTGCTGGTCCTCGGCCTCATGGTCGCGGCGCCGCGTGTGCCGCTGGTCGTCGCGATCGCGATCGCGGGTTTCTTCGCGGTCTTCCACGGCCACGCCCACGGGGTGGAAATGCCCGCGGACCTCTCGTCCGCCGGCTTCGTCGCCGGGTTCGTGGCGGCGACGCTCGGACTCCACGCAATCGGCATCGCCCTCGCGCTCGCCCGGCGTCCCCGCGCTTCCCTGGTGCGAGAACGCGATTTCGCTTAGAACGCCGCGCATGAGCACCGTGCGCGCGTTCATGGACAAGCACTTTCTCCATTTCAACAGCCGCGAGACGCTGGCCGCTGCTCGCGCCTACGAGGACCACATCGCCGCCGGCGGGAAGATGCTGGTCGCGCTGTCGGGCGCGATGAGCACCGCCAAGCTCGGGCAGATCCTGAGCCGCATGATCCGCGCCGACAAGGTGCACGCGATCAGCTGTACCGGCGCCAACCTGGAAGAGGATCTCTTCAACCTCCTCGCGTACGAGGAGTACGAGATCATCCCGGATTGGCGTGCGCTGTCGGCGCAGGACGAAGCCGACCTCTATGACCGCGGCTTCAACCGCGTCACCGACACCTGCATCCCGGAAACGGTGATGCGGAACATGGAGAGCCGGCTCCTCGACCGCTGGGCGCTCGCGTGTGAGCGGGGCGAGCGAAAGTTCGAGTCGGAGTATCTTCAGGATCTCTTCCGCGACGGGAAGATGGAGCAGTTCTACCAGATCGACCCCGAGAACAGCTGGCTGCTCGCGGCGTGGGAGCACGGCGTGCCGGTGTACTCGCCGGGCTGGGAGGACAGCACCACAGGCAACATGTTCGCTGCGGGGGTCCTCCGCGGCGTCATCCCGCACCATCAGTGTGTGAAGAGCGGCACCGAGCAGATGCAGCACCTGATCGAGTGGTACATCGAGACCTGCAACATGGACGACGAGGTCAAGCCGAGCGTCGGCTTCTTCCAGGTCGGCGGCGGTATCGCGGGCGACTTCGCGATCTGCGCCGTGCCGACGATCATCCAGGACCTGCAACGCGACGACGTGCCGTTCTGGGGGTACTTCGCGCAGATCTGCGACGCCGCGACGAGCTACGGCGGGTACTCGGGGGCCGTGCCAAACGAGAAGATCACCTGGGGAAAGCTCGACGTCGAGACGCCGAAGTTCATGATCCAGTCGGACGCGACGATCGTGGCCCCGTTGATCTTCGGCTACGTCCTCGGCGACTGAGAGACGCATGGCGCCGAGCGCGGCGGGATCGCCGACTCTCCTGGTTACGGGCGCCGCGGGCTTCATCGGCGCCCGGTTCGTCGAGTCGTGCGGGCGGCGCGGCATCCCGGTCGTGGCGGTCGACCGCGCGGCGAGCTTTGCGGACCGCCGCGAGCACCGCGGGATCGACTTCGGCACCGTGATCGATCTCGAGGCGCTGGACGGCTGGCTCGCGGCGACGCCGCCCACGCTCGCCGGCATCGTGCACCTCGGCGCGTGCACCGATACGACCGAGATGGACGTCGGCTACCTCCGGCGAGTGAACCTCGAGTACTCGCAGCGCCTCTGGCAATGGGCGTCCGAGCGCCGCGTCCCCTTCGTCTACGCGAGCAGCGCCGCGACCTACGGCGACGGCAGCCACGGCTACGACGATGACGAGACCCGCATCCCCGCGCTCCGGCCGCTGAACCCGTACGGCGACTCGAAGCAGCAGTTCGACCTCCACGTGCTCGCCGAGGAGCGCGCCGGGCGCCGGCCGCCCTCCTGGAGCGGCTTCAAGTTCTTCAACGTCTACGGCTTCGGCGAGCGTCACAAGGGGAAGATGGCGAGCGTCATCCTGCACGCCTTCGACCAGATCCGTGCGGACGGCGAGGTGCGGCTCTTCAAGAGCTACCGGCCCGACGTCGCCGACGGTCACCAGCGGCGCGACTTCGTGTTCGTCGACGACGTCGTCGCGGTCCTCCACCACGCGCTCGCGGCGCCGCTCGCGCGGGGCATCTTCAACCTCGGGAGCGGGACGAGCCGGACGTTCCTCGACCTGGCGCACGCGACCTTTGCGGCGCTCGGTCGCCCTCCGAAGATCCGCTTCATCGAGATGCCGGAGGGATTGCGCGCGCGCTACCAGTACGCGACCGAGGCGGCCATGGGACGCCTCCGGGGCGCCGGCTACACGCCGCCGTTCACCTCGCTCGAAGACGGCGCGCGCCGCTACGTCGAGCGGTTGCTGCAGTCCGACTGACACCGGCATTTTCTACAAACTCGGCGCGATGACGCGGCGCGGTCGTAGAAAGTACGACACCCTCGTCCGGCCTCGAACTTGCTCTCTCTCGTTGGCAGGTAGTCAACGCCAACAACGGAGGACTGAAGAATGTCGCATCTCAATAACGAGTCGGGCCGGGTCGGCTATCTGGTGCTCTATTTCATGGGGGTGCCGATCGGGATGATCCTCTTGCTGTGGGTCATCTTCGGCAACAACCTGCTGACCTCGGGTTGATTGCGAACTGTCCGCAAAATTGGTCTTAGTGAATTTCCGCAAAGCGGTCATTTGAGAATGCCAAATCCCGGCGTACACGTCTTCTCGTGGACGCCGGGATTTTTGTGCCGACACGAGCGCTGCTGAGCGCCGACGCGGTCGCGATTCTCGCGGATCCGGCACTGCCCGATCCGATCCGCCTCTGCCTCGAGCGCTTTTTTCGCTGGGGCGCCGCTCCGACCGTCGACGCGTATTGCGACCTCTTCGCCCCGGAGGGGACGCTGCTCGACGCCGACATGGACCGGCCGATCCGCGGCGACGCGATCGGCGAGAGCATGACGCGCGTGCTGCAGCTGCTTCCGGATTTCCGCTTCCGGCCGCTGCGCTTGCTGCACGAAGAGCCGCACGTGTTCGTGCTCGCGGCGAACCGCGCGAGCCTCGCCGACCGGGCACTCGTTTGGCACGCGATCTACGCGCTCACGCTCACCGGCGACCGGATCGGGGCCGGACGGCGTTACTACGACCAAGCCGCGCTCGCCACCGGTGCGGAGACGTTCGCGATTGCGACACCTGCAGACGCCGAGGCCCCGTTGGTTCCCCGGCCCGCGGCGGTTATCGACGTCGCCGCGCGCATCGACGCCTGGACCCGTCGCGACGTGGCCGCGCTCCGCGCGCCGCTCGGCGCGGTGCGCCTCCACATGGCCGGGGTCGCGCGTCCGCTCGTCGCCGAGGCAGCGATCACCGAGGCGTTGCAGGCGTTCGCCGCCCGCAGCGACGGCCTCCGCCTCGCGCCGGGTGCGGTCGTGCGCTCGCCCGCCGGGACCGCGATCGAATGGGTCGGCACGGTCGGCGCGGGTGCCACGGCCCGGCGCTTCGCGCTCGTCGAGCTCTGCGCGTCGTTGCCGGAGCCCCGCGAATGGCATCTGCTCTTCAACACGCTCGGCTTCTAGCGAAAGGAGCGCACTCCATGTCCGAAACGCCCCGTACCGTTTTCCGCACCTGCACGCTCTGCGAGGCGTGCTGCGGTCTCCGCTTCGAGGTCGCGGGCGACCGCATCGTCTCGGTCAGGCCCGACGACGACGACGTGCTCTCCGGGGGCTTCGTGTGTCCGAAGGGCGTGGCGATCGCCGCCATCCATCACGACCCGGACCGCATCCGGCAGCCCCTGGTTCGCGGCACGGACGGCGTGCTCCGGCCGGCGAGCTGGGACGAGGCGCTCGACACGGCGGCCCGGGGCCTCGACGCGGTCCGGCGCGCCCACGGCCGCGACGCGGTCGCGGTCTACATGGGGAACCCGATCGTCCACAACCACGGCGCAATCATGCTGCGGGGCGGTCTGTTGAAGGCGGTTGGCTCGAGGAACAACACGAGTGCCGGGTCGCAGGACACGAGCCCGCGCTTTGCCGCGTCGTACTATCTCTACGGCAGCTCGCTCTCGATCCCGATCCCCGACGTCGACCGTACGCACTACTTTCTTTGCTTCGGCGCGAATCCGATGGTGTCGAACGGCAGTTTTCTGAGCGCGCCCAACATGCGCGGGCGGATGCGGGCGATCCAGGCCCGCGGCGGCAAGGTCGTGGTCGTCGACCCGCGCCGCACCGAGTCCGCACGCGAGGCCGACGAGCACGTCGCGATCCGGCCGGGCAGCGACGCGATGATGCTCCTCGCCATGGTGCAGACGCTGCACGCGCGCGGCCGCGTCGACCGCGCGGCGCTCGACGGCCTCGCCGCGGGCTTCGACGCGATCGCGGCCGCGATCGCTCCCCTCACGCCGGAGGCGGTGGCGCCGCACGTCGGCATTCCCGCGGCCGACATCGTGCGGCTCGCGCTCGAGTTCGCGGATGCGCCGTCGGCGACCGCCTATTCGCGGGTCGGCGTCTGCAACAACGCGCACGGGACGATTGCCACGTGGGCGACCGACCTTCTGAACCTCGCAGCCGGCCGGCTCGGCGCCGCGGGCGGCGCGCTCTTCACGAGCCCGGCCTTCGACATCTGCGAGTTTTCGCGAAAGCTCGGCGGCGACGGCCATGGGCGCTGGCACTCGCGCGTCCGCGGGCTCCCCGAGACCCTCGGCGATCTCCCGGCGTCGATCCTCGCGGAGGAGATGGAGACGCCGGGGGAAGGGCAGGTGCGCGCGCTCCTCACCTACGCGGGCAACCCCGTGCTCTCGACGCCGAACGGCCGCCGCCTCGACCGCGCGCTCGCCGGCCTCGACTTCATGGTGTCGATCGACCTCTACGTGAACGAGACGACGCGCCACGCCGACGTCATCCTGCCGCCTGCCTGGGGCCTCGCGGAGGATCACGTCGATCTGATGTTCGCGAACTACTTCGTGCGGAACGTCGCGCGTTGGTCGCCGGCGGTCGTCGCGCGGAAGGCGGACGAGCGTGCCGATTGGGAGATCCTGCTCGCGCTCACCGAGCGGCTCGGCGGCGGACCGAGCGGCAACCGGGTGGTGGACGGACTCGCGAAGGCCGCGGGCTGGTTCGGCTTCGCGTGGCATCCCGACACGATGGCCGACCTGGCGCTCCGGACCGGCCGCTACGGCGACGGTTTCAATCCATGGTCGTCGGGCCTGAACCGGAGGAAGCTCGAGGCGGCGCCGCACGGCATCGACCTCGGGCCGCTCGAGACCGGCATCGCGCGCCGGGTCTTCCACCACGACGGCAAGATGCACCTCACCGACGGCCCGTTTCCGGGAGCGCTCGCGAAGCTCGCGGCGACCCTTCCGCACGCGCCGGCCGCAGGCGAGCTCCTGCTGATCGGTCGTCGCGAGCTCCGCACCAACAACTCGTGGATGCACAACGTGCCCGCGATGGTGAGTGGGCGCGAGCGTTGTGTGCTGCTCGTGCATTCCGACGATGCGCGCGGCGCGGGCGTCGTCCACGGCGACGTCGCCGTGCTCGAGAGCCGGGTGTACAGCGGGCCGCTGCGTGTCCACGTGAGCGACGAGATGCGTCCGGGCGTCGTGAGCCTGCCCCATGGCTGGGGGCACGCCGCCAGCGCGCCGTGGCAACAGGTCGCCGGCCGCCACCCCGGGGTCTCCGCCAACGATTGGACCGACGACCAGGAGGTCGAGGCGATCGTCGGCCAATCGATCCTGAACGGCGTGCCGGTCAGGCTCCGTGCTCGCCGCCCCGACGAGGTGGCCGCGAGCGCGGCATAGTTCGTCGGGCCGCGGCCAGCCCTCGCGCGGCGGAGCAAATCGGAAGCGGTGGCAGCAGGCAGGCGGGTCGGGGATGGCTTCTACGGTCGCCGGATCGCTGCCACCCAGCGCGCACAGCCCGCCGCAGCCTCTCTGTCTTTCGCACACGCGAGTTGCGGCCCCCCGAAGCCATCCCCGAC